>NZ_CP195847.1:634108-951162 GCF_051513965.1 Paramicrobacterium salitolerans
CAGAGCGGGCGAGGCGCCAGTCGGCGAAGTCGAATCCGGGGGTGACGAGGCAACTCACGAGCACGTTCTCATCGCCGGGGAGAGTGCGCTGCCACGTGCCGGCGGGAATGAGCAGCTGCTGCACCGCACCGGGCGTTGTGGGCGAGCCGAGCGTGTCGATGATGCCCTCGGAGACCGGTTCGTCATCGGTTCCGCCGCGCTCCAGCTGCAGGGGACCGGGGCCGTGCCAGAGCCAGATCTCGTCGGAGCGCACCACGTGCCAGGCGGACTGCTCGCCGGACCGCAGCCAGAAGTGGATGAGGGTGGCGGCCGGTCGCTCACCGGCATCCGTCTGGATCGCGTCAGCTGCGGTGTACGTGCGTCGATACCAGCCGCCCTCGGGGTGCGGTTCGAGATCGAGTGCCGCGACGGCGTCGTAGGGGGTGTCGGATGCTTCGGTCACGGGGTCTCCTCGTGGGTGAAAACGGTGGCTCCGGCGACGATGGTGCGGCGGCAGGTGCCGGCTCCGGATTCGACGAGCTGCGCGAGGGCGTCGTCGGGGTCGGTGGCGTCGACGTCGAAGAACGCGAGGTCGGCGAAGGCCCCCACGGCGAGCTGACCGACGCGGCGCTCGCCGACGCTGAGCCCGAGGGCGTGAGCGCCGCCGAGGGTGACCGCGTGGAAGAGCCGCTGGTGCAGGTCGGGCTCGGCGTAGCCCTGGTCGCGGGCGATCGCGTGGAGGCGGGCGACGTCGGCGAGGGGGTCCAGCGAGGGGGAGGAGGAGAGCGAGTCGGTGCCGACGCAGATGAGGTTGCCCTCGCGCAGGTACGCGGCGACGGGCGGCTCGTCGAGTCCGATGATCTCGTTCGACCGCGGGCACAGCGCCACCGACGTGCCGCGGGCGCGCAGCAGCGAGCGGTCGCGGCCGGTCATGTAGATGCCGTGCGCGATGTGGCAGTCGGGGCCGAGCACGCCGAGCTGATCGACGAACTGCGTGGAGCTGACGCCGACCCCCTGGCGGCGCAGCGCGCGGAAGCTGGAGGCGCCGAGCTCGGCCCAGGCCTCGTCGCCCGGAAGACCCTCGCGTTCGATGTGCGCCTCGGCGAGGTGGATGTGCAGGCGCATGCCGCGATTGCGCACGACGTCGGGAACGTCGAGCAGCGGCTGCACCTCGAGGGAGTACGGGGCGTGCGGTGAGACGCCGACGCCGGGGGAGTCCGGCATGCTGTCGAGCTCGGAGATCGTGGTGTCGCGGCCGCGGGCGTGCCAGTCGGCGTTGCTCCAGCCGATGACCTCCCAGTACGCGATGCCGTGCAGGCCTGCGTCATGCAGGGCCGACATCGCCTCGCGGTCCGTCACGACGTCGGCGAGGGCGGTGGTTCCGGATGCCACGGCGAGACGCGCTCCGTCGCGGGCGGCGGTCTTCCAGTCATGGCGGTTCTCGTCGGAGTACACCTCGTCGAACGCGGCGGCCCAGTCGTCGAAGCCGCGGTACCGGCGCGCGGCGACATCGGCCATGTGCGTGTACTGCAGGTGCGTGTGGGCGTTGATGAGGCCCGGGGTGATGACGCCGTTCCAGTGCTCTTCGACGAAGTCCGTTCCGGTGTCGCGCAGTGACTGCAGCACCCAGCGGCGGTCGCCGACGTGCAGGATGCGGTCGCCCTGCACCGCGACGGCGCCGTTCCGGATGCGCGGTGCGGTGACGGGGATGACCAGCGGCGCGGTGTACACCGTGACCGTTGCCTGGGTCGGGTCCGCGGTGTCGCGCGTGAGGAGAGCGATGGGCTCGGTCGGTGGTGCCGCGCTTGTGGCGGCATCCGGTGCGTCAGCGTGGGGTGTTTGGGCGTAGGTGGTCGCGTTGGCCTCGGCAGACGCCTCGGCGGTCTGCGGGGCGGCCGGCGGTGGCATCGCGACGGCGTGGCCGCGGGCGGCGAGGGCGAGCCGGGCGATCTCCGCCTCGCGGTGCGTGGTGAGGTCGTGGAGTCCCGGAGCGATAGACGGGGAGTCGGTGAGCACACCGGCATCCAGCAGCTGCTCGACGGCGGCGAGCTGGGCCGCGAACGAGAGGTCCATGATCTCGATGGGGTTGCCGCCGCTCGCAGTGTAGTTGATGCCGTGCCCGTGGGCGAGCACGGTCACGGTGTGCGCGTCGCCCGTGCCGCCGCACGCGTCGGTTCGGTCGCCGGTGCCGGTTCCGGTGCGCGGGAGCGTGACGGTGCTCACGTGGTCGTCGAGGTCCGTCCACATCGCGTCCGGCAGCTCGACTTCGCCGTCGACACCGCCCGCGACGGCGAAGACCGTGCCGGGGCGCGCGGCTGCCGCCAGAGCGGTGTCGATCGTGGCGGGAACGCCGGTCGCCGAGACGACGATGTCGGCGCGGGCGACGGCGGACGCGGCATCCACCTCGAACCCATCGGCCTCGGCCGCGAGACATCGAACCGGGTCGATGTCGGTGACGATGACGCGTGCTCCGAGGGCGCGTGCGTGACGGCAGACGCCTTCGCCGACCGGGCCGTAGCCGATGACGAGCCAGGTCGCGGTGAACGGCTCTGCGGCGCGGGCTGTGGGGTCGAGGATGCCGCGGGTGCGTGCGCCGCGAAGCACGTCGTGAATCGCGAAGACGCACGTCTGCCCAGTTCCGTGGCGGTTGTCGAAGAGCGTCTTGATGCGGGCGTCGTTCACCGGGACGACGGGGACGCGCAGCTCACCGGCGCGGTCCATCTCGCGCAGCGGGCGGACGCCGCTCGTGGTCTCTTCGGCGGCGCCGCGCAGCTCGGCGAGGGCGGCCGGGTCGGTGTGCGCGCGACGGATGAGGTGGGCGCCGTCGTCGATGATGAGCTGCGGCTTCCATCGCAGCAGGTCGCGCTCCTGCTCGGCATCCTCGTCGGGAGTCGCATCGGGGGAGCCGAGCACGACGATGCCGCGGGCGCGCAGTGAGGCGGCGGCATCCGGTGAAACTTCGTTGGCGGGGGCGAACACACGCACGTCTGCTCCGGCGCGCATGAGCTCGATCGCGAGCACGGCGGTCTTGGGCTCGAGCACGAGCACGATGCCGATGCGCACGCCACGCAGCCGGTCCGACTGCGCAAGGCGGGAGGCCAGCGCGCGCGTGATGGGCATGGCCTCGGCGGCCCACTCGATGCGCACGGCTCCAGCCGCGGAGAGGTGATCGTCGGGAATGAGCGCAGCAGGTTCAGCAGGCGAGATCGCGTCGCGGTCGAGCACGGCGAAGTCGCCGCGGGATGCCGTCATGGCTCGAAGCCCGGCGGGCAGAAGCCGCTTGAGCGGTTCGGCGCTGCTGGCGGCATCCTCTGTTCTGCCCAGCAGACCGGCCCCGTCGATCACGATCGCCGTTCCGAGTGACGTGCGTGCCTGGTCAGCCGGTCGCGTGAGCCAGTCGCGAATCCCGGCTGCGGTGTCGCTGTCGTCGGGGTCGCTGGTGATAAGGACGTCGCTTGTCGCCGGGTCGACGACGTGGCCGCCCATGCCACGGATCATGGCGCGCAGGGTGTCGTCGACGTCGGTGGCGCCGGGGACGCCGAAGCGCACACCGGCGATCAGGCGGTTGGTGGTGCGGTTGTAGGCGGTGAGCAGGTCGACGGCGCGGGCCGCCGTCATGTCAGCTGAGCTCCTTGCGGCCGGTCATGACGCCGACCACGATGGCTGCGACGGCGAAGATGCCGGCGACGATGGGGAAGCCCATGTCCCACCAGCCGAACACGGCGGTGCCCATGACGGCGATCTCGACGATCGCCTTGCCGAAGACGTCAACGTGGAAGACCGCCTTGGGGGAGCGGAAGAGTGCCCACAGCAGGATCGCGATGATCGGAGCGCCGAGCCCGACCGCGATGTTCCAGAACGGCGGGAAGGCCACGAACCCCCAGATCGCGAGCGAGACGATGGCGAAGATCTCCAGCACGAACCGGATGATGTCGAGCGCGGAAACGCGCACGGGAGCAGGTGTTGACGTCACGCTTCCAGTCTACGTAAGTCGACCTGAGCGTGCTGCGTGTTCGACCGTCAGTCGAGTACGTCAGCCACGCGCAGTGTTTGGGCGTACATCGCGTATGGGTAGAGCTCGACGGCGGGAATCCGGCGTAGCGATTCGGGTAGAGAGTCGATGACGTCCCTGAGAGTTGCTTGCAGATTCGTCGCGACAGTAAAAGCGAGTGTGACGTTGTCATATGCACGGAAGTCCTTGGTTCGAACCACGTTAGGCAGTTCGAACGGGAGAGCAGTATTGAGGTCATAAAACGGGGCGAGAAAACTTGAATCGGGGGCATGGATGAGTGAGAAATTCTTCGAGCGATGGAGGTAGTCAGCGCTCGAAGGCGGTGGGCCGAAGAGAAGCTCTCCGACGCACCGCCTTCTGACAACAACGATCAGCTCACCGCGGCAGTCCAGTCGCCCGAGGCCTTGATGACGATGACGGACGGGCCGGCGCTGAGAGGAACCGTGCCCGAATAGTTGCCGATCTCGTTGATGAGGAGACCGAAACCAACGCCGACACGAGTCTCTTCAGTGACGATGAAGTTCGCGTCGCCCGTGTGTGAGAACTCCGCGCTCGCCGCATCCCCGTTGTAGAGGAAGACGGCGTCGCCGGAACCGGACTCGGCGAGCTCCGGGGCAGCGGAGATCGGTGAGATGGTGATCGACCACGGTCCGCTGGCCTGCACCTGAAGGTTCACACCGTCGCCGAGGGCGTTGATGCCGTAGGCAGTCGTGCCCGTGTAACTGCCGATCGCGTTGACCAGCAGGTCACCCGTCGAGGCGTTGTTGGCGTCGAGGACGCTGACGATGAAGTTCGCCGATCCCGAGTGCTCGGCGGTCACGATGCCGGCTTCCACGTCGGCAGGCAGCGCGATGACGTCGTCGCCGGAGCCACTCGCGGTGATCACCTCGAACGTGCCGAAGTTGGTGTCGGCCCAGTCTGCAACAGACGGTTCTTCTGGCTCTGCGGGCTCGTCAGCCTCGGCCTCGTCTGCCGCGGCCTCGTCAGCGTCTGTGTCGGCGCCTCCCGCGGCATCCTCACTCTCTGATGTTGCGGAGCTGGTCTCGGCCAGCCCGTTCATCGCGCTTGTCACCGATGAGAAGATGATGGATGCCACGATGAGCACGGCCGTGACGATCCACGCTGTCTTCTTGTGAGTGTCGTAGTCCGCGAGAGGCATCCCCTGCTTGTCGCGCTGGTTGCCCGTGAGAACCAGGATGAGGTCGACAAGCCACCAGATTCCGGCGCCGCCGAACGTGACCAGTTTGAGGATGCCTGTGCCGACCTTGCCCAGGTAGAAGCGGTCAACGCCGAAGATGCCGAGGAAGTACGACAGCAGCCAGGTTACGAGAAAGGACTTCGTGGAATGAGGCTGCGTGTAGCCCGTCGGCCCGGGAACGGCGGGCGCGGCACTTGGTGGAATGGGGGTAGTCATTGGTCTCTCGTTTCTGTGCAGGGGTGGATCAGGATTCGCTGTCGCGTGTGAGCTCGACCAGCATGTTGAGCCCGTTGTCGGGGTGGTAGGTCCAGGACGCCGTGAAGTCGTCCCACGACGCTTCTTGCCGGCCGTCGAGTGCTCGAGTGTTTTCGATGCGGTTCATCACGGCGTCGGAGATGCCGAGTTCTGTGACGACGCAGTCGAATGAATCGAAGCTCATGCCGGTTGCGTCTTCGCCCATCGTCTGAAGCTCGAGGGATGCCCCGTCGTCGCCGATCGTGGCGTGGCTGCTGCTCTGCAGGCCGCACTCGTCGAGAGCGACCTCGAACGGGTTCGGAGCGGCCTCCTCAGCGACGTTCGCGATGCTGGCGCTCATCGCCGGCACCGCGACCAAGCCGATGAGAAGCCCAGCGGCCAATCCCACAGCGGCGCCAATTGCGGCGAAGAGGAGCGAATTGTTCTTGTGCGGCTTTTGGGCGGCGACGATTTCGGTCTGTGTTGAAACCGGATGCCGCAGGTCCGGTGTGCTCTCATACACGAGTTGCTGCTCCGGTGGCACCGAGTATGCGCGTCTCGGAGGTTCGTAGACCGGTGGCTGTGCGGTTGGCATCTGCTCCTGCGGGGCAGAATTGGCGATGCTCTCATTAGTGGGAGTCCAATCGGGCATCGGCGGAATTCGGTCAGACATCAGTAGCTCCATTCCCAGCTCAGGCCCGGCTCAGGAACGAACGCGAGCACTCCATGCGGATCAGTGACATCGAGCACGACCAGGCCGTGCACTTTCTGCGACGGGCCGATGTCGACCGGAAGCAGGTCGCTCTCGTTCATGCATGACCAGCCATTTCCAACGGGGTCGTTGATGCGAGTGCCGGTGGGGTTGTATGCCTCCCACGCCCACTCGTTGAACGAGAAGTAATAGTCCGGATCAAGCAGAGCTGTCGACTCTGCCGAGATCGTGATGGCCACGTAGTGACCGTTGATGGGGGACTCCGGATACGTGGAGGTGCACGATGGATCCACATCAATGGCATCCACCGTGAACGTGATCAAGGTGTTTCCATTGATGTCGACGAGCCAGGCTTCTTCACCGATCTCTTTGGCGAGGTGCCCGCGTTCCGTTTCTTTGGTTTTGAGGGCACGGTTCTCGGAAGTCTCGTCGGGTGACGAGATCGGGGTTTTCGTCGGCGTCGGCTCAGATGTGACCTCCGCCGCGGCCTCTTCTTTCGGCGGGCTCGGCTCCTCGGCGGTGCTGCAGCCGACAAGCGCGAAAGCCAGAGCGACAACGCTCGCCGCCGTAGCGATTGCTTTCATGATTGCCTCCTTCTGGTGCTGGGAATGACGATAAAGCGCACCACCGACGCTTGGTACGAAATGAAGTGATAAAGGGCATTATCAGCGAGGCATAGAAAAACTAGAACAAGATCTATAGAGTCAGATTGTCGGACGAGAGGAGGTAGCGATGGCGCTTGAGCACACCGGACTCATCTCGCTTACGGGAATCGCGCGTCTCGCTCGCGTGAAGCGCCCGGTCGTCTCGATGTGGCGAACGCGGTCGCGGGACAGCGACGCTCCTTTCCCAGAACCCGCCGCGCTCGATGGCTCGCGCGAGCTCTTCAACGTTCACAACGTCGCTGCCTGGCTGGTGACAACTGGCCGCGGAAACAACCCAGATGCGCAACAGGATGCCGCCGGAGCTGCACTCGTCGATCGGCTTGCCGATATCGATGAGTCCACGCGTGACGCGCTTGCCGCACTGATCGCTCTCAGCGCGATCGTTGACGAGCGCATCACCACTCTGGGTGCTGACGAGATCATCGACCGTGCCGATGACGCGGACCCGGACGATGACGCGATTCTGACGGAGATCGAGGCGGCGGCTGATTCTCTGGAAGCCCTGGCCGAGACGGCATCCGATCTCGTTGACACTGCGTATTCGCACTCTGCGGCGCTCGCGGAGATCGAGGGTAAAGGTCACGGGGCCGGAAGCTTCCGCAGTGGGAGCGGGCTGACACAAGCGGGAGAGTCGCTGCTTCTGGATCTCGCACACGACATCATTCACGGAGTGCCGAGCCTCGATGTCGAGGCTCCCGTCATTGCCGACGTCACAGGTTCGGCGACGGGATTTGCGGCGGCGTTCGCGGCTGCTCTGCCAGAGAGCTTCTCTCCCGTGGTCGCAGTGCCACCGGAAGAGCGGGCTGAGGCACGACGTATCGTGCGCCAGCTGTTGGTGAACGGCATCGGCCTTGCCGACGTCACGCCTGACGTGCGGACGGTCGGTGAATCTGCGCGCCCCACGATTCGCGTCGCCACGCTTGACGACGACTCGAACACCGCTGCATCGCTGAGCCGGTTGAGCGAGCAGCTCGCGGAACTCGACTCGAGCGAACGTGCTCTCGTGTACGGGCCGTCTCGAGTGCTGACTGACGCCGGGGTCTCTAGCGATGTTGATCGATGGCGCGCCGAGCAGATTCGCTCGGGCCAGCTCCGTGCGATCGTGAAGCTGCCGCGAGGTCTCATCGCGGCGCGCCCTAGGCAGGCACTGGCGATCTGGGTGTTGGCTCCGTCGCCGGCATCCGTCCCGCTCTCAGACCGGTGGACGCTCATCGCTGACGCGTCGGACCGCGAGCTGGATGCCGTGACCGCCTCGGGAATCATCGACGACGTCGTTGCCGCGCTCGGTGAATATGACACCCTTCGGGCGCACGCGTTCAGCGTGGGCCGCCCCGTCCGCACGAGTACGCTCGCCGCTACCCCTGGTTCACTCGTCGCCTCGCAGGGAGCTGTCACCCACGCGCCGGAGATGATCGAACGAGCCAACACACGAGAGATTCCGGCTCGCATCGACGAGGTGCTCGCATCACTCGACGAGTTCGGAGCGAAGTTCTCTGAGCGAGTGGAAGCGACCTCTCTCGCGCCGTCACTGCGAACCTCTGATGTTGCGAGTCTTCTCAGCGAGCGTCACCTTCGATACGCAGCCGGTACTCGCCTCGCGGAGGCTGAGCTTCGCGCTGACAGCGGCTATCGGGTGATCACTCCGGATGCTGTGAGGCAGGGTTCCGTTGCGAACACGCCGTTCGTCGACCGTTTCGCGTTTTCAGCGGGGCATCCGAACGCTCAACTCACTGAGCCCGGGGACGTCATCTTCGTTACGGGGAGTTCACCGGCGGCAATCGTCGACGATGAGGGCGCACACGTGGTGGCGTACCCCGCTCGTGTGCTCCGCATCAATGCGAACGACCCGGCCGGGCTCGTTGCGTCTCTTGTCGCTGCGGACATCCGTCGACAGTTGTCGTCGGAGTGGAAGACGTGGACGCTACGCCGCATTGTCGGTGGCCAGCGGCAAGCTCTTCACGACACACTCGAGTCGATCGAGCGTGAGCAGCGTGCGCTCCAGGCCAAACTGGATGCACTGCATTCTCTCTCTGAACTTGTGTCGGACGGCGTCGCTGCCGGCCGCATCACCCTGACCTCGCCCGATTCCCAGCCGAAAGGAACCCGCTGATGCCCCCGAAAAAGCACGCGGATGCTGCTCCCACAACCATGAAAGAGCTCAAAGACACGCTCTGGAAAGCCGCCGACAAGCTGCGCGGCTCGATGGATGCGTCGCAGTACAAAGACGTGATTCTGGGGCTCGTGTTCCTTAAATACGTGTCAGATGCATTCGACGAGCGCCGCGAGCAGATTCGCGCGGAGCTTGTGGCCGACGGGCTCGACGATGAGCAGATTGGTCAGCTCATCGACGATGTCGATGAGTACACGGGCAGTGGCGTGTTCTGGGTGCGCGTGACGGCGCGGTGGCAGTTCCTCGCCGAAAATGCGAAGGGGATGCCAGGGCCAGAGCCGAAGTCCATTGGGCTGCTGATCGACGAGGCGATGCTCGCGCTCATGGAAGACAACCACGCACTTGAGGGGACGCTGCCGCACATCTTCAACCGCGACAACGTCGACCAGCGACGCTTGGGCGAGCTGATCGATCTCTTCAACTCGGCGCGGTTCACCGGGCAGGGGGCGTCGAAGGCGCGAGACCTGCTGGGGGAGGTGTACGAGTACTTCCTCGAGAAGTTCGCTCGTGCCGAGGGCAAGCGGGGCGGCGAGTTCTACACGCCGGCCGGCGTGGTTCGCGTGCTGGTCGAGCTGCTGCAGCCGACGGAAGGTAGGGTGTACGACCCGTGCTGCGGTTCGGGCGGCATGTTCGTGCAGGCAGAGAAGTTCATCGAGGCGCACGAGGGAATCGGTCGCAGCGGCGACATCTCGGTGTACGGGCAGGAGCTCAACGAGCGCACCTGGCGCATGGCGAAGATGAACCTCGCGATCCACGGGCTCGGGGCGAACCTCGGGCCGCGCTGGGGCGACACGTTCGCGCGTGATCTGCACCCCGAGCTGGAAGCGGACTTCGTCATGGCGAACCCGCCGTTCAACATCAAGGATTGGGCGCGCAACGAGCAAGATCCGCGCTGGAAGTACGGCGTCCCGCCTGCGGGCAACGCGAACTACGGATGGATTCAGCACATCCTCTCCAAGCTCGCGCCCGGCGGGAGCGCCGGTGTTGTGATGGCGAACGGGTCGATGTCATCGAACTCCGGGGGAGAGGGCAAGATCCGCGCGGAGCTTGTCGAAGCGGACATGGTGTCGTGCATGGTGGCGCTGCCGACACAGCTCTTCCGCTCCACGGGCATCCCCGTGTGCGTCTGGTTCTTCGCGAAAGACAAGACCGCGGGCAAGCACGGCTCTATCGACCGCACGGGGCAGGTGCTCTTCATCGACGCACGCAACCTAGGGCACATGGTCGACCGCGCGGAGCGCGCGCTGAGCGATGAGGACATCGCGAAGGTCGCGGGAACATTCCACGCGTGGCGCGGCGTCGAGTCAGTGACGGATGTCGCTCCCGCGGAGTACGCGGATGAGCCCGGCTTCTGTTACTCGGCCACCCTCGCTGAGATTAAGGATGCCGATTACGCGCTCACTCCCGGTCGCTACGTCGGCGCCCCCGAACTCGAGGACGACGGCGAACCGATCGAGGAGAAGCTGGAGCGCCTAACGAAGGAGCTCTACGCCCAGTTCGACGAATCAGCGCGCCTCGCGGAGGTCGTGCGCGAACAGCTCGGGAGGCTCCAATGAGGTTCTCAACACTTCGTGAAGCGACACAGCGAATAGATTACGGTCTGACTACTTCAGCCGACACTGCTGCAGACGGTCCAAAGTTTCTCAGAATTACAGATATTGACAAATCATTCATCGATTGGTCTGCAGTTCCCAGATGCGTTGTATCTCCGAAAGAAGGCGAGAAGTACAAACTTGAAGACGGAGACATAGTCGTCGCAAGGACCGGCGCATCTACTGGTCGTTCTCAATGGGTAGTGGTTGATGAAGCTGCAGTATTCGCATCGTACCTAGTCCGATTCCGTGCCAACGGCAGATTCGACTCGAGATTCCTTGGTTATGTGCTCAACTCGCAACCTTGGCGAGACTACGTGTCCGGAGTCGCATTTGGTAAATCTGCACAGCCAAATATGAGCGCCAGTGATATGGCGGATTTTCGTTTTGCACATCCTGAAATTGGCCAGCAACGAGCAATCGCGGAGGTGCTGGGCGCGCTCGACGACAAGATCGCCGCAAATCAGAAGCGAGCAAGAGTTGCTGATGACTTAGCTCGAGTAAGTTTTAGAAACTCGCTTGGTAATGCAGAGGTCCCTCTCTCTGAGACGGCAGAGTTCGTGAATGGGAAAGCCTTCACAAAAGATGCGAGCGGAACAGGGCGTGTTGTTGTCAGGATTGCCGAGCTGAATAACGGCATAGGCGGTTCGACAGTGCGCAACGACATCGAAGTCGACGACAACCACGTCGCTCGACCTGGCGACTTGCTCTTCGCTTGGTCCGGGTCACTGACTCTGAAGAGGTGGTACCTCGATGAAGCCATCGTGAATCAGCACATCTTCAAAGTCTTGCCGAAACCTGGCTTCCCACTCTGGTTGGTTCATCAGCTCATCGCGCTCAAGCTCGACGAGTTCATCGCGATCGCGGCAAACAAAGCGACGACGATGGGGCACATTCAACGAAAGCATCTTGACGAACTTGTCAGGATGCCGGACGACAGCGCGATCACTCGACTTGATCAACTTATGCGTGCCCTCTGGGATACAGCTCTGGAAGCCGAGCTTGAGAATGAAAGTCTCGTAAAGACAAGAGATCTTCTTCTGCCGCAGTTGATGTCGGGCAACCTGCGGGTTCGCGATGCCGAGAAGGTTGTCTCAGACGCAGTCTGACATTGCACCAATTACGCGACGTTCACGTGCTTGCGATATGGATCGCTTTGGTGAGTCGTCGAGACACGCTTCTATGAATCGGGTCAGTCATGAGCTGGAACTCTCTCGACATTCACGATTGTTAGGGAAAACATCACGATCACGAATTCTGCGAGAAGGCGTGGCTTGCCGATGATTCGTGCGTACCAGACGAAGTCCCCCGAGTACGGGCTACCTGAGGCCTGCACTGCTCGTACAAAATTGGTTGTCGTCGCGCCCTTCGGAGAGATCCTGTGGCACATCTCACCTGCATTCACGGGAAGCGCGTTGAAGCCGCGTGCGTCGTCGACGATTAAGAGAGTTGCTTATGGGATATGCCGTCGTCGATTTCGAGACCACTGGAATTTTGCCGTCATACCACCACCGGGTCATCGAGATCGGTGTTGTACACGTGGAATCGGATGGGTCGGTATCTGGGCGGTGGGAGACAGTCGTCAACCCGAACAGAGACCTTGGGCCGCAGGGTATCCACGGCATTCGGGCCGCTGACATTCTTGATGCGCCGGATTTCGCGGACATCGCGCCGGATCTTGCTGCACTCTTGCAAGGCCGTGTATTTGTCGCGCACAATGCGAATTTCGATCTGAGGTTCTTGCAAGCCGAGTTTGAGCGCGCCGGGTATCTGCTGAATCCGCAGATTCCGTCTCTTTGCACGATGCGGCTCGCCCATAAGTTCGGACTCGGTGGGTCGTGTTCGCTCGCCGCCGCGTGTGAATCATTCGGTATCTCCATCGCGAACGCACACTGTGCGGGCGACGATGCGTTCGCCGCCGCGCAACTGCTCTCGTCATACCAGCACGCGAGCGCTCTCTGGCCGGGCTGGCAACAGTTCTGGACGGAGTGGGAACTCAGCGGCAGCTCCTATGCGTACCCGACGGTCCCGTCTAAAGGCGTCTTGTGGCAGACGCGCAAGGACGCAGTGGACCTCGAGCAGAGCTTCTTGAACAGGCTCTCTGCCAGGCTCGATCGTGACATCGAACCAGGTGCGGAATCTGAATATCTCGCTCTGCTCGACAGATGTCTATTGGATCGCTCGATATCGCTCAGCGAAGGTGGCATGATCGTCGCGCTCGCTGATGAACTCGGCATTGATCGAGGTGCGGCCGAGAAGCTGCATGCGCGGTACATTGATGACCTGATTGTTGCTGCGTGGGCAGACGGAATCGTCACTGAAGAGGAACGATATGACCTGGAGCGCGTTGCACAGGCGTTGGAAATTCCTACGGATGCTGTCGCCGCGGCGCTTGCTGCGCCCCCGGTTTCAAATGGCAGGCACTCGAGCACATCGCTAGCGCCGACGAACTCGTTTGCCCTGAATCCAGGCGACACGATCGTGCTGACTGGCGAGATGAGCCGGTCTCGATCAGCGTGGACCGAAATCATCGAGTCGCGAGGATTCAAGACGCACCCGAACGTGACGAAGAAGGTGTCACTCGTCGCGGCCGCTGACCCAGACTCGCTATCGGGAAAGGCAAAGAAGGCGCGCGACTACGGCATCCCGATCGTGGACGAAGTGGGGCTCGAACGTCTACTCGCGTAAATAGGATCGTGCGAGCCCTCAGAACTGTGTGACTCAGCCGCGGCGGCCGGCTCTGTTTGCGAAGTCGTCGAGCGCGTAAACGATGTCGTCCGCCACCCAGATGCGGTTGCGTCGTTTGGATGTCAACTCTCGAAGCAGCCCACGGTCGACCAACGTATCTAATGCTCGATAAATGTTGACCGGGGCAGAAGCTGTTTCCGCCGTGATTGCAACAAGATTCACAACCGGCTGCTGGAAGAGCAACGTCGAAATCCGATGCGCCACCGAGTCAGAGCGAACCCCGCTCAGTGCGCTCTTGTACTTTGATGTGATCTCGTTGATGTCTTGCGCGAGTTCGCTTCCGTTTTGGATTCCGCGCTGAGCGGCATCGAGAAACGCGCGCACGATGGGAACGACGTCACCTTCTCGAAACGCTGTGAGTGCTGCGAAGTAACCTTCGGTGTCTGCCAGGAGCCCTGCGGAAACCGGCACGGTGACGTTGCGTGTGACACCCTGGGATCGAAGCATCGCTTGGACGACTGCGCGCCCGGTCCGCCCATTTCCATCAAGAAACGGGTGGATCGTCTCGAACTGTGCATGAGCGAGCGCTATGTGAGGAATCGATTGGATATCGTCTCGTCTAGTGAATCGCACGAGATCCGCCATGGCCGCCGGG
This sequence comes from Paramicrobacterium salitolerans, assembly GCF_051513965.1. Taxonomy (GTDB): domain Bacteria; phylum Actinomycetota; class Actinomycetes; order Actinomycetales; family Microbacteriaceae; genus Paramicrobacterium. The sequence continues at coordinate 648,014 of NZ_CP195847.1, forward strand.
ACTCGGACAGACTGCGGCGGAACAAAGGATGCGCGATGTGGGCTTAAGCTACCGCCACCGATCCAGACCTGCTGCTCTCGGTAAGCTCCGGTCATCGTCGGTGCAGAAGCGTGGAGCAGCGCCGTATGCATCTCGATTATCGATGCGTCTGAGATGTCATTCGCGAGTTTCAATGCTGTGCGCATTGCGCGGACGTTAGCGACGACGAGAGCGGCGTTCCCACGCTGTCTCTCACCAATTTCTGCCTCAGCAACCGCTTGGGCAGATGCCGAGAGGTTCTCGATTTGTGATGACGACGCTGATTCAGAGCGAAGCAGCAACGTTGCGAACGGTGCCACGACTGACCCGAACTCCGCGTCGAATCGCGACATCATCGCCTCAACGTCACTTGCTTCCGCCGTAATTTCAGGAGGAAGGGAGATGCTGGCCCTTGCGATTTCGGGCGTGACTGTGGCTTCGTACGAACTGTGTAATCTTGCCCACTCGCGGCGGGATACCTGGGCGCGCTCTACCGTCGGCTCCCAACCAACGGCCTCGGTGCTCATTGGCGGCCAACCCTTGACGCTTTCCACGAGGGGCACCTTCATAAGTATGAATAGCTCTGTTGTTATTTATCTTTACTTCAGTAAAGATAAATAACAACCCACGATATCTGTCTCATGTGAGACCGCGACCCATGTCATGAGCTAGCGTCTGGTGCTCGTCGTGTGCTCGCCAAATGAATCGCCTTGGTGAGCTGCGCTCGATTGGCGTCGCCAACGAGTTGACCTGTGATGTGGGGGAGCAGAGGGCGGCTCTTTCTAAACACATCAAAATGATGTAGGTCGTCGAGGGAGCTGTTCCATAACTTTAGTTTTGATTCGAACGTAATGTTGTGATGCATATGGCCTCCCAGAGCATCTGGGATCCATCCAAACCGCGAATCTCTGAATAATTGATAGTCGATTGCTCGTCCGATTGACGCGGCGATCCAATCTGCAAACTGAATATTTGAGCTCAGCGTGCTGTCAACGTGCATCGGTGGCTCAACGATTGCGGCCATCTCGGGATACCTTCGTGAGCGAGCGAAAATATGTTTGTACATGTTCGCCACTCGCTCTGCGCGCTGTTTCTCGTTCACCTGGTCGATTACGATCAGTAAGTTTTCTCGGAAAGCGTGGGCATAGGGGCACAAGCGATTGATCGTTTCCTGCATGGCGGCGGACTCCAGCTCAATCGGACCGGTAGCGACCTGCTTCGGAGTGCCACGTTCCTTCTCCTGTGCGAAATAGAAGATCTTTCCGCTGTACTTCGAGAGCTCGGTGACAAGCCCGCGGAACACACGTATTTGGCTCGGGTGTCTCTGCCAGGCGTCAGCTGTAAAGATGTCTGAGCCTTTGCGCTCCCACCGCCCCGGATTACCGACCTCTGCGATCTCTGCCGCAAATAAGCGACGCTTCTCTTCGGTAAAAGAGCGACCAAAATCACGCGCACTTTGAACAGGGATCACGAACCCGGCATATCCGAAAACCGGGCTGGTCTTGAACCGCTTGTGATCCTTGCTGACAAACGCCCCGGTCTCGCCAATTTCGTCGATATATGCCAGCAACATACAAGAACTGTATCCAGCCGCGGTGACGTTCTTAACGCGAAAACCCACGCCGTTGGCGTGGGTTCTGCGACTTGGCGCTCTGGAACCTGACTTGTTCCCGCTACCGATCCCAATCTTATGTTTGTTACATGTTGCGTATCAAACAGATTCAGAAAAATCTCAGAGTAGCCGGATTCCTTCACCCAGCAAAGACAATCCCATTCTTGCACTTGGTCTGATTGGTAAGCGAAGCGCCGAGACATGAATCATCGTTCTCGCTTGCGTGATAAGCGTCCATATCGATTGACGACCGCTAACACGGCCGAATGTCCGGCAACATGGAGGTGTTGGCACAGCGAAAGGTGAGCGATGAACGCATGGATGGGCTCTGAAGCGGACTGGGAACAGATGGCTCTCGAGCTACTCGCTGAGCCGCTTCTCTGGCATCCCGCAGGCGGGGACACCATCGCTCCGGGCCGCGGAGAGCGTGAGAACTGGAGCGAGCTGATCATCCGCCCGCGGATCCTCGCCGCCTTGCAGAAGCTCAACCCGACCGTGCCCGCGAACTATCTCAAGCAAGCGCTTGAAGAGATTGTGACCCCCAAATCGAGGGACGCAATCACTGAGAACCAGCGCATCCACACGTACCTCGTCGACGGGTACCGCCTCAGCTACATCGACTCGGACGGCGAGGAAGTCAACGCCACAATCCGGTTGATCAGTGCAGATCCGGACGACAACGACTGGCTTGCCGTTAATCAGGTCACGTTACGCCAGGGTGATCTGACGCGGCGCTTTGACGTCGTACTCTACGTGAACGGGATGCCGCTCAGCATCATGGAGCTCAAGAAAGCGGGAAGTGAATCGGCGACGACAGCATCCGCTCACGCCCAGCTGCAGACGTATGTCGACGAGTTTCCGATGGCGTTCCGTTTCTGCGTGTTCACCCTCGCATCTGACGGGCTGAGTGCCAAGTACGGAACACCATTCACACCTCTCAATCACTTCGCGCCGTGGAACGTCGATGACGACGGACAGCGACTCGAGTATCCGCGCTTCGAAGACGGCGACAGCATTACCCAACTCGAAGACACGATTCTCGGTGTCTACAACCAGGAGCGGTTCCTGCAGCTGATGCGGAACTTCACTGCGTTTGACGAAGGCCCGGACGGGCTCGTCAAACGCATTGCTAAGCCGCACCAATACTTCGCCGTCACGAAGGCTGTGGGCAGCACCGTGCAGGCGGTGGGCTCCAGCGGCAAGGCCGGTGTCGTTTGGCATACCCAGGGTTCCGGAAAATCAATGGAGATGGAGCTCTACGCGAACCTCGTCATCCGGCGTCCGGAGCTGAAGAATCCGACGATCGTCGTCATCACCGACCGCAACGAACTCGATGGGCAGCTCTTCCAGACGTTTGACCAGAGCCTGCTGCTCGCAGAGAAACCGCGGCAGATCCGCAAACGAAGCGAACTACGTGACGAACTCAGCAACCGGACCACGGGCGGCATCTACTTCACAACCCTGCAGAAGTTCGGGCTTGGTAAGGCCGAGAAGGATGCCGGGCTCACGCACCCGCTGCTGTCAGACCGACGAAACATCATCGTCGTGGTCGATGAAGCGCATCGCAGCCACTACGACGACCTCGACGGATACGCGCGTCACCTCAAGGACGCATTGCCGAACGCGACTTTGATCGCATTCACCGGCACACCGATCTCCGAGGCAGAACGCAACACGCGTGAGGTGTTCGGAAACTACATCGACATCTACGACCTGACGCGTGCAGTTGAAGACGGCGCAACCGTACCCGTCTATTTCGAGCCGCGCCTGATCAAAGTCGGGCTCGCAGAGGGGGTCGACGAAGACCAGATCGACGAGCTCGCCGACGAAGTGACGCTCGGGCTCGATGACGCCGAACGCGCCCGTATCGAACAGGGCGTCGCGGTGATCAACGCCGTCTACGGAGCCCCCGAACGCATCGAAGCGCTCGCCGAAGATCTCGTGACCCATTGGGAAGAACGTCGTGACCGTATGCGCGAGTTCGTCTCATCTCCCGGCAAAGCACTGATCGTCGGCGGCACACGAGAAATCTGCGCGAAACTCTACGACGCCATCGTGGCACTGCGGCCCGAGTGGCATTCGGACGCTCTCGATCGCGGCGTAATCAAGGTCGTCTACTCGGGTGTTCCTTCTGACCCCGAGCTGATTCGCACGCACGTGCGCAAAGATTCGCAGAACGCTGCGATTAAAGAACGGTTGAAGGATGCCGATGATGAGCTCGAACTTGTCATCGTGAAGGACATGATGCTGACGGGCTTCGATGCTCCGCCGCTGCACACCCTCTACCTCGACCGGCCCCTCAAGGGAGCGCTGCTCATGCAGACGCTCGCCCGTGTGAACCGGACCTTCCGCAACAAGCACGACGGATTGCTCGTTGCCTATGCTCCGATCAAAGAGAACCTCCACAACGCCCTTCAGGAGTACACCGCTGAAGACCAAGCGGAGAAACCGCTTGGCCGGGACGTCGAGCACGAGGCATCCGTTGCCCGCGAACTTCTGGAGCAGGCTCGCGAATGCTTGAGAGAATTCGACTGGAGGTCCGTTGCTCAGTCTGGCCGGCCCAAGGCGTACCTCAACGCGGTCACCGGCGCCGCGAACTATCTGCGCGATATCAGGAACCCTCTCAACGATGAGAAGCTCGGCTCGAACACTCTCAAAGCGCGCTTCCGCAGCGTGTCGAACCGCCTGGCTCGTGCGTGGGCGGTGGCGTCTACGCAGGGGAGTCTTGATGACGTCCGCGACGAGATCAAGTTCTATGAAGAGGTTCGCGTCTGGATGGCGAAGTACGACGCGCTCGACAGGCAGAGCAAGGGCGAGCCGATTCCGGATGACGTGCAGCGCCTTCTCGCCTCACTCATCGACTCGGCTACCGCGGCTGAGGGCGCGATCGATATTTACGAGGCGGCCGGCCTGCCGAAGCCGTCGCTCGGAGAGCTCAGTCAGTCATATATCGAGAAGGCGAAGCAGACCGAGACTCCGCAGCTCGCCATCGAAGCATTGAGGGGGATGCTTGTTGAACAAGCTTCAGTGGCCACACTCCATAACATCGTGAGGCAGCGTGCGTTCTCGGAGCGCATCACCGATCTCATGGTTCGCTACACGAACCAGCAGATCACGGCGGCCCAGATGTTTGCAGCGCTCGGTGACGTGTCGCGTGACATCTCGGAGGAGGCTCGCCGCGGTGAGAAGTTCGACCCTCCGCTCGAGCATTACGAGCTGGCGTTCTACGACGCCGTGGCGTCGAACGAATCAGCGCTGACGATTCAGGGCGAAGACACTCTGGCTGAAATCGCACGGGAGCTGCTGAAGATTCTGCGTCGAGACAAGCGGACCGACTGGACGGTGCGGGATGACGTGCGGGCGAAGCTCCGCTCGTCGATCAAGCGCCTCCTCGTGAAGTACAAGTACCCACCGGACCAGCAGCCCGGCGCCATCAAGCTCGTCATGGAGCAGATGGAAACCCTTGCGCCGCGGCTCACGGAGGAGGCCGCGTAGAGCTGCGTCAAGGGGTCGCAGGTTCAAATCCTGTCAGCCCGACCGAGAGGTCCCGGAAACTCAAGGGTTTCCGGGACTTTTTCTGTAGGTGGATGTGATCCGGTCATCGAAAACCCATCACTTTGACGCCCTCGCGGTCCGCTCGGGCCGCCGCGCTCCGGCAGGGGAGCGACCGTGCCGGTTGCTTCCGATTGGGACTGCTGAAGGTTTGGTTGACTCGTTTCCTTATGCCGCCAGTGTGACGGACGTCTTCATTATGCTCTCGAACTCGATGGGTGTCATCTTGCCCAGTCGGCGTTGTCGGCGTCTGCGGTGGTAGGTGCCCTCGATCCAGGCGACGATCGCCATTCGCAGGTGCTGCCGGGTGGCCCATTTCTGGGTATCGAGGATGTTCTTCTGCAGCAGGGCGAAGAACGATTCCATCGCTGCGTTGTCACCGGCCGCGGCGACTCGCCCCATGGATCCTTTGAGCTTGTGACGGGTGAGGGCGCGCCGGAATTTGCGGGATCGGAATTGAGATCCGCGATCCGAGTGAACCACAACACCGACGGGGTTCCCGCGGTGGGCGACAGCCATGTTCAGCGCGTTCACCGCAAGTCTGGCTTTCATGCGTTTATCGATCGAGTAGCCCACGATCCGGTTCGAGAACACGTCCTTGATCGCGCACAGATACAGCTTCCCCTCCGCCGTCTTATGCTCGGTGATATCCGTCAGCCAGAGCCTGTCCGGCTTCTCGGCGGTGAAGCGGCGTTCCACGAGATCGTCATGCACCGCAGGCCCTGGTTTGGAGTACTTGCGTTTCCGGGTCGTGAACACGCTTCTGATGCTGTTCTGCGAGCACACCCGCCACACACGCCGCTCCGACGCGGCGAACCCGTCAGCGGTCAGCTCGTCAGCGATGAACCGGTAACCGAAGCACAGGTCGTCCTCGTGCACGTCGAACGCGGCGTTGACCAGGTGGGCGTCGTCCCAGTCGCGCTGCGACACGGGCTCGGCGAGCCACTGGTAGTACGCCTGCTTGCTGAAGCCGAGGACCCCGCACGCCACCGCGACCGGCACCCGCAAAGGGGTGCCGGCCGCGGCAAGGTCGCGGACGAGCGGGAACATCATTTTTTCGGCATCGACCCGAGCTTCAGATTCGCCTGAGACAGATACGCCGCCGCGCGCCGCAGCACCTCGTTCTCCATCTCCAGCTCCTGGATCCGCTTCATCGCCTGCAGCATCTCCCGGCGGTCCTCCGGATCCGCCGACGGGGTGAACCCTCGGTCCTCGAGCTCAGCGTTCTTCACCCACACCTGCAACGCAGATTTCGAAACGCCCAGGTCACGAGCGACCTGCTTCTGCGTCATCCCCTGCGTAAGCACCAACGAGACAGCGTCCCGCTTGAACTCATCCGTGTACTTCGTCGGCATGACAGCCATCCTCCCAGCGCAACCTCAAAGATCACGCGGTCCAGGAGTCAACCAAACCTTCAGCAGTCCCCGATTCGTGGGTGGGAGCGAGTCGCACCTGTTCGGTATGGACACCGAACACAGCCCGACCGGCAACCCCTGGGGGCTGGAGCCCCTGCTCGACGTCGGCGAGCTCGCCGCCTACCTGGGCGTGCCCGTCTCCACGGTCTACGACTGGCGCACCCGCGGCCTCGGTCCGCGCGCGTACCGCTTCGGGAAGCACCTGAAGTTCGCGCTCTCGGACGTGCGGATCTGGATCGAGCAGCAACGCGACCCCGAACCGCCCGCGCCGGCGAACGGGCGGTGATCCGATGAGTCGGGAGCGTTTGACCATCGGCACCTTCGGGGAGATCGGCCACCTCGCGAGCCCCAACGGACGCGTCATGGCGCGCGCCCGCTACCGCGACTGGGACGGCAAGACTCGGCTCATCCAAGCCACCGGTGATACGCGGAAGTCCGCGGAGCGGGCGTTGAAGGCGAAACTCGCCAACCGGAGCCTGTTCCAGCCGTCGTCCTCGGCGCTCACCCCGGACAGCCCCTTCCCGGACCTGGTCGCGTACTGGCTCGAGGACCTCGAGCTCGAAGACCGGCTCTCCAAGCGAACCCTGCAGCTGTATGAGCGGAACATGCAGACCCTCGTCATGCCCGCCTTCGGGAACCTGACTCTGCGGGAGATCGGCGTCGCCCGCTGCGACCACTTCCTCAAGCAGCTCGCGAAGCAGAGCTACAACCGCGCCAAGCAGGCCCGCGTCGTGCTCCGGCTCGCACTCGGCCTCGCCGTCAGACATGAGGTGCTGCCGCGCAACCCGATGGACCACGTCTCTCGGTTGCACCGTCCGGCATCGGCCCCCAACGCGCTGACACCAGCGGAGGTGAACGCGATCCGTGCCGCGATCGCGTTCTGGGAGGCCGGACGCTCGATCTCCGGGCCGAAGCCCGACGGACAGCTCGGCGAGATCGTCGAGGTCATGCTCGGCACCTCCGCCCGCATCGGCGAAGTCCTCGCCATCCGACGCCGCGACATCGACGTCACCAGCCCGACCCCATCCATCCGGATCACCGGCACGATCGTCAGCCACCGCGGCGAGCCGACCATACGACAGGACCACCCGAAGACAGCGAAGTCCAGGCGTAAGGTCGCGATCCCGTCGTTCACCGCAGAAGCTGTGAGGCGCCGCATGACACGGCTGGAAGACTCGTCGCTCGACGCCCTGCTGTTCTGCAGCCGCGAGGGAACGCCGCTGACGACGAACAACGTGCGCCGCCAGCTCCGACATGTGCTCGACCTGGTGGGAATCGCCGGGATCACGCCGCACATGTTCCGCCGCACGGTCGCGACCGCGATCAACGAGCAGGGCGGCGTCGAACTCGCTGCCGAACTGCTCGGCCACACGGACCCGAAGATCACGATCCGTCACTACATCCGCCGCAACGAGATGGTGAACCCCGCGACCGCCGAGATGTTGGATCGTGTCTTCTCAAGGGAAGAATGAGGAATGCTCTCCACCGCGGTGCTCAGAGTGGGGAACGCCATACGGCGGAGTGGTCGGAGGATCGGATGGCGTCACTGCTCGGAACGCTCAGGACTCGCCATATAAGTGAGCACTGCCTGCAACTCGGCGACGACCTGATCAGGCGCGAACCCGTCTGCGCTATTGATGCTCTCCCAGAACCGGTCGTATGCCTCGGTCGCGCACTTCAGGAAGCTCCAGAGCGCAGGGGCCTCCTGTGCCGCTGCGGTGAGGAAGTCCGCCCAGCGATCGCGGTCCTCGAGGAGATACGCGAATCCTCGCACTGTGTGGAGCCGAGCCTCATCAGTTTCGAAACGCATGTTGCTTCTCCTTAGATCATCGGGCGGGTCTTGCTCATGCCCTTCACGACAGGTGCGCGCCGCCACCCCAAAGTTGTGACGGAAGCGGTGAGGGCGCCACGATCCGCTGCGCGGGACGAATGAGGCTGATGGCTCGCGAGCGGCGCCAGGTAGCGATGGGTGGGCGAGGTTCGCAGTGAAAAGGTCAGGGGTTCGAATCCCCTTAGGTCCACAATTGAAGACGTACTAGAACTCCTGACATCGGTTGATGCGGGTTCTGGTGTGAGGGCGGCGAAGGGCTCAGCGAGTCGGATCGTCGCCCTTTCGTCTTCGCTGATGTCGATGCCGTTGGTGAGTGCTTGGTTGGCGAGCCGTTTGCCTTGGTCGTTGGTGCGCGCGTAGAGGGTCGCACAGTCGATCAGCAGGCTGAGTGCGGTGCTCAGTTGTTTGCGTGCCCCGGTGTGGTGATCGTGTTCACTGGCGAGCCTGCGATCGATGTCGGCGAGCCCGGCGCGGATGCGGTCCTGGTGGCGCTTCAAGGTCTCCAGGTCGATGGCGTCGGCGAAGTGCGCGGCCAGGAGCTTGTCGCTCTCGGTCTGGAGCCTCTTGCGGTTCTCAGTCAACTCGGCCAGTTCCTGGGAGCGGGAGGCCAGGCGTTCGTCGAACGCCGCCTCGACTTGCGCGGCGAGGGCGGCGTACTCGTCTTCGGTGATGGCGATGTCGCGGTAACAGTCGGCCACGAGTTGCTCGGCGACCCCGATGGGGACGGCCCGGCGGGTGCAGTCCTTGCGTTTGGAGGCGCGACCGGAACAGACGTAGTAGCCATAGCGGACGCCTTGCTTGTTGGCCGGGTAGTCCAGTTGCATCCGTGATCCGCAGGAACCGCAGAAGAGGGAGCCTTTGAGGTAGTGATCGTGTGAGCGTCGCCGTTCGGAAGCGATCTTGCGGGTGTTCAGGAGCCGTTGGACGTGCTGCCAGGTGTCGATGTCGATCAGGGGTTCATGGGTGCCGGGCTGTTCGGCGCCTTTGTAGCGGACGATTCCGATGTAGTAAGGGTTACGCAGGATCTTGAAGAATCCTGATCGTGCCATTGGCCCGGAGGGGCGCTTGGGTGTGGGCACAGTGGTGAGGCCGCGTGCAGTGACCTCGGCGAGCAGGTCGACGACGGTGCGGTCACCGGTGGCGTACTGCTCGAACACCCACCGGATGAGTGGTGCGCGTTCGGGGTCGATCTCCACGGTGCGGTACTCGCGGCCCTGTTCGTCGCGTTTGCGGACGTTGAGGTAGCCGATGGGTGCACGCATGGGCGTGCCGCCGGTCTCAAACTTCTGCGTCAGGCCCTTGGTGACCTCGGTGGCAAGGTTCTTGGAGTAGAACTCCGCGATCGACGACATGATCCCGTGCAGCAGCATCCCCGAGGGCGTCTCGTCGATGTTCTCAGTGGCTGAGACCAGCGTGACCCCGGCTTCGACGAGGCGGCGGTGGATCTCCACATCGTCGACTCGGTTGCGGGCGAGGCGGTCGACTTTGTGCACGATACAGTAGCTGACCTGATGGGTTGCGATGTATTCGAGCATCCGTTGCAGGTCGGGCCGGTCAGCAGAGCGGGCAGATTCTCCGGCATCGACGAACTCCGCCACGACCCGCGCGCCGAGAGACTCGGCTTTGCGGGCGTTGGCCTCACGTTGGGCGGGGATCGAGAACCCCTCGTCGCGTCCACCCTTCGCCGCCTGTTCTTTCGTTGAGACCCGCTGATAGGTGACTGCCGTGAACACGGGGGCGGAGTCGGTCTCAGTGTGCGGGGCTAGGAGTGTCATCGTGATCTGTTCCTTGCTCATCTGCCGGAGCAGATGGTGATGCGTCGTGGATGCTCGGAGCGCCGATGCGGCGCTGGCGTTCATCGAGTTCGTGGACGTGGAGTTCGTCGGCGAGGTGCAGCACAAGGTCGACCAGCCGGGCGCGATCAGGTGCGGAGCGCACCCGAGGTTCGGCCGAGATACGCCGCCCCGTGTTCGTTGTCCGGTAGTGCCTCATGCCCTACAGGTGCGCTCGGTGCCTGCTGGCGCAGGTGGTCATGCTTTCGTTCACGGCGACGGACGCTAATGAGTCGGGCGGCTGTGATGGGGCCGTTGATGAGGAACTTGAACGCGTTGATGATGCACAGCAGCACGATCAGGTGCAGCCAGCCGGGGCCTCCATCGGCGATGAGAGTGGTGCACCAGTAGGCGGTCGCGAAGTAGCCGGCTGAGAGCAGCATGGCCGGGATGCCCCAGCGCAGCCTTCGCCTGGTGCGCAGTGCGTCGAGCAGAATGTTGGTTGGCATCCAGACGCGCATAAAGGTGCGGATGCGGGTGCTGGTGTTCCAGATCAGTCGGAGCATGACGGAGTCCTCCCAAGCGGCGACGCCTTGATGGGATGGACTCACCTGGGCGGTGTGCCCGGCTCGTCATGCCGCCTCCACGGAGGGTGACGGCCTAGCTGATGTGATGTCGCCTGTTCCCTTGATTCTACCGGGTCAGCTGACGCTCGGGAAGGGCATGAGTGTGGGGTCGAGCTGTGTGGCTCGACCCCACGAGTGTTCTTTGGAGGTTCAGGCGAGTTCGCCGGTGTCAGGGTTGAGGCTGGCGTAGAAGTCGTGTTCGATCTGTCGGCGGCGTTCGACGTCGGCGATGACGAACGCCACAAAGTCCTCGTCACGGTTCTCGATGGGGGTGTCTTCGATGGGTGCGGCGTCGTCCTCTCCTGGCCAGATTGTCTGGCGAGTGGGCCGGTCCCGGTCGAGCCGGGTGCCGCTGGCGGCGACCCAATCGCGCAGTCGTTGTCTGGTGTCGGCGAAGTCACGATGCCAGCCGATCGGTGCCGAACCGTTTTGTTGCGGATCGAAGGCGTTGAGCCAGTGGGTGTGGAGTGCGGAGAGTTCCCAGTGCAGCTCGGGGTGCCGATGCCACATCGGAGGAATCACCGAGGTGGGCAGCCCGTAGGTGCTGCGCAGCCAGTTCACCCACTGGTTCAGCTCCAACCATGCATGCTCTGCCTCATCAGCGGTCAGGAGGTTCCAGTTGATCGGGCCGGGCGGTTCCTCCAGCACCGGTCCGAGGTCACCGTGCGGCTCAGGCGTCGATGCGGGGTCGAGATCGGGGTCTGGCCGGTCGTCGGGCTCTTCAGCTGGTGCGCGAGTGTAATCGCTCATGATCTGATCCGGTTCAGCGGCCAAGCGTCGCAGGCTCGTGGGCTTGCGAGGACTGCTCGGGCCGTTCGAATGCCTGGTTGCGGTCAACGCCGGGCGCGTCTCGCCCCGGGCCGGGGCGCGGTTCGCGTTCGATGCTCAGTCGTGTGCTGACCGGGTTCGGGGTGAGGGTGTTGGCGCGGAACTCTTCGCGTTCGGCCCCGGTGGTGGGGTCGGTGAACTTCTCGAACCGTCCGGTGGCGATGAAGTCGTCGCCCTTCTTGAACAGGTCCATCGCTGCTTCGGCGGCCTTGTAGCGCACCGCGAGGTCGTGGAACGTCCGGTCGGTCTTGGTGAAGGTGCGGGACTGCTGAAGGTTTGGTTGACTCCTGGACCGCGTGATCTTTGAGGTTGCGCTGGGAGGATGGCTGTCATGCCGACGAAGTACACGGATGAGTTCAAGCGGGACGCTGTCTCGTTGGTGCTTACGCAGGGGATGACGCAGAAGCAGGTCGCTCGTGACCTGGGCGTTTCGAAATCTGCGTTGCAGGTGTGGGTGAAGAACGCTGAGCTCGAGGACCGAGGGTTCACCCCGTCGGCGGATCCGGAGGACCGCCGGGAGATGCTGCAGGCGATGAAGCGGATCCAGGAGCTGGAGATGGAGAACGAGGTGCTGCGGCGCGCGGCGGCGTATCTGTCTCAGGCGAATCTGAAGCTCGGGTCGATGCCGAAAAAATGATGTTCCCGCTCGTCCGCGACCTTGCCGCGGCCGGCACCCCTTTGCGGGTGCCGGTCGCGGTGGCGTGCGGGGTCCTCGGCTTCAGCAAGCAGGCGTACTACCAGTGGCTCGCCGAGCCCGTGTCGCAGCGCGACTGGGACGACGCCCACCTGGTCAACGCCGCGTTCGACGTGCACGAGGACGACCTGTGCTTCGGTTACCGGTTCATCGCTGACGAGCTGACCGCTGACGGGTTCGCCGCGTCGGAGCGGCGTGTGTGGCGGGTGTGCTCGCAGAACAGCATCAGAAGCGTGTTCACGACCCGGAAACGCAAGTACTCCAAACCAGGGCCTGCGGTGCATGACGATCTCGTGGAACGCCGCTTCACCGCCGAGAAGCCGGACAGGCTCTGGCTGACGGATATCACCGAGCATAAGACGGCGGAGGGGAAGCTGTATCTGTGCGCGATCAAGGACGTGTTCTCGAACCGGATCGTGGGCTACTCGATCGATAAACGCATGAAAGCCAGACTTGCGGTGAACGCGCTGAACATGGCTGTCGCCCACCGCGGGAACCCCGTCGGTGTTGTGGTTCACTCGGATCGCGGATCTCAATTCCGATCCCGCAAATTCCGGCGCGCCCTCACCCGTCACAAGCTCAAAGGATCCATGGGGCGAGTCGCCGCGGCCGGTGACAACGCAGCGATGGAATCGTTCTTCGCCCTGCTGCAGAAGAACATCCTCGATACCCAGAAATGGGCCACCCGGCAGCACCTGCGAATGGCGATCGTCGCCTGGATCGAGGGCACCTACCACCGCAGACGCCGACAACGCCGACTGGGCAAGATGACACCCATCGAGTTCGAGAGCATAATGAAGACGTCCGTCACACTGGCGGCATAAGGAAACGAGTCAACCAAACCTTCAGCAGTCCCCCAATGCGGATTTCCTCGACTGGCCACTGCCGAGTCACCCGCATGTGGTGGTCGGCAACGTACCGTTCCACCTGACCACAGCCATCCTCCGCAAGTTGCTACACGATGAGAATTGGACCCAGGTGGTTCTGCTCGTGCAATGGGAAGTAGCTCGCCGGCGTGCTGGTGTTGGCGGTAGCAGCATGATGACCGTGCAGTGGTGGCCCTGGATCGATTTCGGTATGCATGGCCGGGTGCCACGAACGGCGTTCCAGCCAGCCCCGAGCGTGGACGGTGGCCTCTTGACGATGACTCGTCGCCCGCAGCCGTTACTTAGCCTGGACGCAAAAAAGGCTTACCGCCAGTTCGTCCACGATGTGTTCACCGGCAGAGGCCGGGGCATAGCAGAGATCTTAACGAATGTAGTCGGCTCGCTAGGCCGAAACGGAGTGCAGCAGTTGTTGAGGGACGAGGGGGTCTCTCCCTCTTCCCTGCCTAAAGACCTCTTAGCAGAACACTGGGCTCGCCTCTTTGTCGGGACGTCGCCCAGGACGAGTGTCAAGACCGGAAAGAACTCACGCCCCACCCACTCCACACGGGGGCGGCGAGGCCGATGAACCACGCTCACAACGGAAAAGTGGAGCGCTACCAGCGAATCCTGGCCGAGGGATTGCTCTACGCCCGCGAGTTCGACAGCAAAGACGAGCGCTCTGTCGCGATCGGTGTCTGGAACATCCACTACAACTACCACCGCCGCCACAGCAGAGGTGGTGGACTCTCATCAGCATCTCAACTGGATAACGTCGTAATAAACCTTCGGACTTCATACAGCTAGAGCGCCCGCAAGTGCCTGCGCGGGTTGCTCAGCGACTGCCGCGCCGCGCGCAGTTCGTCGGCGAACGCGCTGGTGCTGTCAGCGGTCGCCAGGAACGAGGCGATCTGCTCATCGGTGAGGTCGTTCGCCAGCACCCCGGCGTCGTAATGCGTCCACCAGTCGGCAAGTTCCGTCCAAGTGGCGACGAATGCGCGTACCGGCCACCGCGCAGCATCGGGCCCTGTGGAGGTGACCGGCGCGGGCATGGTCTGCGCCGCCTGCGTGCGCGCGACAGCCTCTCGTGCGAGTGCCTCCAGATCGGTGTTATCGCCTGTAGTTTCGGCGACGGTGGCACGGATGCGCTCGTACCCGGGATGCACAGGGCTACCGGCGTCGATACGTTCGAGTTCGGTAGCCGCGTCGCCGCGCACGGTGGCGGGCACGTCCGGGTTGTCGATGACCTGCCGCAGGTAGTTGATCTTGTCGAGCGTCTTGTACGACGCACCGCCAGGGATCATCGCAGCGGCTTGCTCGCTGGCGCGGCCCGTGGTCTCGGACGGTGCGAGAAAGTTTCCCGCACCGTCGTTTCCGGGTTGGTTCTCCGCGCTGAATCGTGTTGCTGCCTGCCTGCGCGCGGCGTCTTCGGACATGAGGGTTTTCAGCTCGCGGTAGAGCGCAGCTGCCTCGACTGGGGTGAGGGCCTTGTGGAGCAGGTTGTCGTCTTGCTCGGCCAGCAGGTGCCCGAGCCTGCCTGAGATGCCCGAGCGCACCCATACGTTCACCGTGCGCCAGCCGAGCAGCTTGATCGCGGCCAGCCGCCGAGCGCCGCACACCAGTACCCCGTCGATGGTGACCGTTAACGGTTGCAGGAGTCCGTCGCGGGCGATGGACTCGGCCAACGCGTCTAGGTTGCCCAGGTCGCTACGGTGTCGGTTGCCGACGATGATCGAGTCGACCGTGCGATCCAGTTCGATGTGTCCGGTGCGCCTGCTCATGACCGGCCCCCGCGTTTCGGGGCCGCGAGGGAGATCATCAGCACGAGATCGTCGTCGCGCAGCAGCGCGCGCAGGCTCTCGCCGATCAGCAGCCTGAGCAGGATGCCGCGCCCGGCGGCGGTCACGGCGTAGGCCGGGCTGGGGTGCCCGAGTAGCGCTTTCAGCAGTGCCGTCCAAGCGGTGCCGTTCACGTCCAGCAGGGCGCGGGCGTGCTTGTCACGACGTAGCGTTTCATAGGCGCTCTGGCGGCTCCCCGCACCGGCCAGAGCCTGGCAGACGTGCTCGACCCCGGCGCGTGCGATGTGCGGGGGCCAACCCAGCAGCGTGAACAACGCGATCGCGTCCTCCACCGCCGATCCTGCCGAGCAGCACGCCGTGGCACTGACCGGTTCGTCGGGGCCGGTTGGGTCGGGGTCGGTGACGTGGAATGCGGAGTGATAGTCCGTCAGCGGGTTCTCCCGATCTGACAGCCGCTCGGCGTCGTGGAACGCGGAGATGTGTGGGCGTCGGGCTTGATGCACCGAACACAGCAGGCCTTGACCGCGTTCCTCCGCGATGCAGGTGATGCGCACCGCGTGGGTCACCACGCCCCAGGGGTCATTCGCGGTACGCGCGGCCTTCGTGCGCATCACGTCGAATGCGGCTGAAGCTGCCTCCCAGGGGTCGAGGCCGTGCTTGCGGGCCAGCGCCCCGTACTTTTCGGCGGCGTAGGCCATCAGGTCAGCGGCGACCGGATCGGATTGCCACGCGCCGGGGCCGCTCTCGTGCAGCCGGTTCAGCAGGGAACGCAAGCCCTCGCTGCGAGTGAAGTCTTCCGGTTCACGGAAGGTCGTGCGGGTTGTCATGATGGCACCTCCTGGTAGCGAGGTGCACGCAGCGGGCATCTGCGTTGGGGGTGGTCGGGCGTTCGTTGTCGAGTCATCGGTGATCACCGCTTCACGACTTCCCGACCGCAGTGCGCGTCGGAGCGTGGTGTCGGGCACTGTGCCCGAACGCCGACAGCGGGGACAGCTGTCTGGCTCGGTCGCCGAGGTTCCTCAGCCCGTCCGCCAATGGCGCGCGGGCCTTGCGCGACATCTCGACCTCCATGTCGATGCCCCGCCCGGCCAATGACGCAGTATTGCGGGCGATCAGATCGGTGGGCCGCACCCACTCGACCCCGCGCGCCCGGTGATCCTCGAACTTCCGCTCGACCGTCGCCGCCTCAGCTGCATCGCTGAGCTCGTCAGTCGCGGCGGTTTCGACCGTGTTGTCCTTGCGTTTGGTGGCGTCGGCAGCGGCGACCGCCTCGGGCACCTGCCGCACTTCGCGGTGGTCTTCCGGCATGTCTGGTTTGGGCCCATCCTCGACGCGCACCTCCTCGTACGCTCGTGCCTGCTCTTGCGGGTCGATGTTCATGGTGTTGTCTCCATTCCTGTGGTGGTTTCCGGTTCTTCGACTGGCGGGGTGAACCAACGGCCCACGGTCGAGGGATGCACTTGCAACTCGTCGGCGATTGCCTTGTTCGACCAGCCGGCCTCCCGAAGCTGCATGGCGCGCTCACGCCGACGGGACTGCTGAAGGTTTGGTTGACTCCTGGACCGCGTGATCTTTGAGGTTGCGCTGGGAGGATGGCTGTCATGCCGACGAAGTACACGGATGAGTTCAAGCGGGACGCTGTCTCGTTGGTGCTTACGCAGGGGATGACGCAGAAGCAGGTCGCTCGTGACCTGGGCGTTTCGAAATCTGCGTTGCAGGTGTGGGTGAAGAACGCTGAGCTCGAGGACCGAGGGTTCACCCCGTCGGCGGATCCGGAGGACCGCCGGGAGATGCTGCAGGCGATGAAGCGGATCCAGGAGCTGGAGATGGAGAACGAGGTGCTGCGGCGCGCGGCGGCGTATCTGTCTCAGGCGAATCTGAAGCTCGGGTCGATGCCGAAAAAATGATGTTCCCGCTCGTCCGCGACCTTGCCGCGGCCGGCACCCCTTTGCGGGTGCCGGTCGCGGTGGCGTGCGGGGTCCTCGGCTTCAGCAAGCAGGCGTACTACCAGTGGCTCGCCGAGCCCGTGTCGCAGCGCGACTGGGACGACGCCCACCTGGTCAACGCCGCGTTCGACGTGCACGAGGACGACCTGTGCTTCGGTTACCGGTTCATCGCTGACGAGCTGACCGCTGACGGGTTCGCCGCGTCGGAGCGGCGTGTGTGGCGGGTGTGCTCGCAGAACAGCATCAGAAGCGTGTTCACGACCCGGAAACGCAAGTACTCCAAACCAGGGCCTGCGGTGCATGACGATCTCGTGGAACGCCGCTTCACCGCCGAGAAGCCGGACAGGCTCTGGCTGACGGATATCACCGAGCATAAGACGGCGGAGGGGAAGCTGTATCTGTGCGCGATCAAGGACGTGTTCTCGAACCGGATCGTGGGCTACTCGATCGATAAACGCATGAAAGCCAGACTTGCGGTGAACGCGCTGAACATGGCTGTCGCCCACCGC
Organism: Paramicrobacterium salitolerans; assembly: GCF_051513965.1. Taxonomy (GTDB): domain Bacteria; phylum Actinomycetota; class Actinomycetes; order Actinomycetales; family Microbacteriaceae; genus Paramicrobacterium. Next base: position 665,479 of record NZ_CP195847.1, read on the forward strand.
GGGAACCCCGTCGGTGTTGTGGTTCACTCGGATCGCGGATCTCAATTCCGATCCCGCAAATTCCGGCGCGCCCTCACCCGTCACAAGCTCAAAGGATCCATGGGGCGAGTCGCCGCGGCCGGTGACAACGCAGCGATGGAATCGTTCTTCGCCCTGCTGCAGAAGAACATCCTCGATACCCAGAAATGGGCCACCCGGCAGCACCTGCGAATGGCGATCGTCGCCTGGATCGAGGGCACCTACCACCGCAGACGCCGACAACGCCGACTGGGCAAGATGACACCCATCGAGTTCGAGAGCATAATGAAGACGTCCGTCACACTGGCGGCATAAGGAAACGAGTCAACCAAACCTTCAGCAGTCCCAACCAAGCACCAGCTCGGCCTCCGGCTTGGCGTCGGGTTTGGACTCGAACTCGGGTGCTGGGTTTGCCTCGGCTGCGGCTGGTAGCTCGCCGAGTATCTGAGCCGTGCTGCTTCGCGGGACGGTGGCCGAGCGTGTGAGGACGACGGTGAGGTGCGTGCTGGCCAGTAGCACCAGTGGCGGCACCGCCGCGACCGTCGCGGCGAGCATGCCGGGCACGCTGGCGTCGGCAGCAACGACCGCGTGCAGCGCGTTCGCGGCCACAGACACGAGCGCCCCGCAGATCAGTAGCGCCCATGGGTACCAGGCACCTCGGCGACCATCGAGCGCGACGACCGCGATTGTCGAGACCACGATCAGCCCGTCGACCAGCAGTGGCCAGATCCACGCCTGCCCCGAAGCGATACCCGACCGGGCGGCGAGGTCGGCGAGTGCCATGAACGAGAGCCAGAACGCGCCAATGCCGATCAAGACCGTGCCGGTAGCAGCAGTCACCACCGCCCAACCCCAGGCCGGACGTCGCGTGCTCATCACAGCCCCCGACCACTCGCCGAGGCAACAACCGGCAACTCGTCACGAGCAATAGCCGTCTGGCGTACCGGGGCGCGACGACGCGGCCCGTAGGTGCTGACGTGGCGATACGCCGAACCGACCGTCCGGGTGATCTCGTGCTCGCCCAGCCCGGACTGGCTCGCGGCCAGGCCGAGCGCATCGAGTGCTTCGCTGGGTGAGTGACCGTGCTCGGCCATGCGGCATGCGGCTTTGAACAGCCCGAGGTTGCGTTCGCCCTCGGGCCGGTTCGCGACGTGTGAGGCAAGCCGGGCAACATCCAGCGGCCAGCCACCCGGCGGTGCGGCCACAGTGGTGTACTTCGGGCGCGGATCGAAGAAGTGGCGCAGCCGCTGCGCGTCCAGGCGCGCGACCGGGCCAGCGGCCACGCTCTCGACCCGGTACGGCATCCGACGGCCGTCGACCATGCGCTGCGAGGGCGGCACGATGATGTAGCCGCCATCGCCCCGAAAGTCGATACCCGCCCGGCCTACCTGCCACGACCGCTGCTCATGCTCCGCAACTGCGGAGAAGTACAGATGTCTGCCGCCGGTCGGCGTCGTCACGACGGCCAACGGTTCCGGCAACACCTCCGAGCGCGCCGCGTTTCTAGCCGCGACGTACCCATCGACCTTGTGCACGTCGATGTCGACGACGACCAGCCCTGAGGCCGCACCGGTCGGGATGGCAAGGTTCGCAGCCGGTCGCTGCCGCCACCACGACACCACCTGAGCGGCGTCGGTGGTCGCCTCGTGGAAGCCACGGGTGGTTATCGGGCGTTTCCCGCCCGGCACACACGGAAACACCGGCACACCGAGCTGTGCCAGCTCGCGCGCGGCGAGAGGTAGCGGCACGCCTTCGCCGAGCCTGGAGAAGATCACAGCGACCGCCGAGCCTCGGCGTGCAATCACATCCAGCGCCGCATCAGCGTCGTGTACCTCAGCCATCGTCTGACCTCCTTCCGTCCGAGGCCACTCATCAGCGAGTAGCCGTACGACCGTGAGGTACGTCGGGAGGATCAAGAAGGGGAGACGGACAAGTAGACGAGACAGTGACCGTCAAGTTTCTCGAAAACCCGACGAGTCCTTACCGGCCTACCAGCCCAATCCGTGTCTTGGGCGGCGGGAGACCGATGATCTAAGAGAAGCGGCACAGAGTTGGCAGATCCGGCACAGCCCTCAGACAGTCTGCGCACCCATCGTGCGGTAATGACCGGGAGTGACACCGACGTACTCACGGAACAGTCGGGTGGCGTGCGAGCGGGAGCGCCAGCCGACTCGCTGCATCGCGGCACCGACCGTCAGATCAGTCTCCCGCAAGAGCTTGGCGAGTTGCTCGGCGCGGACCATCGTCAGGAACGCGAGTGGGGTCTTGCCGTACGCCTCCACGAACACGCTGGATAACCGCGACGGCGACAAGTGAACCTCGGCGGCAAGTTCGTCAAGCGTCCACCGACGTGCAGGCTGTTCCCGCAGAAGTGTGGCGGCATGGCGAATCTCGATACGTAGGGGTGCGAAGCGGCGATCCCTTGGGAGAGTGGGCCGGATGTGCGCCCGCTGAGAGTGTGAGATGCGCACCGGAGAGACCGTGATGAACGGTGCGGTTACGTGCATGATCTGGAACCACAGGGCTTGTATCCGGTAGTAGTGGGTCACGAAGTCCCCGTCGACGCTGAGCGCGACGAGTTCGTCGAGCCACGGCATGAGCATCTGGGCACGATCCTCACCTAGTCGGAGGATCTGTGCTGGTTCGGTGTAGATCGTGTTAGCGAACCGTTGGGCGTCGAGCCGGTCTTCGAGGAACCCGGCGTATTGCCAGCGCACTTGGTCGAGTACGTAGTCGAAATCGAGATAGAGAGTGGTGGCCGTGATATGGCCCTCGGGTTCCGAGCCGCACAGCACGTTCGCACCGAGCAGGATCACGTCACCGATCTTGACCGGTTCCTGCCCGAACTCGCTGAATAAGAACGCAGAACCGTCGCGCACGACGATCAACTTGACGCAGTCGTACGCCGCCGGGGCCATAGGTTGGATCATGGTTGCGGTGCGCGCAATAATCGGCTCGCACCGCAACCATGGTCCAACCCTCTCTGGCGACTTGCCTGACGTCACCACAGGGCAGTTCATCAGTCGCTCTGCTGGGTTAACTACGCTGGCGTGCTCGCCCCCTGTTCTGTCGTGTATTCATCGGAGACGGCAACTCGTCGGGCAACGAAGGCTGCGACACACAGGCCGATGATCGCAAGCCCACTACTCAGTAGATAGGGCGATACTCCGTGAACGATCGAGGCAAACCCCAGACCGACGTAGACCGTGACGCCAGCAGACCCGCCAAGCTGGTCTGCGGCCCGCTGCACGCCAGAAGCGACTCCGGCATCGTCGTCGGTTACTCCGGTGACTGCCGCGTACTGCAATCCGACGAGTCCGAATCCCATGCCTGCGGCGATGAAGAGCATCGCCGGGATCAATACCCAAGCGGGGGCATCGAGTTGCGCGGCGACAGCGATCACGATCATGCCTGCCCCCGCGAAGCCGAGACCCGCGATGATGCAGGAGCGTGCTCCCCAGCGCCCCATCAGCCGGGGCACGACGGTCACCGCGACGATCAGCGCCACAGCAAGCGGGAGAAGCAGTAGTCCGGCTTCCAGCGGGGAAAGGCCGAGTTCATCCTGAAGATAGAACGTGAACAGTAGGAATGATGTTGAGAGCGCGGCACTCAGCAACGCGGTCGCGAGATTCGCTCGCACCCGAGTCCGATTGCGGAAGAAGGCCGGAGGAATCAGCGGGTTCGGTGCTCGCCGCTCTACGTTGACGAACAGAATGGCCGCGACGAGTGCCCCCGCTAGGGCAGCGAGTGGCAGCCAAGACATTCCTTCTCCGGCCTCCACAATCCCGAAGGCGAACAGTAGAGGTGCGCTTGTCAACAGAATCGACCCGAGGATATCCAACGGTGCGCGCTCCTGTTTTCGGTCGCGTGGCAGCAGGATCACCGTGGCGATCAGCACGAACAGGATGAACGGGACAGCGATGAGGAAGACCCATCGCCAACCGAGATGCTCGGTGATGATTCCCGAGAGTACGAATCCCAAGACGAGACCGCAGCTTGCAACTGCCGCCCAGACGCTCAACGCTCGGGTACGAGCCTTTCCCTCGGGAAATAACAGGACGATGGTTGCCATTGCAGCTGGTAGGGCGAGGGCTTCGCCTACTCCTTGGAACAGCCTGGCTGCAACAAGCACCGCGAAGGTTTCCGCGAAGCCTGCCATCATCGAGGCTGCTCCGAAAATCGCGGTGCCGATCAGGAGAAGGCGGCGGCGACCGAAGACGTCCCCCAAGCGGCCACCGAGCATGAGTAGGCCACCGCCGGTGATGGTGTATCCGACGACAACCCACGTCAGGCCGCGCGGATCAACGCCAAGATCATCGCCGATTGATGGCAGCGCCACGTTGACGACAGTGACATCAACGGCGATGAAAAATTGCAGGACGGACAGGCACACGAGTGCTGCCCAGGATCGCGCGGTCGAGATATGCTCAGGGCGCGATGATGAGGTGCGAAAAGACACAGAGAACTCCGTTGCTCGAATGAAGAATCGGGCGACGAGATGTGTCGCACCGAACCGACCATCAAGCGACGGAACGTGAGATCAAAGAAAGTGAAGAGGACGTTCCGCCGCTAGCGGAGCGTCTTCGTCACAGCGGCAGCGGCCGCAGCAGAAGCACCTGACATGACTCCTAGCCTACCCGATGACGTCCTTGCGCCTTGCGACCTCACCTGTTGTGACAGCTCATCCACCCTCCACACGTCTGGCACTAGGAGTGCGGGCCGCGCGCTGCGCGCGCACCTGACCCCCGAGACCGCTCCTCCCGTGACGGTCTCGGGGAGGGGCCATTGTGGTGATGACGATCCGGGTCATGTCGTCCGGCAAGGGGTACGAGTACCTGCTGAAGTCAGTCGTTGTCGGTGACGGAGACCGGGAGATGAGCAGCCCGCTGACCCGGTACTACACCGAGACTGGGAACCCGCCCGGAACGTGGGTCGGCACTGGCCTGATGAGCCTCGATGACGGACGCAGCCCAGCGTTGGCCGAGGGCGGCACGGTGACCGAGGAACACCTGGCCCGACTGCTCGGTGACGGCGTCCACCCGGTCACCGGTGAGAAGCTCGGCAAGAGGTTCCCCTCGTTGCAAGCCCCGCGCGAGCGGATTGCGGCGCGCGTTGCACGACTCGAGCCCGACTTGCGAGGTGAGGCACGGGCAGAGGCGGTGCAGCGCATCCGTGAGGAAGAGGTTGCGAAGAAGCCGCGCACTGCCGTTGCAGGTTTCGACCTGACGTTCTCACCATCGAAGTCGGTCAGCGCGATCTGGGGCGTGGCCGACGCGGGCACGCAAGCTCTCATTGCGCAGGCGCATCACGCCGCGATGCGCGACACGATCGCGTTGCTGGAAGATCGCGCCGCCGCAACCCGTGTCGGCGCGGGCGGTATCGCGCAGATGCCGATCGCGGGCGTGATCGCCACCGCTTTCGACCACTACGACAGCAGAGCCGCCGACCCGCAACTACATACCCATGTGGTCGTGTCGAACAAGGTGCAGGGCGAGGACGGACGCTGGCGGACCCTCGATTCGCGCCGACTGCACAAGGCGGCTGTTGCTCTCTCGGAGTCTTATAACGCCTTTGTCACTGACCACACCGCGCGGCTGCTCGACGTGACGTGGGTGCCCGTCGACCGGGGCAAAGACCGTAACACCGGCTGGGAGATTGAGGGCGTTCCGGCGGCGCTGATCGCGGAGTTCTCGCGTCGTACGACCGGAGGGGGTGACGGCGCGGAGGGCATCGAGCAGGTCAAGAACCGGCTGATCGAGCAGTACGTTGCCGAGCGCGGGCGGCAACCCTCGGCAGCGACGATTGCGAAGCTCCGCCAGCAGGCGACCTTGGAGACCAGGCCCGAGAAAGAACTGCACTCACTGGCCGACCTCACCGCCGACTGGCGTGCGCGAGCCGAGGTCGTACTTGGTGAGCACGCACCGACTTGGGCGCAACACTTGCTCCACCGGGGCGCGACCGACGCCCGACTGCGCGCGGACGATCTCGCGCCGGAGCAGATCGAGGATCTCGCATCCGTGGTGCTGATGGAGGTAGCGAACAGGCGCGCAACCTGGGGGCGATGGAACCTGCACGCCGAGACGATGCGGCAGATCATGGGCATCCGGTTCGCAACCACCGGCGACCGTCTCCAGGTCCTCGATCAGATCGTCGCGCACGCGGAAGCCGAATCGCTCCGGCTCACCCCGGACTACGACCGTGCCGTACCCGCGCACTACGTCGAGGGCGAGGGCAACAGGTTCCAGCCGGTCGATCAGATCGCGTACTCCAGCCAGGACATCCTCGATGCCGAGCAGCGCCTACTCGCGCACAGCCAGCGCACCGGTGGGCCTGCGCTCACGGCGCGGCTCGTCGCGCGTCACACCTCGCGCAAGATCAGGGGCGTCCGCCTCGACCCCGACCAGGCCGTCGCTATCACCCGCATCGCCCTTTCCAGGTTGAGCCTCGATCTGCTGGTCGGCCCCGCCGGTTCCGGCAAGACCACCGCGCTACGCGCGCTCCACCGGGCATGGACAGCCGCGCATGGGCGCGACTCGGTGATCGGCCTCGCGCCGTCGGCGGCTGCTGCCGAAGTGCTGGGCGACTCGCTCGGTGTGCGGGCGGAGAACACCGCGAAGTTCCTCTACGAAAACGCCAAAGGACGCTGGAACCTCACCGCCGGGCAGCTCGTGCTCGTGGACGAGTCCTCCCTCGCAGGAACTCTCGCGTTGGATCGCATCACTGAGCACGCCGCCGAGGTCGGAGCCAAGGTCGTGCTCATTGGCGACTGGGCGCAGCTGAGCGCTGTCGAGACGGGCGGGGCGTTCGGGATGCTCTTCCGCCACCGCGATCAGGTTCCCGAATTGACGGATGTGCGCCGCTTCGCCAACGATTGGGAGAAGACCGCCAGCCTCGGACTGCGGCACGGAAACACTGATGCGCTTGACGAGTACCAGGGGCGCGGCAGGCTGCTCGACGGCAACGCCGAGACGATGCTCGACAGCATCTACGAGGCATGGCGCACCGACCGCGTCGAGGGCCTACGCACGCTGATGATCGCGGGTACCGGCGAGATGGTCGCCCAGCTCAACGAACGTGCCCGCGCTGATCTGATCGAAGCCGGGCAGGTCGAGGCCGACGGTGTGCGTCTGCACGACGGCACCACCGCAGGCGTCGGCGATCTCGTCGTCACCCGGCTCAACGACCGCCGCCTGTCCACTGGCAGGACGTGGGTCAAGAACGGCGACCGCTGGCAGGTCGCCCGCCGCTACGACGACGGCTCGCTCGCTGTGCGCCGGTTGGGGCGCGGCGACCAGCCATACGGCAAAGCCCTCGTGTTGCCTGCGAAGTACGTGCGTGAGGAACTCGAACTCGGCTACGCCTCCACTGTTCACCGTGCGCAAGGAGCCAGTGTCGACACCGTGCACGCGCTCGTTGACCCCGAAGCCTCATCGAGGGAGTTGTTCTATGTGGCGATGACGCGCGGCAAGCACCGCAACCACGCCTATGTGATCGTTCCCGACCCGTACGAGATCGAGCCACATCTCGATCAGCCCGAACCTCTGACCGTGACAGACCGGCTCGCCAAGGTGCTCGCACGCACTGATGCTGACCTCTCCGCCACCGAAACTCTGAGGTTCGAGGTCGACCGGCACGCTTCCCTGTCCACGCTGTTGGCCGAGTACGACGTGCTCGCCCGCGAAGCACAGACCGTTCGATGGGCAACGCTCCTCGATGTCGCACCGTTCCCCGAGAACGTGGCCGACGACGTGTTCACCAGCCCCTACTACGAGCACCTGGAGAGCGCACTCGCGCGCCACGAGGCCGCAGGGCATCTCGCAGCGGTCGCGCTCACCGCGCTCGCACCGAAGCTCGCACCGAAGCTCACACCGGGCGAAGACCAGGCCGACCCCGCCGCGCAGCTCGCCGACATGGTCGACCAAGCCAATCAGAAGCTCCGGCCCGGCAAGCGAACCAGAACACGAGTCGCCGGACTCATCCCGACGCCTGCCGAGCCGATGGCAGACGACATGCGAGCCGCGCTCGCTGAGCGGCAGGCACTCATCGAGGCCGCTGCACGCGGACTCGTACGCGACGCCCAAGAAGCGGGAGCCGCATGGGTGACGCGGCTCGGGCAGTCGAGTTCACGACCCGAAGCACTAGAGCGGTGGGAGGCGCACGCCGCCACGGTTGCGCTGTACCGTGACCGCTACGAGATCACCGGCCCGGCACCGCTTGGCGACCCGCACGCCGTCCGAGGCCCTGACCAAGCGGCCGAGTACCGAGTCGGACAGCTCGCATTGCGGCGAATCAAGATGAGTGTTCGACACGATGATGAGAGAGCATCCCAATCGACCGTCCGCAGCACACCACGACGTGGACTCTGACTATCGGCCTCACCAGGGGCGCAACGACACGCCACGCGGAGAACTACTCGGTGACGATGTTGTGGCAGGAGGAATGGTGCTCCGCTGGGCGGGGCACCACGGAACCGACCACGCGCGAGGGCGGCGGAGGATACCCTATGAAGTATGGGTACCGCGTACGACTTCCTCAGCTCTCATCTGAAGACGATGGCTGCGCCGTACCTTTTTATCGGATCGGGGATTTCCAGGCGATACGCGGACCTGCCTGATTGGGAGGGCCTCCTAAGGCACTTTGCTGCTTTTACTAGCCACCCGTACGAATACTACCGCGGCCTGGCTTCAGGCGATCTCCCCAAGACCGCCTCACTGCTAGCTAATGAGTTTTACTCAGTGTGGTGGTCTGATAAGCGTTTCTCAGATTCGAGAGACAGGTATGGCACTGAGGTTACTGATCCCTCATCAGCCTTAAAGATCGAAGTAGCAAGGTATTTCGAGGAAGCGATTGAAGGATTCAAGCCGACGGCCGAGTATGCTTCCGAATTCGCGCTCCTGCAGAGTGCAAATGTCGAAGGAGTGATAACGACCAATTTCGACAGGCTGATGTCCGTTGTTTACCCTGACTACACCGTCTTCACCGGCCAAGATGAGTTGTTGTTCGCTGATCCCCAAGGCATCGCGGAGATCTACATGATTCACGGGTCGTCGCAACAGCCGCGCTCACTCGTTCTGACGGGGGAGGACTACGACGACTTCCAAGAGCGAGATGCGTACCTTGCCGCCAAACTGATGACCTTTTTTGTCGAGCACCCGATCGTTTTCCTTGGTTATAGCCTGAGTGACAACAACGTACTGGAGATACTTCGCTCGCTGGTGAAGGCGATGCGCGGGAGCAACGCGAGCAAGCTTAAGGAGCGCCTTCTTTTCGTCAACTGGGACTCGGAAGCTTCCCCGGAGGTTCGTTCTCGAACCGTGCAGATCGAAGGTGGCCAAATCGAGGCCTTTGAGATCGTCGTCCCTGACTTCATCGACGTCTTTCGAGCCCTAGGATTGAAGGAAAGGGCTCTTCCGGCTCGTGTTCTCCGTCAGCTCAAGAATCAGATTTACGAACTGGTAAAAAGCAACGATCCTGACGGTCGACTCGTGCAGGTTTCCGACATTGAGTCGGCCTCGGATCAGCTTGACGTGGTGTTCGGTGTTGGCGCCAAGATGACAGTCAAAGGGATCATTGGCCTGTCTCGCTGGGACCTCGTTGATGATGTGCTCGGTTCGCCAGACCGCGGGCTTCCTAGTGACCAGGTGATCACTGAGGCGTTCGGGAGTTCCTTCGCGAGCAACTGGTACGTGCCTTACTGGAAGCATCTCCGGCAAGGTGGATTCCTCGATGAGGCGGGGGACTTGTTGCCGCAGGTTGAGGTCCCGTCCAAAATTCACTCCTATATCTCCCGAGAGACCAAGAACCTTGGGAAACGCTCTCTCCCACCCGGTGAGACCTTTCAAGATGTGCTCGACCGTCAGGGAGAGGACTGGATTCTTGGCCGCCCTTGGTCGTTGCTCGACGAGACCCGCGACGGTGAGGGCTTGCGAGAGTACCTGAACAACAACCGAAGCTATCGTCAGCAGTCCTACTACCTCACGCAGTACGCCAAGTTGGCCGTGACTCTCGACTGGCTGATGTACGGACCCCCGAACGAGGCCAAATCATGAGCGTGGTGGAAAGCCAGGCGGCAGCAGCCTCGGCACTGCTTTCGGCACCCGTCCTCCGCTCTGCGATGCGAGACGGCCCCGCGTCGAAGTTGGCGAATCGCACCATTTCAAGTCTTGTTGAGAGTGGTCTAGCCCTTGGCGCATCTACTGTTCGAACACTGATCTGGCGTTGTGACCGATGGCTCTCGCGCCACTACCGTAACGATCTTGTCTACCGTAGGGCCGTTCTCAGTCAGATGATTCCTTGGAGCGGCGGCGTTCTCCTGCCGGAGTTCAGGGTCGGTCGATCCATCGTCGACTTCTTGGCCGTGACAGACTCGTTGCACGCCGTCGAGATCAAGAGTGACCTCGACAACACTTCCCGGCTCGAAAGTCAACTACACGATTACAGCAAAGTCGCACCCTTGGTGTCAGTTATGGCATCAAAGCGCGTAGTGGAACGAGTGCTCGCAATCCCGGAGTTCCAGACTATTGGTCTTCACTGGCTTGATGTGAACGGTCGCGTGGAGACCGTCCGCGATGCGAAGTTTAGAAGTGAGCTTCTTGATTCAGAGATCTTAATGCGGTCCCTTCGTCGCGCAGAGTATCTCAGAGTTCTGTCCGCTCTTGGTTCTACTGTTCCCGAACTCCCGAACACGCGGGTTTTCTCATATGCGCTAGCAGCCTCCCGAAATCTGGACCCGCTTGTTTTCCACAACGCGGTCGCCGAGCAGCTGAGAGAGCGAAAGCCACGGGCTGGCCGGTCACTGATCGCTCGATTGCCTGAGCCGGTGCGGCCCGCCGTCTTAAAGCTCGATCCGACGAGACAGCAGATATCCAGTCTTCAGGATTGGATGAACCAGGAGGTTGCAAATGTATATGCCTAGGCTTAGGGCACGGCAGCATGAGGTCTTTGCTGTTCGAAACTGCGCCTCAAGTTTTGCTGCATCTTCGCGTGTCGTACCGATTCTTGAGCCGGTGGCCTCGCCAAACGAACTCTTTACCCGCAGGCTGGGAGCGATAGCTGACGAGGGGGCCAGTTGTGACCTCGTCCTTAACCCTTCGGTCGGTGATCTACGTTCGAAGGGTAGTTGGAGAGCACTTGGCGATTACTACCTTGAGAACGATCTTCTCAAACATCACGGACTTGCCGTCCTCTCCAATGCTGACGCTGATCACGCGGCGATGTCGCGTTGGATCAGTGAGGCCAGGGCCGCTGGTCATCAGTTCACGCTCGATATCGTTCATGAGCTGGATCTCTCCGTGACTCTGCAAGGGGCGACGTATCACGGAGTTCGATGGAACATTGCCGAGGATCGGACGGTCCCGGCGTCATATGGTCTGCCCCTCGGAGGCCTTCCGGTGGTCTGGGCGAGCGACCCGTTTCCTTCTCTGCCGCGCAATCGAGAGTATGTCGGCCGTGAAGAGGGGATCTTCAGCACTCGCGTTGCCGGCTATAAGAGTGCAGGCTACCTCGGCGTCAGCGACTTCCTCACGCTTGGTAGGGGATTTCAGTCAGGAGGCGGTCCCGCCTATGCCGTGGTTATCCACTTCACCTATCAATCAGGTGATGTCGTCCGCCTGAAGCACTTCTGCTCCGATAGCAACGAGACTCAGGATGACCCGGCTGGGAAGTTCTTCGAGGCCCTCGAGAAGCTCATCGACTTCGTTGACGAAAGGGCGCTCCCTACTAACCTAGGAATCGACGGGTTCCGCGATCTGTATCAGCGTCAGCACTTTCCCGGGCTTGGCAAGGTCAAGGAGTTGTCGATCATGAATCACATGTTGGTTATGCAGGACGCGATTATCTAGATTTCGTGTCGACACGAGACGTCACTTCAGTCGTCAGATTGTGATTCGCTTGCTCGCTTAACGATGCCCTTGGCGACCGGCTTCAGAGGTCTCCAGTCAATGCCGCTGCCTCGCCAATAGCGGTCATATTCCGCCTCGATCTCAGACTTCAGCTCGTCCAATTGAGCGTAACTCGCTTGCTCAGACTTGGACAGGCCTGGACCCTTCATCTGTTCTCTGTACGCATCAAGCTTCTCCTGAATTTGGCGCAAGGCTATACCAGCAGCGCTGCTGAAACCTCTTATGTGGCCGTCATCATGATGATCGCTCAGTATCTGTCGAGCAGACTCTTCTGCAGCATCCCGCAGGAACTCACCTGCCTTTTGAAAGTGACTGCTCACTACACTCCTGCTTCGATTCTGCTAGCCCGCCGAGGCTGCCAGCCTAGATCAATCTGCCTTCGTCGCGCCGATTCCGCGGGCAAACACCATCGTGTTTCAAAACGGAGTCTCGGCGTTCGTTGACCACGGACTGCTTGGCGTTGGTGGCAACGCGCCTTCTGGCAGCGGTAAGTTTGCGACGACGTAGAGGTTCAAGATGTCGTCGCGATCCATGAACATGATCTGGCTGCGCTTGTGGGCGTCGAGAGCGTTGCCGAGCCAGTTGCGGGCTGCTTTGGTGATCTCGCCACCCGCGACAATGAAGGCGTGATCGACCAAGACCCGACGGTTGGTTTCGGGATCGAAGATCTCGTGTGCCAACATCATGAGCGCCTGGTTGTGGATCTCAGCCATGTTGGCGTTACCCGTCTTGGTTACCCCCGAAGCGTCGAGCTTGCCCTTCTTCGTTTGGATGCCGAAGTAGAGAATGTGCTGCGTCGGCAAGGTGTAGCGCATCCAAATGTCCTTGCCGTACTCCAGGGCCTTGTCCTTGTGCCCGGCGGCAGTGATGCGGTGGTAGCCAAGTTGCCTGAACATCGGGAGTAGTACCTCTTCGATGAGGTCATCCTCGCTGCACTGGTCGAGGTACGCCGTCAGGAGCTGCCGTCGCTCCAGCTCAGCCTTGCTGAAGGGGCGGTGGGGGTTGGCGGCAAGGATGGTCACGGTCTGGGTGCCGACATGACGGAGGTAGCAGTGGTTGTCCTCGCCATAGAACGCCTCGAAACCTTCGCGGCCAAGAATCTCATTGAGTTGCGCGAGCGCCCGAGGGCGGTCGGACCCTTCGTTGAGCCGATCGGCCGGGCTCATCAGCTGGTCGATGAGGCGGCAGAAGATCTCTGGCGGGCGGTTGGGTCCGTCGTGCGGCCCGGCCAGCATCTGTTCCAACACATCTGCCACCCAGCGGTGCCGAGTTGAACCGTCATGCTGGTACTCCGTTTCCAGCTCCTGGAAGAACTCGGTGATGTACATGCTGGACCGATACGGGAAGTACTTGGCTTCGTCCTCATTTTCAGCGTCGTCACGGCCCGTGTTGCCCACGATGAGGTCAGCAAGAGCTTCGAGGTTGCGGCGCTTGAACTTCACGGTGCCATTATCGCAAGTGAAGACGACAAGCTTCTGGACTCAGCAACGCTCGTGTGCCGCAGCTTGTGCACGGGGCGCTCCGGGTGTGCAGCACGAGGGGACGTCACAGCAAGTCTCTCGTGTGAGTCCAGACGGTCATCCGATGCACGTCGAACCGCTGACAGATCGAGATTACGCTCTCGCCGTTCGCGCGTGCAGTTCGGATAGCGTCCACTTGGCTCTCCGTCAGGGGTGTTCTAGCCCGTCTCCTAGGGTTCGCGACGACTCCCGGCTCGTCGTCAGTGGCGCCGTCTGGCTCGTCAACGATACGGAGTTTCGCCTGATTCCACGCGGAACTCAGCTGCTCGAACCTCTGCCAGGTGTTCGGTTTGAGTCCACCCGCGTCCACCCAGTTGCTCTTATCAAAAGCGCAATCGACGCTGGTGAGGCCGCCCGAGAGGGCGGCCTCACGCGTCTCCGGGCTCGCTGGAAAACCCGTGCTGACCGGCATGTTTATGGGCAGTGTGGGGGAGCTCGAGTAGGTTCTCCTTGTCTCTCAGCCGGGGTGGTTCTACTAAGGCGACTAGGGTCTCCGGGGTCTTATCCGGGTTGGGTGATGGTCGCGAAGGGCTCGTTGAGCTCGGAGCGGATCTGGCCGCGTTCGGGGCCGAGGAAGATCCCGGAGAAGATGGCCTGGTTGAGTTGCTTGCGCACCGTGACGGACGCGTTCGTGTAGGTGGCCTGGACGTCTTGGAGCAGGTCGAGGGCGTCACGGACGCGCTGGCGGATCTCGGTGTTCTCCGACTCCAGCTTCGCCTTCTCGCGAGCGAGATTCGCCTGTTCGGTGTTGAGTCGTCGCTGGTGGGTGAGGAATACCTCTCGGTCGATGGCGTCGGCGTAGTATGCCTCGAGCAGCTTGGCCTGATTCGCCTCCACCGTCTGGGCCTCGATGGCGATCACCTGGAGCCGCTGGTTGTTGACTGCCTGTTGCCGGTGGAGTTTGGCGAGCACGATCTGTTCGATGCGTTCACGCTGGCCGGGGTTCAACTCGATCGTCCGGTAGAGGTATTCGACCCGTTGCTCGACTTCGGCGATGGGCAGGACTTTGCGTTGCTGGCAGGTAGCCTCGCGGCGGCGGTGACACACGTAGTACTCGTAGTGGTGGCCGTGCCCGGTGCGGGTGTGCTGCACGAGCAGTCGCCTGCCGCACTCGATGCAGAACACGGTCCCTTTGAGGTAGTGGTCATGTTCCCGTGAGCGTTCCCCGTTACGACGGGACGTGAGGATGTCTTGCACGGTCGCCCAGGTCACCGGGTCGATCAGGGGCTCGTGTCGTCCGGGGTGCTCGATGCCGTTGTGGACGACGACGCCCTTGTAATAGGGGCGACGCAGCAGCCGGTGCAGCCCGTTCACTGTCAGCGGTCCTGCTGGGGGTGTTCGGTCCAGGTCTGGTCGTCAGCCCGCGGGTCTCGAGCTCTGCGGCGAGGCGGGTGACGCTCCACTCGCCGGTGGCGTAGGAGTGGAAAGCCCAGATGATGTGCTCGGCCCGTTCCGGGTCGATCGTGATGGCGCGGACCTCGCGGCCATCCGTGAATTGACGCTCGTGGAGATAGCCGAGCGGTGCCCGCCCTGGCGTTCCTCCGTGAATGGCCTTCTGTCGCATTCCCTTCATCACCTCGGTGGCGAGGTTCTGGGAGTAGAACTCTGCGATCGATGCCATGATCCCATGCAGCAGCTTCCCGGAGGGGGTCGTGCTGATCGCCTCGGTCGTGGAGACTAGGTAGGCACCGGTGTTCTGGATGGTCCTGGTGATCGCTGCGTCATCGGCGCGGTTACGGGCGAGGCGGTCGATCTTGTGCACGATCACGAAGTCCACCGGACGATCCTGGATGTACTCCAGCATCCGTTGCAGCTCTGGCCGCTCGATCGACCTGCCCGAGCGTCCGCGTTCGACGAACTCGGCGACGATGAGCGCGCCCATCTCCAACGCCCGCCGTCGGTTCGCCTCCCGCTGCGCTGGGATCGACAGCCCCTCCGGCTCAGCCCCGTGGTGGGCCTGATCGAGGGTGGACACGCGGACATAGGACACGGCCCGAAGCGGAGACAACGGACTCTCTGTTGTTGTGATAGCAGTCATGCCCCTAACGCTCGCGGCGCGCAGCTGGCCACGCGCAGGAGAGTCCGTACGCATCAACTGCGTGTATCTTAGGATTGTGACTTATTCGACGTTGGGAGCGCTTATCCGGTTGGCGCGAGAGGCCGCCCGGATGGACCAGGTCGAACTTGCGGGTCGAATGGGAGTCCGTCAGCAGGCTGTGAGCGGATGGGAACGCGGAATCTCTCGTCCGCGTCGAGGCGACCTGCAGGTGTTGTGTTCAGTTCTTGATCTGAGCCTCGGCGATGTGCTGGATGCCGGCGGTTACGAGCAAGAGAGAGATACCCCAAGCCAGAACAGGCTGCTCAACCTGCCGTTCGAAAACCTCTCACCAGAGGCGTTCGAGGCATTCTGTCGTGACCTACTCCAGATGCGGCACCCAAGACACACGGCTGTGCGCAACGGATCCTCCGGTTACAAGCAGTACGGCGTCGACGTCTACGTCGATGGAGAAGGCGAGCGTATCGGCGTCCAGTGCAAGCGGCACCGGAGCTTCGGCCCGAGTGATGTGAGGAAAGCCATCGAGGAGGTGCTCCCCGATGCTCAACTTAGCTCCGGGGTCATCGCCTTGAGCCGCCGAGCTGCGACTCCGGCGGCTCGACTCGAACTGGCGAAGTATCCTGGCTGGGCGCTATGGGACGGTGAGACTCTTTCCGGCTTCGTCCGTGGCCTTCCGGCGGCCGACAAACTCGCGCTGATCGAGAGCTACTTTCCGGAGCTGCGCGAGTCATTTCTCGGGGTTCCCGAGCCCAGTCCGTGGCTTGAGCCGAACCGATACGACACCGCGCTCGCCGGCCGGCTCGGCGTCGATCGAAACTTCACTCTGGTCGGCCGCGCCGATGAGCTCCGGAAGCTCACTGGCCTCGCAACTGATCATCACGAAGTGGCGTTCGTCATAGGCCGTGGCGGCATCGGTAAGAGCCGTCTGCTTCGCGAATTCGCGAGTTCTGACGTTGGCCGGTCCGTGCGTTTCGTTGCTCGAGGCCAGATTGCCCCGAGCGCCTTCGATCTACTTCCCGAGGGTGGGCCGGTTATTGTGGTCGACGATGCCACCGACGCGGAGCACGACGTCGCGGCGCTAGTCGAAGGCATTCGTCGCGCTCGCCCAGACGCGACGGTGGTTCTTGCGGCACGCCCGCGGGCCATGCCCAAGCTTCGTGCATCCCTGGGTCTGCCGGAACGACTCGCCGATGACGTCACAGTCAGTGTCGGCGATCTCTCAATCGAAGACGCCGAGTTGCTCGCCCGCGAAGCCCTCGGCGACCACGCGACGGACGGGCGTGTCGAGTCGCTGGCACGGATCGGCTATGACTGCCCTTTTCTCATCGTCACCGGAGCCCACTTGGTGCGCTCCGGTACGCTCAATGACGCCGACCTTGCTTCCCAAACCGCCCTCCGACGCGAAATCCTCGCTCGATTCACTGACCTTGTATTGAGCGGGACCAACGCCGACGCGCGAACCGCCGTCCTCCAGGCACTGGCCGCGATCCAGCCCGCGCCGCTCGAAGATGGCGAGTTCATCGAGTGCCTTGTGGCAACCAGCGGGCAACCGCATGCAGCTCTCCTTGAGATCCTCGATGAACTGGAGGACCTTGGTCTCGTGCTCCGGCGAGGGAAGACTGCGCGGGTTGTACCCGACCTCCTCGGAGACGCGACGCTGGAGCGAGCACTGGTCTCGCAATCCGGTCTCGACAAGCATTTCGCCCGACTAATTGCTGACCACGCTCGCGGGTCTGCCCTCACCCATGCCATCAACAACGTCAGCATTGTCGACTGGCACCGACGTGCCGACGGTGATTCCAACCTCGCTGACGTCCTGTGGTCTTCACTGGCGGAACATACCCGAGACCTTCCGAACTCGGCTCGCATCACGATCAGCAAGCGGGTTGCCGTAGTCGCCGCGATCTACCCGGATCGTGCCCTCGACTTCGCGGATGTACTGCTGGCGAACCCTGCTCCCGATGAGGACGATGAATTGAGCGGCATCTGGGGGGAGAAGAGGAAAATCACCAGTGACGATGTTGCTCGTTCCCTCGCGCCACTTATAGCCAACGCCGGACACCGGACCGACTTCCTTCCGAGGGCCTTGCATAGCCTGCTCGATATCGGCCTTCGGGACGACCGTCGCGAGAACTCCAACCCCGACCATGCTCTACGACTTGCACGCGAACTCGGTGAGTTTCACCCTCGACGACCCGTCGCCTTCACCAAACGCTACGTCGAGGTCGTTGGCGAGATCCTTCGTGCCGATGAGTACCCTGAACGCCACGATCAGATCGTGTCACTGCTCAGCCCTGCCCTGGCTCATGAGGTCACTGTGACCGAGTCCAAGGGGATCAGCTTCACGATCGCGCGCATGCCAGTCAGTCTTGAAGCTGTTGCCGATGTACGGTCTGCCGCGATCGCCATCGCCGAGGAAGCACTCGCCCGCGATGCGCGGACCGCCCGCGCCGCCACCGGGATCTTTGAGGAAGCTCTGCGATCGGGCGATCGGACCGAACCGGTGACGGACGAATTCGCGATGGTCGTAGACATCCTCGGCCGACTGCTCGCCGACCCTGATCAATCCGCCGGACTGCGCCTCTCCGCTCACCGCGCGTTGGGCTGGCACGCTACCTATGGGGAGGGGGCGCGCAAGAAGCTTGCGCGCGATACGCGTAGGAAGCTGCATATCGATGATGACCTCCTAGTCATCCGATTGGTACGTGCTGGTTGGGCCCTGGATGACGAAGACGATGTCGACGATGTTGCGGTGAGTCGCTACCAGCGATCACGAGAAAGATCAGAGCGAGTCGCGGAGGAACTTGTCGAGCGATGGACAACTCAGTACACGCCGGACAAACTCGTTGGGCGCCTCCGAGAGGTTCTCAAGCAAGAACGCGCAGCGAGCGACGAACAGATCTCGCCCGACGGCCTACTGGCGAGGTTCTTCCAAAGAGTCCCTGAAGCCGCTCGCATCGCCGTTGGTACTCCTGCAGACGAAACGGTCGACCTTGCTCTGGCTCGCGTCGCGCTACTCATACTTCTTGCGATGGGCGACGCAACGGCAGAGCAAGCAGCAGTCGAAATGATTGCCTCCGGCTCCGAATCGGCGAGGGTTGTCGCATCGGCGGCTATGAACGCCCCCGGAGCGTTTAATCAGGTCAGGACGAATGTGGTTCGCGCACTGCTGGCCACTACCTATTCGGAAGTGCACGCTATTCTGCTCTCTGCGGCGCGATGGCTCGATGCCGATGATCGAGCACTCGTCCTCGAAATACTGAACGCGGCCCCCGTTGAAACCGAACCGATCGTCGCCGAGGCTGCGCTGGGAGCTCTCGATGGGAAGGCTACCCCGTGGCAATCGCTCACTCCGGTGGAGCGGCATCGACTCCTCGAGCGTCTCGAAGCCACGCCGCAACTTCCTGCGTATGAGCTGGGCCAGTTGTTGAAGAAGGAATTCGCCGTTGATCCCTATGGAGCGCTCGGGTTCCTGCAAAGGCGCATCGAACGTCGAACCTCCGACGATCGCCGGTACGAACCGCTCCCGCACATCGAGTCGATGGACCTCGACTTCGCGTCGAATAGCCATCGCCCTGCGCTGATCGAGGTGCTGATCGAGTGGATCCTTGCCGACGAGTCTTGGGAGAGGCACTTCTTCGGGGAGCAGATCCTTGAGGCGATGGCGGTAGGGTACGACCCTCAGATCCGTTCGGTGATCCTCGACCTAATCAGGTCGCGTGATGAAAGCAGGGTTCGTCTCGCTCGTGATCTTCTGAACGACGCACCCCAGGACTTCGTAATACGTGAACCTGAGTTCGTGGTCGACGCACTCGAAGTCGCGGCTGGACTGGAATCGGAACTGCGTATCCAAGTTCTTGCTGGCCTTCACGGCTCGGCAGAGTACGGAATGCGCTCACGCTCTGTGGGGGTAGATGACCCGAATGAGGTTGCTCTCCGTGACGGGGCTAAGGTGATCGCCGACCGCTATCCGGAGGGATCTACCGTGCGTGGCTTCTATTTGGAGGTCGCGCAGCGGGCAACTCGCCGCCTTGAGTCAGAGCGCCAGGACGACCTGAGCCTCAGGGACCTTCGCTCGTGGAATTGAACACCTCCTGCGGGAGTCAACATCGACCTGGGACCGACTTCCATGAGGCCGGTCGGCGCGGTCAACGACGCCGCATCACGCATCGCGGCCGGCGATCAGGACTTCGCGCCGCTGATCGCCATGTTCGACCGGGCCGTCACCTCGCTGAAGGTGCAGTAGGCCCGTCGGTCGACCGCCAGAAGGCGCGTCGATGTCGGTCCCTCCGGCTATTCTCGGCCTGGGGCGCCGGGACTCCGCGAGAGACGCCTTTAGAGACGGGTAAATCCGATCGAGTACGAGTGCTAGAGACCTGGAGGGCAGACCCTTGAGCGATGCAGGCATCGTAGGTCAACTGTTCAAAGTGCTCCGTGTTGATCACGACGATGACACCATCCACTTCCAGACCCAGAAGGGGCAGACCGGGCGAGTTTCCAATCTGCCGAACATCGACGACGTCGAGCCCGGCGACGTCATTCTCGTAGGCCAGGACGATTGGGAGCTTGCGCCTGCCGACCTCTGGCAAGAGTCCAACCAGATCGCGACCGTGCGTCTCGTCTTGGATGACAACACCGTGCTGGTGGATGGCGGTATCGGGAACTTCCAGCGAGTAGCCAACCCCAACGGCATCATGGTCAAGGTCGGGAACGTAGTCGAGTATGTTGACGCTCAAGGCTTGCTGTCGATCGTCTCAGAGCGTCCGATCAAGAGCAGCCTTCTAGGTGACGACAACGAGAATGTCGAGTCGGAGTACCTCCGCGACAAGGCCGGTGAAGGACCAACCTTCAAGGACTTTGGTGGCTACCCGCACGTCGTTGCCCGCGCTAAAGAACTTATCGAGACACAGCTCGAGCGTCAGGAACAGCTAGAAAACATCGGCGCTCGCCCCATCAAGGGCATCCTCTTTACTGGCCAGCCCGGCACGGGCAAGACCCACCTCGCCCGCATCATCGCGAGGGAGTCGAACGCGCAGTTCTACGCCATCAGCGGTCCCGAGATCATCAGCAAGTGGCTCGGTGACACCGAGGGGACGCTCCGCAAGATCTTCGAAGCCGCCACTCACAGCAACAGCGGTCGAGCCATCATCTTCTTCGACGAGATCGACAGCATTGCTGAGAAGCGATCTTCGGACTCACATGAGGCCTCGAAGCGACTCGTCGCCCAGCTCCTGACCCTCATGGACGGCTTTGACAACAAGGGCAAGAGTGTCATCGTCATCGCCGCGACCAACCGTGTCGATTCCCTCGACCCAGCCCTCACCCGCCCAGGTCGATTCGACTGGGAGATCGAGTTTGGCCTGCCTACTCGTGCGGATCGCTACGAGATTCTCAAGGTCGCAGGTGCCCAATTGAAGACCGCAGCCGACCTGCCCCTCGAAGACGTTGCCGCTCTCACCGAGGGCTGGTCGGCAGCCGAGCTGACCTTCATCTGGACAGAAGCGGCACTCTTGGCAGTCGGCGATGGTCGCGAGGAGATCGCCCCAGAGGACTTCGTCCAGGCATTCGAGCGGATCGCCTTGCGACCTCGACGTTCCGTAGTCGCGGAGGTCACAGTATGAGCAAGAGAATGTGGTGGCGTCGCCTGTTCGGCATCAAGGAGTCCATCGTGCCGCACCAGACGACCGCGGGCCCCACACGCCCAGCTCTGCGTGAGTTTATCTACCTCGATGAGGTCAGTCTGCTGAGCCTGCTCTCCTCACAGAAGGGAGAGATCACCGACTCAAAGTCAGAGCAAGCCAGCGAGGGCAGCGAAGCGTCCATCGACGCGACGGCCGGAGCTAATCCCGGCCTCATCGCCAAGGCCGAGATCACCTCCCGCTACCAGACCACCAACAGCAGCACCATCCAGACATCTCGCAAGGCCACCGTCCAGTCCAGGTTCCGTGACCTGCACGAGATCGACGGACTCCGCATCATCGAGCCAGTCGTGGTGGACAGTCCTGCGAAGGACTTCGACGACCTCAAGAAAATCGACAACCCGTCGAAGATGGTCTCGACGAACCAACTGCAGCGTGGCAAACTCGTCGAGTTTCGCGTTCGCCTGGGCGCCGACCCCGTCTTCCATCTAGGAACGATGGTCTCTGAGTTCACCGCGATGTCGGAGGACTATCCCGACATGTTCGCTGCCGGAGGCGGATTGGCCACGCTCCAGGAAGTCCAGCCAATCAATAAGATCCTGCAGCGACTACTTGCTGGACTCGTGCCGATCCGCGCGACAGCAGTTGACTACGTCGTAGCCGAGATCGGCGACACCGAGTACGTCATCCACAAAGAACTGATCGAGGGACACGATCTGAAGACCCGACCGCTGGAGGTCGTCGGAGTCACTGAGCAGGAGGCCTACTGGAAAGATCTCCGCCGAGTGCTGTTCTCGGATGCCGAGTTCACCGTCTTCGCCCGTATCTCACGGCCCGGCCTCCACGACTCCTGGACCCCCGTCAAACTGGCTGATCTGTTCACAGATGTGGCGCCGAACCTAGTCGACCAGATCAACGCCGCTGGCCGTGCGCCGCTTGGCAAGCCCGCCTCCCCGAACGACGCAGGCAGTTCGGAATCGAAGCTGGCCGATGCCTTGACCCGCTACAGTTCCGCGCTTCTGAACGATCTCGGCGCAACGCTGACGCCAGAGCAAGAGGCGCTCATCACCATGAGCATTGCCGAATTGAAGGCGCGATCGGCAACCGTGTCGGATCAAACCAGCGCCTTCTCGGTGCTGACCAAACGGGTGCTTACGATGACTGGCGGCGAAGTCGCACAGGCCAAAGCACTGGACCTCCGAACCGCAGCGCGAGAAGAGGCAGGGCTTTCACTCTTCCCGCCGGCGACTGCTCTGGCGCACGTCGCGCCGACCGCGCCAAAATCGTTGGGCGATAGTGTTCCGCGGTTGCTCGACGTCGACTTCGTAGCGATTTACTGGTAACTCGAAGAAACAGCCCCGACATCCGCCGGCGGCTTCGTGTACTGCCACACCGTGCCGCGGTGGATGTCGAACCGCTTCGCGATCGACGTCACGCTCTCGCCGCCCTCTCGAGCGGGGGACTGCTGAAGGTTTGGTTGACTCGTTTCCTTATGCCGCCAGTGTGACGGACGTCTTCATTATGCTCTCGAACTCGATGGGTGTCATCTTGCCCAGTCGGCGTTGTCGGCGTCTGCGGTGGTAGGTGCCCTCGATCCAGGCGACGATCGCCATTCGCAGGTGCTGCCGGGTGGCCCATTTCTGGGTATCGAGGATGTTCTTCTGCAGCAGGGCGAAGAACGATTCCATCGCTGCGTTGTCACCGGCCGCGGCGACTCGCCCCATGGATCCTTTGAGCTTGTGACGGGTGAGGGCGCGCCGGAATTTGCGGGATCGGAATTGAGATCCGCGATCCGAGTGAACCACAACACCGACGGGGTTCCCGCGGTGGGCGACAGCCATGTTCAGCGCGTTCACCGCAAGTCTGGCTTTCATGCGTTTATCGATCGAGTAGCCCACGATCCGGTTCGAGAACACGTCCTTGATCGCGCACAGATACAGCTTCCCCTCCGCCGTCTTATGCTCGGTGATATCCGTCAGCCAGAGCCTGTCCGGCTTCTCGGCGGTGAAGCGGCGTTCCACGAGATCGTCATGCACCGCAGGCCCTGGTTTGGAGTACTTGCGTTTCCGGGTCGTGAACACGCTTCTGATGCTGTTCTGCGAGCACACCCGCCACACACGCCGCTCCGACGCGGCGAACCCGTCAGCGGTCAGCTCGTCAGCGATGAACCGGTAACCGAAGCACAGGTCGTCCTCGTGCACGTCGAACGCGGCGTTGACCAGGTGGGCGTCGTCCCAGTCGCGCTGCGACACGGGCTCGGCGAGCCACTGGTAGTACGCCTGCTTGCTGAAGCCGAGGACCCCGCACGCCACCGCGACCGGCACCCGCAAAGGGGTGCCGGCCGCGGCAAGGTCGCGGACGAGCGGGAACATCATTTTTTCGGCATCGACCCGAGCTTCAGATTCGCCTGAGACAGATACGCCGCCGCGCGCCGCAGCACCTCGTTCTCCATCTCCAGCTCCTGGATCCGCTTCATCGCCTGCAGCATCTCCCGGCGGTCCTCCGGATCCGCCGACGGGGTGAACCCTCGGTCCTCGAGCTCAGCGTTCTTCACCCACACCTGCAACGCAGATTTCGAAACGCCCAGGTCACGAGCGACCTGCTTCTGCGTCATCCCCTGCGTAAGCACCAACGAGACAGCGTCCCGCTTGAACTCATCCGTGTACTTCGTCGGCATGACAGCCATCCTCCCAGCGCAACCTCAAAGATCACGCGGTCCAGGAGTCAACCAAACCTTCAGCAGTCCCAACCTCACATCAATTATTCAATCTCCTTTGTAGAGGGGAAGCATGAGATTCTAGACCGGTGAAGCTTATTGAAGTTACGGTTCAGAATTACCGTTCGATTGCGGCTCAAACTAAGTTTACGGTTGAGGATCTCACAACGCTTGTAGGCCCCAACAATGAAGGTAAGTCAAATCTTCTCAGAGCTCTTGCTTTGGGGATGGATATCATCAGGCGTTGGAGCGTTGCCCCACCAAATACTGTAAAGGGCGGAGAGGTTTCGGGCCCTTCTGCAATGAGCTTTTTGCGGAGCAAGCGGGTCCGCGGTGGTGGTCAACTCGTTAGCGGGTACAGGTGGAGTGATGACTATCCTCTTGCGAAGCAAGGCAGTAAAGGTACACGCCCAACGCTACTGAGACTGAAGTTCAAACTGGATGACGAGGAAGTCCGCGCATTCAACGAGGAGACTGGGATAGCCAGTAACGGTGAACTCCCAGTCGAGATCACCCTCGGCCGCCTTTCTGTGACGTTCGGTGTTGTAAAACCTGGGCGAGGAGCTGCCACCCATCGAGCAAAGTCTCAAGAGATTGCAGAATTCATCGCAGCACGCATCTCATTGGTGTCGGTCCCAGCTGTTCGCACAAGCGACCAGGCTCTTGCGCTTGTCAATGAACTAGTACGGATTCGAACTCGGTCTCTGCTGAACAGTGATGAGTATCAGAAGCTGACGGCACGACTCAATCAACTCCGTAG
Organism: Paramicrobacterium salitolerans; assembly: GCF_051513965.1. Taxonomy (GTDB): domain Bacteria; phylum Actinomycetota; class Actinomycetes; order Actinomycetales; family Microbacteriaceae; genus Paramicrobacterium. The sequence continues at coordinate 690,088 of NZ_CP195847.1, forward strand.
CGAAGCCGTCGGGGCGGTCGGCAATGATCTTGCAAACTCAGTTAAGCGATACATTCCGTCGATCCAGACTATTGAGCTTCACGACACTGACTTTGAGCGCTCCAACTCAATTGAAGACCTCTCCTTGCATGACGGCACAGCTACTTCAATTGAAAGCAAAGGAGACGGTATTAAGAGTCTTGTGACGATGGCACTAATTCATGAGCTGGCGCAAGAACGCTCTCAAGGTCATAGCTTTGTGCTTGCCGTGGATGAACCGGAGGCTCATTTACATCCGGCATCCGTTCATGAGTTGCAGATTCTGTTCCAAGAGTTGGCCATCAAGCAGCAAGTAATTCTCGCTACGCACAACCCCGTTTTTGTGAACCGAGAACGAGTCTCGTCGAATATTCTTGTAATGGAAAACTCTGCACGTCCTGCGCGAAATGTCGCAGTTATCCGAGAAGCGTTGGGCGTGGAACTCAGTGACAATCTGCATTCCGCAGAGACGATAGTCCTAGTTGAAGGCGTGAGCGACGAGAAGGTGCTTTCCGCGATCCTTGGTAGTCTCGAGCCAAGCCTTCAGCAAGATATCAAAGCCGGCCGCCTCGTATTCAAAGCAACGCGAGGTGCCGGAAAAATGCGAAACCAAATTCAGCGGGAAAAATCAACAGCTTGCCGCATCCTCGCTGTTCTTGATGACGATGTAACGGGTCGGGCAGAGGCAAAGCTTATCCAAGAAATGGGTATGCTCCCGAGTGAGAATGTCTTCCTGTTAGGTGGGCGAAAGACCCAGGCCGAACTCGAGGATCTCATACTGCCAGACATCTATGTCGAAGCGCTGAGTCGTGAGTTTGGGCGCACGTTTGAAACCAGGCACTTTTTAAGTCGAAGTCATAAGTGGTCAAAGAATTTCGAAGATGCCGCGAGGATTCTTGGGATTGTCCAGACAGGCGAAGAACTCCTAGACCGGGGAAAGACTGTCATTGCTCAAGCTGTAGAAGAGGCTACTGATGCCGCCTACCGTCCCGACGGCGCAGAGCATCTTAAGGCGCTTTGTGGGTTGATCAATCAGACAGAACATTAAGGGATGAGCGCTCATAGATCCAGGGCCTCTCAGGTGGTGCGTGAAGCCACAGCAGAGGTCTTGACTATTCAGCGAGACAGAAGAGCTCGATGTTCGGAGCACGGTCTCCCATCATAAACCCACCTAAATCACCCGCCAGCGACCGGCTGCAATCGGACTAGGCGAACCGCCCAGATCCCTATAAACACAAGGGGGCTCGAGGGGTTCCGCGACAACAAGGTTCGGCGATCTGGATCTACGACCGCCAAGGGGTCGCTGGTTCAAATCGCAGCTACCTGGCTAAGCGCTTTCTCACGACAACGCTTTTTGGTGTCGCAAGACAGTGTTGGCTCAATCATGTCTACTCGTTGCTCCCGCAGCTCTCTTCGGACACCAAGCGCAGGATGGTGCCGGTATGGCTCGGCTAGCGCTTAGGTGATCAGGCAACATTGTTGGCAATCGTCGACAGGGTTCACCACGCTCGAAGTCTGCGGCGCGGCATCTCGGCGACAACGATGGCACGGTCCAAGCGTGCCAGAACGGTAGACACGGTACGGCTACATGACTCCCACATTGGGGGTTTAAATCTTCGCAATGGGTCGACGGTCTGTCGCTAACGTTGAAGACGTGTCTGATGTCGTTCCAACCCCGCCGCCACCAGGTTTCTACCCTGACCAATATGGTCAGTCACGCTGGTGGGACGGAACCAAGTGGACTGAGCACACCACGTATGTGGCTCCATACGCGTATCGCCCTGGTCAGAAGTGGGCCTCAACCGCGTACTTGCTGCTGTTCTTCCTCGGGGGATTTGGAGCGCACCATTTCTATCTCGGCAAGGTAGGAAGCGGGATCGTGTTCATCATTCTCTGGTGGGTGGGATGGGCAACGACTGGAATTGGTCTCGGCATACTTTTGCTATTTGCCTGCGCGATTTGGCTCATCGTAGATATTGTGACGATTCCGTCGACAGTTCGAGCCCTTAACGCACGGATGCTAGTTCGGTAGGTCGAAGGGCGTCAGGAGTTTGCGAGGTCGGCGGCGAGGCGGCGGCCGCACTCCTTCAGGAGGCGGGCCGGCTCTGCGAGGCAGATCTCGAGGTTCGGCTCTACGTCGGTGAGGGCGTACGTGGCGCGGATTCCGGCGTTCGTGAGCGTCTCGTCGTCGAGCTCGTTCGCGCCACAGACCGCCACGACCGGGACGTTTCGTTCCCGGGCGTAGGCCGCGACTCCTGCGGGCGCTTTGCCGTGCAGAGTCTGCAGGTCGAGCTTCCCCTCGCCGGTGACGAGGAGGTCGGCCCCTTCGAACGCTTCCGCGAAGCCCACGAGGTCGAGGACCACGTCGACTCCCGGACGCATCGTGGCACCGAGAACCGCGAGGGCCGCGTAGCCCATGCCGCCCGCTGCTCCCGCTCCGGGCTGCGTCGCCGCTTCGGCATCCACCAGGTCTGCGAAGCGGGAAAGAGCTGCGTCGAGCGTGGCGACATCGGCCTCGGACGCGCCCTTCTGCGGACCGTAGACCGCGGCCGCGCCATGGTCGCCCGTGAGCGGGTTGTTCACGTCGGTCGCGAGAATCACCTCGGCGTCAGCGATGCGCGGATCGAGACCGGACAGGTCGACGGTGACAGCGCGCTGGATTCCGCCTCCGCCGGGAGGAACGGGGGCTCCATCGGCATCCAGAATGCGAACGCCGAGGGCTTCGAGCATGCCGGCGCCGGCGTCGGTCGTGGCACTGCCGCCGACACCGAGGACGATGCTCGTCGCTCCGTCATCGAGCGCTGCCTTGATGAGCTCACCGGTTCCGAGCGTCGTCGCGGCCAGTGCGTTGAGCTCCGACGCATCGAGGAGCGCGAGACCTGACGCGGTCGCCATCTCGATGACCGCGGTCTCGCCCTTGACGGCGTACTCGGCGTCGACGGGGCGACCGATGGGACCGGTGACCGTGCGCGTGCGGGACTCGAAGCCAGCGGCCAAGGCCGCAGCTACCGTGCCATCGCCGCCGTCGGCGATCGGTACGGAGGAGATCCGAGCGTCAGGAATGACCTCGAGGATGCCCGAGGCAACGGCATCCGCCACCTCAGCCGCGCTCAGCGACCCCTTGAACTTGTCGGGAGCGATGACGATGTGCGGGGAACGGGCAGAGTCTCCGTCGAATGAAGCCATGAGGTTCAGCTTAGCGATCAGGTCGTCGCGCTCGTGGGGTCGAAGAACTGCACGCCGGGAAAGCGCGAGAATCCCCGGTCGGCCGTCGCCACCCGCGCGCCATTCGCGATGGCCGCAGCGGCGATGAGCGCATCGGGAATGAGATTCCCCTTGATTCCAGCGTCGTGGGTCACGAAATCGTTCAGTGTGGCCCAGATCTCGGACGAGCTTCGGATCCACCTCGCGCGAGGCGCCGTCGCCAGAATGTCGACGAACTCGAGCGCGACACGAGTGTCTGCGGGACGGACCATGATGCGCGGGTGCGTGACGATCCGCACGAACCCGGCGAGCACCGGATCGAAGAGCGCAAGCTCCTCGCGGCCGCTCAACGTGCTCGTGAGCCAGCGCGAATACTCCTCGTGATGGGGCGAAGCCTCGTCGAACGCATACACAAGCACGTTGACGTCGGGCAGAATCATCGGACGTCGTCCATGGCATCGAGCACGGCGTCTTTGTCATCGAGGTCGACGCGATATCCGCCACTGTTCCAGGTAGGAAGGATGGGCGCATGCCATTGCTCGTGATGTGACTCCAGATGCGCGCGCAGTGACTCCTCGACGATGCTCGTGACCGTCCGGTTTTCCGCGCGAGCGCGGCGCTTGAGCTCAGCCATGAGAGCATCCGGCAGATTCATCGTCGTCTTCATATGGTTAACCATACGTGACGATATGGCGATATGGCTAGGGCTTTGCCCGGGCGCGCTGGGTGAGCCGCACGCCACCCCAGATCAGCAGGAAGAGCACCGCGAAAGCCACCGCGAACACCGCGAATGACGGCATCCACCCGGTGAGAATCGGCAGCACCGCCGCGAGCAGCGCGCCACACACGAGCGCGAGCACGACGAGCCCGCCGAAGAACAGCACGCGCTTGGCGACCGGGCGCTCGCCGCGCATGATCGCCGTGGTCGGCAGGGTCTCGGGGCGGCGCTCCGGGGCGTGCTGGTGCTCGAACCACTCCGGCGCGGCCTTCGTGTCGGCGCGCGGCGTGATGATGATCGAGTCCGTCACGACCGGGGGAGCGAGCGGGTCCACGACCACCACCGAGAGCGATTCGATCTCGGCGCGGATCGCCTGAAAATCTTCGTCATACTGGTCGTCGCTGTCGAGGATGACGTCGGTCTGCCCCTTCAGCGTCACGAGCGTACTCGACTCGTACACCGTCCACGCGGCGCGAATGTCGTCGTACCGCTGCGCGTACTCCCACGCGTGCGCGTCGCTCAGCTTCTCGGCACGAATCGAGAACGCGTACTCTCCGTTCACGCGCCAGACAGAGCGCTCACCGTCGTGCTCGACGCGGCGCCCGAGCGACTCGGCGAGCTCGTCGAGACGCGTCTGAATGTAGGTCACGAGCTGCTCATGCTCACCCGAGATGAAGAACAGCGCTTGATACGGAGTGTCTGTCACGGAGTCAATCGTGGCAATGTTCGGCGCGCTGAACAAGCTGAGCGCCACGATCGGTCACGCGAGAAGAGGCGAAAGGATGCCGCGGAGCGACGCTCCGCGGCATCCTCACCCTCAATAACCGACCGGCTCGCGAATGATCGGGCACGTCATGCAGTGACCACCGCCGCGCCCGCGACCGAGCTCCGCACCGACGATCGGGAGCACCTCGATGCCCGCCTTCGCGAGCAGATCGTTCGTCTTCGTGTTGCGATCGTACGTATACACGACGCCCGGCTTCAGCGCGACGGCGTTGTTGCCGCTGTCCCACTGCTGCCGCTCCGACTCATAGATGTCGCCCGCCGTCTCGATGACGCGCAGAGAGTCGAGGTTCAGCGCAGACGCGACCACGTCGGTGAACGGTGTCTCGCCGTGATCGGTGATGTGGAGCGGCGCGCCACCCGTGCCCGGGCGGAGCGTGAACGTGTGGACGCGCTCCATGATGCGCGGGTAGAGGGTGACGGCATCCGTGTCGACAAACGTGAAGACGGTGTCGAGGTGCATCGCCGACCGCAGCTTCGGCATGCCCGCCACGATCACCTGGTCGACATCGCCGCCTTCGAAGAGGGATGCCGCAACCTGAGTGATGGCCTGGCGAGACGTGCGCTCGCTCATTCCCATGAGCACGGTGCGGTTGCCGACCGGCATGATGTCGCCACCCTCGAAGGTCGCAGCTCCCCAGTCCTTATCGGGGTCGCCCCACCAGATCTTCGAGCCGACGAAGTCGGGGTGGTGCTGGTAGATCGCCTTCATGAGAAGCGTCTCGTCATGCCGGGCCGGCCAGTACAGCGGGTTCAGGGTGACGCCGCTGTACAGCCAGCAGGTCGTGTCACGCGTATAGAGCGTGTTCGGCACCGGCGGCACCAGGTACTCCTGCGCGCCGACGCCCTCGCGGACGAGCGCGATGTAGCCGTTGCGGTAGTCCTCCGGCAGGTCCGCGGTGGAGAGCCCGCCGATGAGAAACACCGCGAGCTGCCGTGCCGAGAGCGACTCGAGAAAGGCGCGGGTCGAGTCGACGAGGCCGAGCCCGACCTCATTCGGGATGATCTTGCGGTCGAGAAGCCACGAACGCGCCTCGGGAATCTCCATCGTCTCGGTGAGCAGATCGTGCAGCTCGACGACCTCGACATCGTGCGAGCGCAGACTCGCCACGAAATCGGCGTGATCACGCTGGGCGTTCTCGACCCAGAGCACGTCGTCGAACAGCAGATCGTCTGAGTTCGACGGCGTGAGCCGCTGGTGGGCGAGACCGGGAGCGCACACAAGAACCTTGCGCAGTGCTCCAACCTCGGAATGGACGCCGTACGCGGATGAAGTCGACATGGCTGCCTTTCTCAGAGTTGAACGTATCCGGTTGCGAGGCCGACGATGCCTGCGACAGCGCCGACGATGACGATGATGAAGACGACGACTCCCGGAGTCGTGAACACACGGGCACGCAGCTCGCGGCGCGTGATGATGTAGAGAATCGTCGCGGGAGCGAGAAGGATGCACGCCAGAAGCAGAAACTCCAGACCGGCCGCGTAGATCAGGAAGATCGTGTAGATGACGGTGAGCGCGCCGATGATCAGATCTTTCGTGCGTCCCTTCGCGGCATCCCCCGTGTAGCTGTCTCGCGTCACGGCGATCTTGAAGCTGTAGAGGGCGACGAGCGCGAACGGCACGAGCGACAGCGCCGCCGTGAGGTCGAGCATGAAGTCGAGCGCTCCGTCGAGGAAGTACACGATGACGAGCAGCACCTGGATGAGCGCGGTGGTCAGAAGCACCGCGTTCTTCGGCACCCCGTGCTCGGAGACGCGGGAGAAGAGCTTCGGCATGTCGCGGTCCTTCGCAGCCGCGTACAGCACCTCGGACGAGAGCAGCGTCCACGCGAGGTAGGCGCCGAGCACCGAGATGATGAGGCCCGCACTGATGAACCAGGCGCCCCAGGGACCGACGACGGCCTCGAGCACGCTGCCCACCGACGGCTGCCGCAGTTCGGCGATCTCGGCCTTGGGGAGGATGCCGTAGGAGATGATCGTGATCACGGCGAACAGCGCGAGTACGGAGAGGAAGCCGAGCACGGTGGCCCGCCCGACATCCTCACGGCGCTTCGCGTAGCGGGAGTAGACGCTCGCGCCTTCGATGCCGAGGAAGACGAAGACCGTGATGAGCATGGTGCCGCGGACCTGTGCGAACAGCGGCTCGCCGCCCACGTCGTATCCGCCGGTGAGGTTCTCCACGAAGACCGCCGGGTCGAACGCGACCAGAACGACGACGACGAAGAGCACGAGCGGAATGAGCTTGGCCGCGGTGACGATCGTGTTGATCGCGGCGGCCTCCTTCACCCCACGCATCACGAGAAGCGCGAAGCCCCAGATGCAGAAGCTCGACACCAGCACCGCCCAGAACGTGTCACCGTCGCCGAACGCCGGAATGAGCGGCTTCAGCGTCGAGGTGATGAGCACCCAGTAGAAGGTGTTCCCGGCGCACGCGCTCGCCCAGAACCCGATGGCGGAGAGAAAACCGGGGTAGACGCCGAACCCGGTCTTCGCGTAGACGTACACCCCGTTGTCGAGGTCGGGTTTGCGGACCGCGAGCGTCTGGAAGGTCAGCGCCAGCATCAGCATCCCTGCACCTGCGATCGCCCACGCGATCAGTGCGCCATACACCCCCGTCTGCGACGCGAACCGCTGGGGGAGGGTGAAGACGCCCGCTCCGACCATCGAACCGACGACCATCGCGGTCAGTGCCGGAACGCTCAGTTTGTTCACGGCGGAGGCTGTATTGTTCACGTCCGCGCTCATCGCGGCATCCGTGCTTTCGACATTGTGACCGTTGAAACCCGGCGCATTGTCTACTCCCGTGTAGTCGTCCTGAGTTACGCAGTGTTCCGGGCTGTGGCGCTTGCCCAACTCGAAACCGTTGTCTCAGACACTACTCGGAGCTCTGTCAGGAAGACAGAGGCAACCCAGTGTTAAATCGCGAGCTTTGCTCGAGGATGCCGTCAGGCGAGGCCCTGCTCGCGAATCGCGCGGCCCATCCGCGTGACTGCTTCGCGCAGAATCGGCCGCGGCGTCGCCATGACGAAACGCGCTGATCCGCGACCCGCGACTCCACACGCCGCGCCGTCGGTGACGCCCACGCCCGCGTGCTCGCGGAAGAAGGCTCCGGGCGACTCGATGCCCAGCGCGGTGAAGTCCAGCCACGCGATGTACGTGCCCTCGGGGCGGTGCATCGTGACGCCGGGAAGGTGCTCTGCGACAGCCTCGAGCATCGCCGTGCGGTTGCCGTCGAGGTACGCCAGCGCGTCGTCGAGCCACGGCCCGCCCTCGCGATACGCGGCGATCGTCGCGGCGGCGCCGACCGTTGCGGCGCTGTGCGAGAGCCAGTCGGCGTCGTCGAAGAGGGCGCGGTCATCGGGGTTCGACACGACCATCTGCGCGCACTTGAGCCCCGGGAGGTTCCAACCCTTGCCGGCAGACGTCGCGGTCACGGTGTGGTTCGCCGCGGCATCCGACACCGACGCATACGGAACGTGCGTCGCGCCCGGCAGCACGAGCGGCGCCCAGATCTCATCGGCGAACACACGGCCGCCTGCCTGCTCGACCACGGCGCTCACCGCGGCGAGCTCGTCGCGGTCGAAGACCCGGCCCAGCGGGTTGAACGGCTGACACAGGGCGAGCAGCTCGCCGCCCGCGGCGAAGGCCTCGCGCAGTGCGTCGAGGTCGAAGCGCCACGTTCCGCCGTCGTCGATCATCGGAACCTCGATGACCTGGTGGTGCACGCGCGGCGGCACGAACAGGAACGGCATGTACGACGGGGTCGGCACGATGACCTTGCCGTGCGGCGACATGAGGCGCGTGATCGTGAGCTCGAAGGCGCGCAGCACATCGGAGGTGACGATGACGTGCTCGGCGGGCACTTCGTACCCGCGCTGCGCCATGGTCTCGGCGGTCGCGGCCTGCAGCTCGCGCAGCATGGAGTTCGGCAGGTAGCCGAAGACGCCCGCTTCGACGGCATCCCTCGCGGCCCTGGTGACGACCGGTGCGACGCCGAAATCCATCTCGGCGATGAACGCCCCGATGTCGGTTCCGGGCTCGATCCATTTGGTCGCGCCCGCGCGGCGCAGATCGTCGATGGTCAGCGCGTCGATTCTCTCCGCGAACGTCACGGTACCTCCGGTGCTACTTGAAGATGATGGTGCGTGCGCCGTCGAGCAGCACACGCTTCTCAGCGAACCACGTGACGGCCTGCGTGAGGGTGCGACTCTCTTCGTCCTGACCGATGGCGACGAGCTGCTTCGGCGACTGCGTGTGGTCGACGCGCACGACGTTCTGCTCGATGATCGGGCCCTCGTCGAGGTCGCTCGTCACGAAGTGCGCGGTCGCTCCGATGAGCTTCACCCCGCGCGCGTGCGCCTGGCGGTAGGGGTTCGCACCCTTGAAGCCCGGGAGGAACGAGTGGTGGATGTTGATCGCGCGGCCCTCGAGCGCGTCGCACAGCTCGGGGGAGATGATCTGCATGTATCGGGCGAGCACGACCAGCTCGATGTTGTGCTCGTCGACGGCCTCGAGAACGCGCTTCTCGAAGGCCGCTTTGGTCTCGGCATCCACCACGGGCCGCGACTCGAACGGAACACCGTAGAAGTCGGCGAGCGAGCGCAGGTTCGGGTGGTTCGCCATGATCAGCGGAACCTCGATCGGCAGATGCCCCGCGCGCTGACGGAACAGCAGGTCGTTGACGCAGTGCGCCGCGGTCGAGGCGAGCACGAGCGTGCGGACCGGGCGGCCGACATTGTCGAGGTTCCACGTCATGTGGTGTCGGTCCGCGACGGATGCGAGCGCCGCCTCGAACTCCTCGCGCGACGCCTCCGACTGCACCTGGAGGCGCATGAAGAAGCGATCGGTGTCGAGGCTCGAGAACTGCTGGCTCTCGGTGATGTTGCCGCGTGCGGCGACGATCGCGCCGCTGACGTCGTGGACGATGCCGGGTTTGTCGGGGCAGACGAACGTGAGGACCCAGTGGTTGGGTGCGGTCGAACGCGCCTCGGCGGGGACAGGTGCAGAAGTCACCCCTCAAGAGTATCCAGTCCCGCGCGGGGCAGGGGCCAAGGGATGCCGGTGAGCTGTCAGCCGGAAACAGGCTGCGCGTCGGCGGAGAGCGACGGCACGAGTTTCTTGCCGTGCTCCGAACGGCAGAGAAAGTCGCGCACCGTGTCGCGGCTGCGCGCGAGGCAGCTGATGCGCGACTCGATCGCGGCGAGCTCGTCCGCAAGCTCCTGCGCCACGTTGGGCGTGCACTCGACGGTCGTCTGCGTGGCGCACACCGTCTCTGCCTCGAGCACGAGTTTGGTCAGGCGCGTTGAGAGTCCGGACTGCACAAGACCGCGGATCTGCTGAGCCCGGGCAACGTCGCCGTCGGAGTACGAGCGGTAGCCGTTGGCCTCCCGTGTGGGCGTGATGAGCCCCTGCTGCTCGTAGTAGCGCAGCATCCGTGTCGGAATTCCCGTGCGTTCCGAGAGCTCTCCGATCTTCATGACGCCTCCATGCTTGACATTGACATTAGTGTCAAAGTTTACGATCTCGGCATGACAGACACAACCGACACAGCCGTTCTGCCGATCCAGGCCGAGCGAAGCGCGCGGAGGTTCCCGCTCGCCGCGACGAGCATCCTCTCACTCGCCCTCGCCGTGAGCGTCACGACCGAGTCTCTGCCCGCCGCGATCATGCCCCAGATGTCCGCCTCGCTCGGCGTCGGCAACTTCGAGATCGGGATGCTTCTCTCGACCTGGGCCTTCACGATCATCATCGCGAGCATCCCCCTCACCCGCCTCGTGCGCCACATCGACCGTCGCTCAGTCGTCGCCGGAGCGCTCGCCGTGTTCGCCATCGGAAGCCTCGCCACCGCGATCGCGCCCACCTACGAGACGATGCTCGCCGCGCGGGTGCTGAACGCCGGCGCACACGGACTGCTGTGGTCGGTCGTGATCGTGTACACCACCGCGATCCTCGACCCGAAGCACCTCGGCCGCGGGCTCGCGATCGTCACCGGAGGAGTCACCGTCGCGCTCGCCGTCGGCCTGCCCGCGGGCGCGGCGCTCGCGCTCGTCGTCGACTGGCGCGTGCTGTTCGCGGCGATCGCCGTTGTGATGCTCACGCTCGCATTCACGGTCAGGATGCGGCTGCCCAGCGTGCCGCCGGAGTCGCGTGCGGACGAAGCCGCCGACCGCGGCACGCGCACCGACGCGACGCGCGCGCCTGTCTTCGTGCTGCTCGCAACCGCCACGATCTTCGCGCTCGGCCAGTTCACCCTGTTCACCTACATCACGCCGTACCTCTCGGAGGAAGCTGGCCTCAGCTCCGTGTGGACGGGGCCGCTCCTCACTGCGTACGGCGCCGCGGGAATCCTGGGCCTCATCGTCAGCGGTCTCGTGGTCGACCGCTGGCCGACGATCTCGCTGCCTGTCACGTTCGCGGCTGGCGCCGTCGCTGTGGGGCTGCTCGCCCTCGCCCCTGAAGCAACCGGGGTCGTGATCGCCGCGATCGCGCTGTGGGGCGCGGCGTTCGGCGCGATGTCGCCGCTCGTGCAGACGGCGCTCATGCGCACCGCGTCTCCGCAGCTGCGTGCCTTCGCCGGGGCAGCCCTCGCGGTCGCGTTCAATCTCGGCATCGCGAGCGGCTCGTGGTTCGGGGGAGTGCTCGGCGAGGTCGTGCCTCTCACGGTGAACGCCGCGGTCGCAGCCGCTGCCTCTGCGGCATCCGTGATTCTCGTTCTGATCGCCCAGCGACTCGTCGCCCGCGCAGGCAGGTCCGCCGTCGAGTGAGCCCTCGCGGCTCTCACCGCTGCCCGTGCACTCACAGCGAAGGGCGCCGCACGTTCAGAACGTGCGGCGCCCTTCGTCCGGTGACTCCTATTCGTCGTCAGGCTGCTCCGGGTGACGCATCAGGTGCACGACGGCGACGACGACGCCTCCCCACACCGTGATCATCGAGATGAGCATCATGACGATGGCGCTTGCACTCATGATCGATCCTTTCCGTCGGTGGCGCCGTGTCTGCCGATGTGACCGGCCGCCTGTGAGTCTTCATCCGCGCGCGCCGCGGCGAACTGCCCGGTCTCGGCCTTGTGCCGCGAGATCTCGGTGCCGTCGATCGCGGGGTCGAGAATCGGCTCCGACACGGGCTCCCCGTCGATGTCGGGGTCGTGCAGCGCAGACTTCGACGACCAGCGGATCTTCGACAGCAGGTACGCGATCACGACGAGCGCGATCGCCATGCCCCACCCGAAGATGCCCACGAACCAGCCCGGCATGTCGCCGTAGCCCTCCTTGATCGTGGTCTGCAGCGAGTCTATGAGGATGTACCCGAGGATGATCGGGGTGACACCGCCGACGAACATCATCCATGTGCGCCCCATCTTGACCGAGGAGGTCTTGTTGAGGTGGTCGCGCAGCTTCGGCAGCGCCGTGAAGCCCGCGGTGAGGAAGATCACGACGACGAGTGCGACCGCGACGATTCCGAAGCTGTTCACGAAGTTGTCGGTCACGTCGAGCAGGTTGAGGCCCGTCGTGGTCGGGAACAGCAGAATCGAGACGATGGCCATGGGGATGCCGACGCCGAGGGTGGCGCCCACGCGGTTGAGGCCGAGCTTGTCCTTCACAGCCGAGATGACGACCTCGAGGATGCTCACGAGCGACGTGAACCCGGCGAAGACGAGCGATGCGAAGAACAGCACACCCAGCAGGGCGCCCGCGGGAGCCTGCGAGATGATCGTCGGGAATCCGATGAACGCGAGGCCGATTCCGGATGCCGCGACCTCGTCGACCGCGACGCCGCTCTGGGTGGCGATGAAGCCGAGAGCCGCGAACACGCCGATTCCAGCGAGAATCTCGAAACCGCTGTTCGAGAAGCCGACGACGAAACCGCTGCCGGTCAGGTCGGTCTTCTTCTTGAGGTACGAGGCGTACGTCAGCATGATGCCGAACGCGACCGAGAGCGAGAAGAAGATCTGCCCGTAGGCGGCGATCCAGATCGAGCTGTCCGTCAGACGCGACCAGTCGGGGGTGAAGAGCGCGTCGAGCCCGGTCGCGGCGCCGGGCAGGAAGACCGCCTGCACGACGAGCACGATGAACATCACGAACAGAATCGGAATGAAGATCATCGACGAACGCGCGATGCCCTTCTGCACACCGAACGCGAGGATCGCGATGGCCGCGATCCACACGATCACGAGCGGAATCAGCACACCCGGAACGAACGAGAACTGAACGTTCACCTCGTCGCTGACCTGCAGGAACTCGCCCATGAGGAAGCCTGCCGGGTCGTCTCCCCACGCCTTTGTGATGGAGAACCACGTGTAGCAGCCTGCCCAGGCGATGATCACCGCGTAGTAAACGGCGATCACGAAGCAGATCAGCACCTGCCACCAGCCGAACATCTCGGCCTTCTTATGGAGTCGTCGGAATGCCATCGGGGGCGACCCGCGGAACTTGTGTCCGATCGCGTAGTCGAGGAACAGCAGCGGGATGCCCGCGGTCAGCAGCGCCACCAGGTAGGGGACGATGAAGGCGCCGCCACCGTTCTCATACGCGACATACGGAAAACGCCAGATGTTGCCCAGTCCCACGGCTGATCCGATAGCCGCGAAGATGAAGGCATTGCGTCCCGAGAATGTCTCACGGCGTCGGAGGCGCGGGGTCGAAGTTTTTGCGTTCACTTTCCACCTCGTTGTTCGAGTGTTGCAGTGAAACCATCATGCCGGGATTCTCGGGTAAATCACAGCTTGAGAGCACGAAAGCCGAAATTTGGTCACAATTTTGGCGTTGTCGTAGACTTAACGACGGTCGATGACATTCTTCTCGCCCCTGGGCGCGCACATCGGCGCGTAGACGAACTCCCGCGCCTGACGCGCGAGTGAACGCCGTTGTTGGATTCTTCCGATGACTACCTCTCCTATTCCTGTCGTCTCGCATTCCGCGAAGCTTGCCACCGGCGCACGTCCGTTTCCCTGGTTTGGCCTCATCCTTCTCGCTCTCGGTGTCTTCCTCGCGATCACCAGTGAGGTGACGCCGACGGGTCTCATGCCCGAGATGAGCTCTGAGCTCGGCGTCACTGAGGGGCAGATCGGCCTGCTGGTGTCGATCTTCGCCTTCACAGTTGTGATCACGAGTGCGCCTCTGACGGCGATGACACGACGGATGCCGAGGCGTGCGCTGCTCGTGGCCGTGCTGGCCGTCCTCGGCCTCGCGAACCTCCTCACGGGCCTCGCGCCGACGTACGCGATCGTCATCGTTGCGCGCGTCCTCGGCGGTCTCGCGCACGGGCTGTTCTGGTCGATGGTCCCCGCCTATGCCGCGCGTCTCGTCACCAAAGACCAGCTGAGCCGCGCTGTCTCGCTGACTCTTGCCGGCGGAACCTTCGCGCTCGTCCTCGGCGTGCCGCTCGCCACCGCGCTCGGCCACGCGGTGGGCTGGCGCATCGCGTTCGTTGCGATCGCGGCCGGGCTGCTGCTCGGTGCTGTCGCGGTCATGCTCTGGCTGCCGAATGTGGCTCGCGAATCGCTCGAGCACGAGGATGCCGCGGGGCAGCCGCGCCGTGACCCCACCGTGCTGCCGGTCGCCGTCATCTGCATCACGGTCGCCATCGTCATGGTCGGCAACTATGCGTTCTTCACGTACGTGACGCCGTTCCTGTTGGACCCGGTCGGGGTGCCGCCCCGCTTCATCAGCATCGCCCTCTTCGTCTACGGCGGCGCCGGGGCGGTCGGCCTGCTGCTGACGGGGACGCTCTTCGCCCGCCGCACGCGCCTCGGCCTCATCATTGGGTTGGCGCTCAGTGCCGCGGCGGTCGCTGCCCTCGTCCTGGGAATCGGTGGGTTCTGGGGCTCCATGGTCGCGCTGGCGCTGTGGGGTCTCGCGTTCGGCATGGTTCCGCCGCTGCTGCAGACCCGGATGCTCCAGACTGCGAGCGAGCGGATTCGCGACACCGCGAGTGCCTTCTATACGACGGCCTTCAACTTCGGCATCAGCGGCGGCGCCTTCCTCGGTGCGATGCTGCTGCCCTGGCTCGGGATCACGGCGTTGCCGCTCACCAACGTCGCCCTGACGCTCGTCGGCCTGGCGGTCATCCTGGTCGTCGTGCTGCGGGGCCGTCGCGCCCACCGCACCTGACGCGCTGTCTAACCGATGTCCATCTCGCCTTATCGAGCTTCAGGTGTACCAGATACCGCTTTCCCAATCTCGGAAAGCGGTATCTGGTACACCTGAACAGTCAACGAGGTAGTTCCACGGCCAAAGTGAAGTGGCACGCATGCCGTGGGCGGGAGCGCGCTCTCGTCACTCGAAACCGCGCCACTGTACGTCAGCGGTTGCCCCGATGCAGTCACCCTCTCTGCAAGTGGTGCTTCACCTCGTCGTCAGCGGGGCCAGTTGTCGGCACGATCAATCTCGGAGAGCGACTTCGTCTGCCCAGGGAGGGTGTTCTCTGACGATTGCTCCGGGGCGTACTCGACCGTCACATCGCTAGACCAAGAGAAGGTCGTTTCTCCGAGGCGCTCCAAGATGTCGACCTTAAGCTCGCTAGTCTCTCCGAGTCTTACGGTCTCCTCGACAGTGATGTCCTCGTCGCGCACCGTGATCGTTACTTGTGAGCCCGGCGCGGCCGAAATCGTCAGATCGTGAATGTGAGCGCAGTCATTATCGAAACCGCAGTACGCGATTGGGGAATCTGCGTAGACAGAGATAATCTCTGGCCCACTGCCGACCGTCACCTCGAACGGGTCTGACGGGTCGGAGGTCGTGCCGTCGGCCTCCGCCGTTGCGGTGACGGTGTACGAGCCGGCATCCAGCTTGACCACGATGGACCAGTTGCCATCGTCATCGACGCGGGCGGAGAGCGGTGCGTCGTTCGCAGTCGCGGCTGGTGACGACGCGAACGGAGATGCAGAGGATGCCGCTGAAGCGGCGTACGGCTGAGCCAGCGCGGTGGCAGCCCGCGCCGCTGATGCTGTGTACGGCTGAGTCAGTGTGGTCGCCGTTCGCGCTGCTGGCCCCATTGGGCCGAAGACGGATGCCGTTGACGCTGCCCCGTCCGCCGCGTCGTCCGGGGCTCCGACGCTCCCGGTGACCGACGCCGTGGTTGCGTCACCCGACGGCTCAGCTGCGAGAGTGACCACGCTGCCGGGGTCCGCGGTGCCGGAGACGATCGGGTACGAGGTGCCGTCGTTCGGCGCCTGCGCGATTCCCGACGGTGCCGAGACGGTGGCCGGCGGCGTCTCCTCCTTCGGCTCCTCGGGCAGTGGGTCCTCGGCGGGAGGCCCATCCACCGGCGGGTCGTCGGCGGGCGGAGCTTCGTCAGCCGGAGGGGCCTCATCTGCGGGCGGGTCTTCCGCCGGCGGCTCCTGCGGCACAGGCTCGTCTGCCGGGGGATCCTCGGCCGGCGGGTCTTCCGCCGGTGGCTCTTCCTGCTCGTCGGCCGGCGCGGCATCCTCACTCGTGTCATTCGACGGGGGAGCGGCTTGCTGGCTCGTTCCGCCGCCCGGTGCCTCCTCGGCGACAGGCATCGAACCCGGCGAGAAGATCAGAGCAGCCGCAATGGATGCCGCGATCACACCGGCCACAAGCGTGCCACCGATCGCGACGGCACCAACCGACATGCCTCCGGCACTCGACCCTCCGACACCTCCGGCACCGGCACCCGCCGACCCCGACCCGGCACCGCCGGCCGCACCAGCGCCACCGGCCGCGCCAGCAGCGCCGACGCCCGAGCCGACCGCCCCGACGACACCGGCGGGCATCGCCATGACGGCGACCGGCTCACCGGCTTGCAGCCACGCGAGATACCCGCTCGCACCCGTCGCGCCGATCGTGAGCGGAAGCAGAACGAGCGCGATGCGCGACCCGACCTCGCGGGCCTCCGCAGCCACGATCGTGCAGCGCGCACACTCATTGAGGTGCAGCTCGAACTTCTTCAGGTCGCGCTTGCCGAGGCCGTCGCGCGTGTACGAACCCATCCGCTCGAGGTTCCACCGACACGGCGACCCCTCGGGAGCCGACCTGATGTGCGCCTGAATCCACGCCTGACGGAGCCCCTCGCGCGCCCGATAGGTCAGCGCGGCGACCGAGTTCGCCTTCATGCCCAGCAGCGGCGCGATCGAGGCGGGAGCCATCTGCTCGACCTCGGAGTACCAGAGCACCTCCTGCCAGCGGGTGGGCAGACTGCGGAACGCCACCGCTGTGAGGCTGCGATCGAGCGCGGCATCCGCCTCTTCGTCAGTCGTCGTCGGGTCTTCGAGCGAGTCGAGTGTGTCGATCGAGGTCTCGCGCCGCTTGCGCCCCCACTCCGCCGCGGTGTTGCGGATCGTCGTGAACAGGTACGGCCGAAACGCTCCCTTGGGGCCACCGCCCTTGCGCACCGCCGTGAACACGCGCACGAACGACTCCTGCACCAGGTCTTCGGGGTCGAGACTCGAGGTCAGCGACCGGGCGACAGTGAGACCGGATGCCGCATGGCGACGCCACAGCTCCTCATACGCAGCTTCTTCACCGCTGCGCGTACGCGAGATGAGGTCAGCATCGGATGCTTCGCTCACGCGATGACGGAACATGTGCGGGTCTCCTGAACTTTCAGCGGGGCGTGAGGGGCTAGGGAGTGCCCCGCTTAAGAGATGCGCGATCTGGGAAATTATGACGCAGTCTCCCATTCTCGGAGGAGGAGCGAAAAAAATCCAGAAAAAGATCTGAGAACTCGCGTCATAAAACGCGTGATGCCCCATCTCTCAGTGTGAAGGGCATTGATCTCGTCGCACAGCAGCGGGGTCGGTGGCCTGCCATCGTCCCTAGCGGTGGCCCGTAAGCCCGTGGGGGCGGGCGGTACGGAAACGGGGCGGGAGACCCGAACTCCCACCGCGTTCCGACTTCGGGAAACGCCAGCGAGGTCGGAGCGGCGGGGCGGCAGTGGTTAATGGGGGTCACTGCGGCCCCGCCGCACTTTCATGTGCGGCGAGATATGAGCGGGGATGCTCGTGCGAGGCAAGCACACGCGCCGCAAGGGTGCCCGTAACGGCTGGGCGCGCACGTTCAACAGGTTCGATGGCGCAAATATTCCTCACTGGGAATCTGCCCCGGAGTCGCCAAATCCGCCTCATCGAGCGCAGCGGACTCTATAGAATAAGGTAAATCGCCACCGACAACTCGGAGACGCGCATGGCTGTGCTTTTGACCGCATTTCTTGTGCTGTCAATCGTCACGCCGAAACTCACTCAGTGGCTCTCCACGCGGGTCTTCTTCGTCGTCGCGCTCGTTCCTCTCGCGGCATTCGTGGCCACGATCGCTCAGGCGCCCGAGGTGCTCGCCGGTGGTGAAGCATTCGAGATCTACCCGTGGATTCCGACGCTCGGCATCTCGCTGTCGTTCCGCGTCGACGCGCTTGCCTGGGTGCTCGCGCTTGTCGTGACCGGCGTCGGCACGCTCGTGCTGCTCTACTGCGCGCACTACTTCACGTCTGACGAGCCCGGGCTCGGCCGCTTCGCCGGCATCATGCTCGCGTTCGCCGGAACCATGTACGGCCTCGTGATCACCGACGACATCATCGTCATGTTCATGTTCTGGGAGATCACGAGCATCCTCTCCTACCTGCTCATCGGGCACTACACGGGCCGCAAAGAGTCTCGCGGTGCCGCGCTGCAGGCTCTTCTCGTGACCACGTTCGGCGGGCTCATCATGCTCGTCGGCATCGTGATGATGATGGTCGCGACCGGCACCACGTCGATGGCCGCGATGGTCGCGGACCCTCCCGACGGACCGGCGACGGCGACCGCGGTCATCCTGATTCTGATCGGCGCGCTCTCGAAGTCGGCGATCGTGCCGTTCCACTTCTGGCTGCCCGCCGCGATGGCCGCTCCGACCCCGGTCAGCGCCTACCTGCACGCCGCAGCGATGGTGAAGGCCGGCATCTACCTCGTCGCACGCTTCGCTCCCGGCTACGCCGATTCGCCGGGGTGGATGCCGACACTCATCATCCTCGGAATCTGGGCCATGCTTGTCGGGGCATGGCGTTCGCTGCGGCAGTACGACCTCAAGCTCGTGCTCGCCTACGGAACCGTGAGTCAGCTCGGGTTCCTGATGGTGATCGCCGGGTTCGGCACGCACGACGCTGCGGTTGCCGCGCTCGCGCTGCTCGTCGCTCACGCGCTCTACAAGGCCACGCTGTTTCTCGTGGTCGGCATCATCGACCACCGTGCCGGAACGCGCGACTGGCGAAAGCTCTCCGGCATCGGGCGTCGCGCACCCGTGCTCGCGACCATCACCGCGATCGCGTGCCTCTCGATGGCGGGCGTTCCGCCGCTGCTCGGCTTCGTCGCCAAGGAGGCCGTGTTCACATCGTTCCTCGACGCGGGCCTCGCCGGAACGGCCTGGGGATGGACAGCGCTCATCGGCACCGCTGTCGGATCCATTCTCACGGTGGCATACACCTGCCGCTTCTTCTGGGGAGCGTTCGCGACCCGCCCGGAGGTCGCCGACACCGAGCTGCACGACGAAGGCCCTGGTCTGCTCGTCGCCCCTGTGATCCTGACCGCCGGCACGATCGCGTTCGGCCTGGGAGCAGGGTGGTTGGATGCCGCGTTCGCACCGTACGCCGCGACCTTCAGCGACTCCGGCGCGGCGCACCTCGCCCTGTGGCACGGGTGGCAGCCCGCCCTCGCGATCTCCGCCGCCGTGCTCGCGCTCGGCCTCGTGCTGTTCTGGGGGAGAACCCTCGTCGCACGGCTGCAGGATGCCATTCCCGCCTGGTTCGAAGCATCGCGCGGCTACTGGACGACCGTGCGCACCGTCGACCGCTTCTCGGCACGCACCACGATCTTCGCCCAGCGCGGGGGCCTGTCGCAGTACATCTCGACGATCCTCGTCGTCTTCGTGGTGTTCGTCGCCGCGGCGCTCGTCACGAACGGAACGTGGCCGGACGGCATCCGTCTGTTCGACTACCCGGCCCAGCCGGTCATCGGCCTCGTGATGATTGTCGCCGCGATCATGGCCGCCGTCGTCGAGCAGCGCATGACCGCAGTGCTGCTCGCGGGCATCACCGGGTACGGGCTCGTCGCGCTCTTCGCGCTGCACGGCGCCCCCGACCTCGCGATCACGCAGGCGCTCGTCGAGATGGCGACGATCGTGATCTTCGTGCTCGTGCTGCGGCGACTGCCCGTCAAGATCGCGCAGCACAACAAGCCGGAGCACAAGAAGCGCCGCATGATCATTGGAGCGCTCGTCGGAGTCACGATGGGCATCGTGGGCGTCGTCGCTCTCGCCGCGCGCCAGGCCGACAGCATCTCCAAGGAGTTGCCATGGCTCGCGGTGAACGAGGGCCACGGTCGCAACGTCGTCAACGTGATGCTCGTCGACATTCGCGCGTGGGACACCATGGGGGAGATCTCCGTGCTCGTCGTCGTTGCGACCGGCATCGCGAGCCTGCTGTTCGTGTCCGGCCGCATGGGGGCGATGCCGCGCATGGACGGTGCGCGCGCCCAGCGCAGACCGTCGCGCCGCCGGTACGTCGTCACCGACCCGCTCGCGCCCGCGCACGGTGAGACCGAGACGCGCCACACGTGGATCTTCGCGGGACGCACCCTGTCACTGCGGCACCGGTCGATTCTGCTCGAGGTGGTCGTGCGGCTGCTCTTCCACCCCGCGATCGTGCTGTCGGTGTACCTGCTGTTCGTCGGGCACAATGCGCCGGGCGGCGGCTTCGCAGGCGGACTGCTCGCGGGTCTCGCTCTCATCGCGCGGTACCTCGCCGGCGGGCGCTTCGAGCTCGCCGAGGCCGTGACCGTCGATGCCGGGAAGATCCTCGGCACCGGCATCCTGCTCGCTGCGGGCACCGCGGTCGGTTCGCTCTTCTTCGGCGCCGACGTTCTCACGTCCGCGTATTTCGAGGCCGACGTCGGCGTGCTCGGCCACCTGTCGATCGGCACATCGACGATCTTCGACATCGGCGTGTACCTCGTGGTCGTCGGGCTGGTGCTCGACATCCTCCGCAGTCTCGGCGGCGAAGTCGACCGGCAGCTCGACGATGCAGAAGTCTCGGTTCCGACGAGAGGAGTGGTGCGATGACGGCATCCCTCACCCTCGTCGTCGTCATGGCGGTCATGTATGCCGCCGGCGTGTACGTCATGCTCGAGCGCAGCCTCACCCGAGTGCTCATCGGATTCCTGCTGGTCGGCAACGCGACGAACATCCTGATCTTCCTCATGAGCGGGCCGAGCGGATCGGCCCCGATCGTCAGCGACAGCACAGCGGATGCTCCGATGGTCGACCCTCTGCCGCAGGTGCTCATGCTCACGGCCATCGTCATCAACTTCGGCATCACCGCGTTCCTGCTTGCTCTCATCTACCGTTCCTGGTGGCTCGCGCGCCTCGGCGACCGCGGCGACACCGTTCCGGACGAACACGAGTCCGACACCGAGGCCTCGACCGACGCCGCGTTCGACTCCGTCGACGACGACGACCAGGCTATCCAAGACATCCTCGACGCGAGCGACGAGCACGTCGACGATGAGCCCGACACGACGACCGGGGCCACCCCGACGATCAAACCCGGCACGATCGGAAAGCCCCGCACGACCGACCGACCAGACACCGACGAGACGAGGGGAGACACATGATCGATTCCCTGCTTCCGCTCGTCGTCACGGTTCCGCTGCTCGGAGCCGCGGTCACGCTCGCTCTCGGACGCCGCAGCCGCCTGCAGGTGCTCGTTAGCACGGCGAGCCTCGTCATCGTCACGCTGCTGAGCATCGCGCTCATGATCGACATCGACCAGAACGGTGCCGCGGTCGTGCACATCGGCGGGTGGTCGGCTCCGTGGGGCATCGTGCTCGTCGCCGACCGTCTCTCCGCCGTGATGCTGCTGATCTCGTCGCTCATGCTGCTCGGCGTTCTCATCTTCTCGATCGGGCAGGGCATCGCCGACCAGAACGATGAAGAGACACCCGTCTCGATCTTCCACCCCACGTATCTCGTGCTGGCCGCGGGCGTGTTCGACTCGTTCGTCGCGGGTGACCTCTTCAACCTGTACGTCGGGTTCGAGATGCTGCTGTCGGCGAGCTACGTGCTGCTGACGCTCGGCGGCACCGGTGCGCGCATCCGTGCGGGCGTGACGTACATCGTGGTGAGCCTCGTGTCGTCGATCATCTTCCTCGCCGCGATCGCTCTCATCTACGGCGCGACGGGCACGGTCACGATCGCGCTCATCTCTGAGCGGATCCGCGAGCTTCCTGGCGACATCCAGATGATCCTGTGCGTCGCGCTGCTGTTGGCATTCTGCATCAAAGCCGCCGTGTTCCCACTCTCGTTCTGGCTGCCAGACTCGTATCCGACCGCGCCCGCTCCGGTCACGGCGGTGTTCGCCGGGCTCCTCACGAAGGTCGGCGTCTACGCGATCATCCGCACCGACACGGTGCTCTTCGTCGACGTTCCGCTGCGCATACCGCTCATGATCGTGGCGTTCTTCACGCTCCTCATCGGAATCATGGGCGCCCTCGCGCAGGCCGACATCAAGAGGCTGCTGTCGTTCACGCTCGTGAGCCACATCGGCTACATGATCTTCGGCATCGCGGTCGGCGGAGAGATGGCGCTCTCGGCCACCGTGTACTACATCGTGCACCACATCGCCGTGCAGACGACGCTCTTCCTCGCGGCGGGACTCGTGGAACGCGTCGGCGGGTCGACATCGATCTCGCGGCTCGGGGGAGTGCTCAAAGCGTCGCCCATGGTCGCGGTGCTGTTCTTCATCGGCGCGATGAACCTCGGCGGCATCCCACCGTTCTCCGGATTCCTCGGCAAGGTGAGCCTGTTCCAGGCCGGTCTCGAACACGCGGACTGGCTCACCTACACACTCGTGGCGGCTGGCGCGGCGACGTCGCTTCTCACGCTGTACGCGCTGGTGAGAGTCTGGAACATGGGCTTCTGGCGCAGCCGCAACGAGGTGACGGGGTACTCGTCGCCGCTGCTCGCCTCGCTGCGCGAGAGCCCAGACGACTCCGGCCAGGTCATGACGCGCAGCATCTCGAAGCTCATGCTCGGCGCCACGACCGGGCTGGTCGCGGTGACGGTCGCGCTCACCGTGTTCGCGGGGCCGCTGTTCGGGTACACCGACCGGGCGGCATCCACCCTCATCGACACCTCGAGCTATGTCACCGCTGTGCTGGGAGGTGACCGATGAACGACACACCACCACCCACGCGATCGATCGGCGGGCAGATCATGCTCGGCGTCGGCCTCGTCGTCATCTGGATGCTGCTGTGGGGGCAGTTCACGTGGCTGTCGCTGATCACCGGCCTGGCGCTCGCCGTCGGAGTCTCGGCGGTGTTCTACCTGCCGGCCGTGGACATGAGCATCCGTGTGAACCCCTGGTACACCTTCCTGTTCTTCGCCCGGCTGCTGTTCGACATCTCGCGCGCCTCGATCGGCGTCGCGTGGCTGGTGCTGAAGCCGCGGTACGTTCCCTCGAACGCCATCATGGCGATTGCGCTACGTACGCGCTCGGACCTCATCATGACGTGGACTGCCGAGGCGATCTCAATCGTTCCGGGCTCGATCGTGGTCGACGTGGATCGCGAGGACTCGGTGCTGTACGTGCACGTCATCAACGTGCGAAACGAGGCCGAGATGGATGCCTTCGAGGACGAAGTCCTGCGAACCGAGCGGCGCATCGCGCTCGCACTCGGCACAAAGGCCGATCTCCGACGCCTGAAGGCCGGCCCCTCGGCATCCGCTAACCCCTTCGACGGGGAGGACGCATGATCGCCCTGAACATCGTCATCGGAATCGCCGTCGTGCTGTTCGCGGTCGGCGCGCTCGCTGCGCTGTACCGCCTGATCACCGGGCCGACGCTGCTCGACCGCGTGGTCGCGAGCGACGTGCTGCTGGTGACGGTGATGTGCGGGCTCGGCGCGGAGATGGCGATCAACCATCACGCGACCTCGATGCCTCTGCTGCTCGTGCTCGCGGCGTTCGCGTTCATCGGCTCGGTGAGCGTGGCCAAGTTCATGGGAAAGAAGGACGACACATGACCGGAGATCTGCGCGACTGGATCACCGTGCTGCTCGTGCTGCTCGCGTCGATCCTGTGTTTGGCGGCGGGCGTCGGTCTGCTGCGCTTCCCCGACGTGCTGTCGCGGCTGCACGCGGCGACGAAGCCGCAGATTCTGGGGCTCATCGTCGTGGTGCTCGACGTCGCTCTGAACCGGCCGGCCGTCGAGACGATCACGCTCGCGATTGCGATCGTGTTCTTCCAGGGGGTGACCGCGCCGATCTCGGCGCACATGGTGGGCCGTGCCGGGTACCGAGCGCACTCGGTGCACGGCGAGTCGATGCTGCGCGACGATCTTGCGCGGCGCATCGAGCTGGCGGAGCGAAGCGAGCGTCGCTCGGGGAACTGACGCGCCTCGCTGCCACCTCGCCGCCACCTCGCCGCGCCCTGCTCGTGACGCGTCCAGCTCCTGCCCCGCCCTGCTCGTGACGCGTCCAGCTCCTGCCCCGCCCTGCACGTGCCCCGCCCTGGACGTTCCCCGCCCTGGACGTTTCCAGCCGTGCCGCGGGTTTCCGTCGTTCAGGTGTACCGGATACCGCTTTCCCTATGTTGGAAAGCGGTATCCGGTACACCTGAACGACGTGATGACGGCTCAGGAGGACGGCGAAGGGCGGAGTGGCGAAAGTGCGACCCGACGACGGCTCAGGAGGACGGCGAAGGGCGGAGTGGCGAAAGTGCGACCCGACGACAGCTCAGGAGGACGGCGAAGGGCCGAGCGGCGAAAGTGCGACCGGATGACGTTCAGATCAGCGTGAAACGCGCCCGAAGTCGCTCGTGAGCCATTCCTCGATGGACCGAAACGGAAACTTTCGCGACGGGTGAGTGCCAGTCCTCGGCGATGCATGCCGGATGCGGTCAAGTCGAAACAGCCGCCAGTCATCACGAACGACATCGAACGCAACGAGATACCACCTCTCAGAACGAAGGAAGTGCTGAAACGGCTCGACGACTCTCCGTGATTCCCGCCCGTGCTGGTCGGTGTAGTCGAACTCGACACGAGCCCCACGCGCCACGGCGTCGGCCAGCACGCCGATGAGGGCCCAGTCCACCGGTGCCGGCGCCTGAATCATGATCTGGGTCGACATCGCCGTGGCAGCTGCACGCTGCCTGAGGCTCGGTGGAAGCACCTGCTCAAGCTTCGCTCTCGTTGCAGCGACAGTTTCATCCGTGGGATCCCACGTCTCCAAGACAAGCAGTCCAGCGATGACAGCACTGATCTCGTCCTGCGAGAAGAGGAGCGGAGGAATACGGACACTCGGTTGGAGACGATAGCCGGCGCCCGGCCCAGGTCGGGAGCGCAGGCTGTATCCGAGTTCGCGGAGACGGCGCGCATCGCGTCGTACCGTGCGCTCGCTCACCTCCAACCGGGCGCTCAATTCGGCGACCGACCACTCGCGGCCCGTCTGCAGAAGTGCGAGCAGCTGCAGCGTCCGGCTCGACGGCGATTCCATACGTGACATCATCCCAAAGATGCGGACAGTATCAGGCCGCATCTGCGCGTAGCGTGGGAGGCGACACGAGCAAGGAGCACACCATGCGCATCGCGGTAAGCACACCCAACGGAAACGTCGGTCGCCACGTAACACGGATGCTGGTTCAGAGCGGCGTGCGTCCCGTGCTGCTGATGCGGCATCCTGAACACCTGAGCGACGAGCTCCGCGACTACGTGGACGTCGCAGCGGCGGACTCGTGGCATCCGGACGAGGTCATCGCGGCGACGCGCGGTGTCGACGCGGTCTACTGGGTCGATCCGACACCATTCTCCGCCGATCCGCTCGGCGACTACGCGCGAGCGACCGAGGCGATCGTCGGCGCGGTGCGTGAGAACGGACTGTCGCGCGTCGTCTTCCAGAGCAGCGTCGGAGCTGAGAAGCGCGGGGGAGCGGGCGAGATCGATGGTCTGGCCTCGACCGAGGCAGCGCTTGACGAGCTGGCAGCATCGTCTGAGCGAGATCTGGACGTCTGCCACCTTCGCTGTGGCTATTTCTTCAGCAACCTCGCGCTCGGCCTCGCCGCTCTCCGCGCTGGCGATCTCGAGACGGTTCTGCCGCTTGACCAGGGGATGCCGTGGGTCGCTCCACGAGACATCGCAGAGGTCGTCGCGCTCACCCTCCTGAGTACCGCGTGGAGTGGGCGGCGTGTGCAAGCCGTTCATGGGCCGGAGAATCTCAGCTGGGCTCACGTCGCGTCGCTGCTCACGTCCGAACTCGGTCACGACGTCACGGTGCGCCGGGTCGAAGACGATGTGATGCGCCAGCGGTATCTCGAGGCTGGACTGCCGCCTGCACTGGGCGAGGCGCTTCTCGGCATGTCGACGGGGCTGCGCGACGACTTCACTCCGGAGCAGAAGCGGTCACTCGTGTCGACCACGCCGACGACGCTCCGCTCGTGGGTGCGTGACGAACTCATTCCTCTGCTCTGAGACGCGCACCTGGTTCGGTCGTCCCGTGCGGCGCTGACTCCGATGCCGAGCGCCGCGGCCGAGTTCAGTCGACGATGCTGGCCCCGGCCGCCCAGACGTGCTGAACCCCGAAGTCGGCGTTCAGCAGCACGGCGTCCGCGGGGAACCCCGGCGCGAGCTGTCCGAGGTCGTTTCGCCCGACGGCTGCTGCCGGCACGCGGGTGAGCGCGTCGACGGCATCCTCGAGCGAGACACCGACCTCGACCACCGCGCGACGCAGAGCATCGTTCAGCAGCAGGGTCGACCCGGCGATCGAACCGCCCTCCACGAGGCGTGCGACGCCGTCCTTCACGGTCACGTCGAGGCCGCCGAGCGTGTAGGCGCCATCAGCGGCACCCGCGGCGGCCATCGCGTCGGTGATCATCGCGACGCGACCGGGAGCCTCGCCGAACAGCATCCGCACGACGCTCGGGTGAACGTGAGTGCCGTCGTTGATGATCTCGAGGGTGACCTCGTCACGGCTGAGCGCCGCGACCACGGGGCCCGGCTTGCGGTGGTGGATGCCGTTCATCGCGTTGAACGCGTGAGTCAGGAGCGTCGCGCCGGCGTCGAATGCCTCGAGGGTCTGGTCGTAATCGGCATCCGTGTGCCCCACAGCGACCGTCACTCCGGCCTCAGCGAAGCGCCGCACCGCGTCGAGTCCGCCGGGGAGTTCGGGAGCGAGCGTGATCTGGCAGAGCGTGCCGGCCGCGGCATCCAGCAGCTTCTCGACGTCGGCGGCAGCGGGCGGCTTGAGCAGGCTCTCGGTGTGCGCGCCCTTGCGACTCGCATCGAGGAACGGCCCTTCGAGATGCGAACCGAGAATGAGGGGGTCGGATGCCGTAATCTCGGCGATCTGCGCGACACGAGCAGCGAGATCGTCCACGGATGCCGTGACGAGGGAGAGCACCGAACGGGTCGTTCCGTGAGCGCGGTGAGCAGCCACAGCGGTGCGGATCGCCTCCGGTCCGTCGTCGAACGCGGCCGCGGCGCCGCCGTGCCCGTGGATGTCGATGAACCCGGGCGTCAGAAGCGCGCCCTCCGCGTCGATGACCTCCACCGGGGCGTCCGCACGGCTCGGCTCGGCGAGACCGCGCCAGGCGTCGCCCGCGCCGGTCGACGTGACGACGCCCTCATCGTTCCACGCCACCCAGCCATCGGCCGTGGTGCTGCCCCCGGTCACAAGCTGCGCAGAGTGGATGATGGTCGTCATTCGGCAATCCTCACGTCGATGCCGCGCTCGGTGAGCTCGGCGATGCTGTCACTGGCTGCCCGGGAATCAGTGAGCAGCACGTCAAAGGTATCGAGTGACGCGATGGTTGCGAAAGCGCGGCGGCCGAGCTTCTCGGAATCGGCGACGATCACCGCACGTCGGGCACGCTCGGCCATCAGGCGGTTGACGCGCGCCTCGCCCTCGTCGTACGCCGACGCACCCTCGATATCGACGCCGTTGACCCCGATGAACGCGATGTCGATCGCGAGGCCGCCGAGCACGGCATCCGCGAAATCTCCCGTCAGCTCATAGGAACGCGCGTGGACGACGCCGCCCGTGACGACGACCTTGATGTGCGGGCGGAGGGCGAGCTGCGACGCGATGTTGATCGCGTTCGTGACGACCGTGATGCTGGCACCGGGTGCATCCGAGAGGTCGGAGCGCGCCGCGAGCTCACTCGCGATGGCGGTCGACGTGGTTCCGCCGCAGAGGCCGACGACGTCGCCTGGAGAGACGAGCGCGCAGGCGGCACGCGCGATCGCAGCCTTCTCGTCGGCGCGCTGTCCGCGCTTGTAGCGCAGCGGGAGATCGTATGAGACGGAGTGCCCGACAGCTCCTCCGCGCGTGCGGGTGAGGAGATTCTGCTCGGCCAGGGTGTCGAGGTCGCGGCGAACCGTCGCGGGGGAGACATCGAGCGCGGTCACGACCTCGTCGACGTCGAGCTGCCCGTTCTCGGCGAGCAGGTCGAGCACCGCCATCAGGCGCTCGGAGCGGTTCATGGATGCGTCCCGACAACGGGCGCGAGGGCGAAGAGCCGCTGCAGACGCTCGGCCTCGGCCGAGAGCGCGTCGCGCGCCGGAGCCAGGTACTTCCGCGAATCGACGAGCGCCGGGTTCGCCCCGAGCACGTCGCGGATGACGCCCGTGAACACGCCGTTCAGGTGCGTCGAGACGTTGATCTTCGTCATGCCGGCGCGCACCGCGAGCGTGAGCACGTCGTCGGCGACGCCGGACGACCCGTGGAGGACGAGCGGAACATCGAGCGCCGCGTGGAGACGCGTGATGAGATCGAGGTCGAGCGCCGCCACTCGCTCGGTCATGGCGTGCGACGACCCGACGGCGACAGCGAGCGCGTCGACGCCGGTGTGTGCGACGAACGAGACGGCCTCCTCCGGATCCGTGCGCACACCGGGGGCGTGGGCGCCGTCCTTTCCGCCGATCTCGCCGAGCTCGGCCTCCACGAACACATTCGCCGCGTGAGCGTACTCGACGACCCGTCGAGTGGCAGCGACGTTGTCTGCGTAGTCGAGTTTGGCGCCGTCGTACATGACCGAGCCGAAGCCGATGTCGATCGCCGCGCGTGTGAGGTCTTCGCTCTCGGCGTGGTCGAGGTGCAGGGCGACGCTCGCGTCGGACTGCTCAGCGAGCGCGCGGCACGCGGCCGCGACCGGGTGTAGGCCGCCGTGGTACTTCACGCAGTTCTGCGAGATCTGCAGAACGACCGGCAGGCCGCTGCGCTCCGCGGCGGCGACGAGACCTTCGGCGGTCTCGAGGTGGATGACGTTGAACGCGGCGACGCCCGTGCCCGCGGCGACCGCGTCGTCGATGATGCGTCTGGTGGGGGTGAGGGTCATGACTGCTCCAAGGGGGTGACGGAGACCTCGGTGAGGAAGGAGGCGTGATCAGGGTGGATGCTGCCCGCCTGAGGCATCAGCACGGCAGCCGCCGACCAGGCTACGGCCCGACGAAGCAGATCCGCGAGGTCGGGGCGCGGGTTGCGGCTGAGCGCGGCTGCGAGCGAGGCGACCGCCGCATCGCCGGCGCCGGTCGGGTTGCCCGACAGCACACGGCCGAGGTGAGCGCGAAGCACCGGAGCATCCTGATCAGCGAGGATGCCGAGCATGCCGTCCTCGCCGAGCGAGACGACGATCGTGCCCGCGCCGAGCGCCTGCAGGGCGCGAGCGCCGGCGAGGGGGTCGCTCTCGCCGGTCGTGGCCTGGAGTTCGTCTCGGTTGGGCTTGAGCAGCGTCGCTCCGGCGCGGGCGGCGCCGAGAAGCTGCTCTCCGGTCGCGTCGGCGATCGCGGGGACGCCCGCGTTGAGCGCGAGGGAGACGAAGCGGGCCGTCAGGTCATCAGGTGCTTCGGGCGGGCAGCTGCCGGAGACGACGAGGCACGTCGCCCGGGGCAGCCGGGAGCTCACGACATCGTGGAGCTCAGTCCACACGGTGTCGGGCTGCGGGGTGCCGGACTCGTTGAAGATCGTCGTGACGCCCGTCTCGGTCTCGACGAACGCGGTTGAGCGACGGAGCCGCTCGAACGTGCCGACGAGGGAATGCGGAACCCCGCCGAGGTCGTCGCTGAAGGAGCGCTCGGCCGCGCTCACGGGCGCGATCGCGACGGCATCCTCACCCTGATCGGTGAGCACGCGCGCGACGTTGATGCCTTTGCCGCCCGCGCGCTCAGCCGCCGGCGCGACGCGGTGCGTATCGCCGGGGTGAACACGGTCGAGCGTCACAGTCGCGTCGAGCGCGGGGTTCGGGGTGATGGTGATGATCATTTCGCCTCCGCGGCGGCCCGGGCGCGGATCGCCGCGCCCACGAGGCCTGCATTCTCACCGATGCTCGCGTGCATGAGCATCGGACGTCGATGGAAGGTGAGGTGGCCGTACAGGCGCTCCTGCACCGGGTCGAACAGGGCGTCGCCCGCTTGCGCGAGTCCGCCGCCGAGCACGATGACCTCGGGGGCCAGCAGTGCCGTGGCCTGAGAGAGCGCGAGCGCGAGCGCGTCGACCGCTGAGGTCCAGATGACCTCGGCATCCTCATCGCCCGTCTGCGCGCGCTCGAGCACCTCGCGTGCTCCGGGCACGTCGGAACCGGTCAGACGGTTGTAGCGTCGCGCGATGGATGCGGCGGACGAGATCGCTTCGAGGCATCCTCGACCCCCGCACGCGCAGGGCTCGCCACCCGGCATCACGACCGAATGCCCCAGCTCGCCCGCATAGCCGTTGCCGGCGTACGGGCGGCCGTCGATGAAGATCGCCGCCGCGATGCCCGTGCCGATCGTGACGATCATGGCGTTGCCGTAGACCGACGACGGCCCGAGGAGATACTCGGCCTCACCCGCGGCGCGCACGTCGTGAGTGAACGAGGCGGGGAGCCCGAACTGCTTCTCGGTGAGCTCGCGGAACGGCACGTTCTCCCAATTGAGGTTCTCGGAGTAGAGCCCGATGCCCCGCTCATCGTCGACCACGCCGGGGGCGACGAGTCCGACGGCCTCCGGCACGATCGAAGGATGCCGCTCACGGAGCGAGCGGCCAAGGCGCCCGATCTCCGCGAGAACGGCATCTTCTGTGTGCTCGGCCCGCACTGGGGTGGGCGTCCGCTGGATGCCGACGAGTGTCCCATCGGCATCCACCAGCGCGGATTTCAGATCGGTGCCGCCCACGTCGAAGGCGAGCACCGGGGTGCCCTTTCCGAGTTCGCTCATGCGTCCAGGATGACGGATCGCGTGAGGTTTCGCGGCGTGTCCGGGTTGAGTCCCTGGTTGAGGGCGCGCTGCAGCGCGACGCGCTGGGCGCGGACGAGGTCGGCCAGCGGGTCGATGTCAGCGTCTTCGAAGTGCGCGCCTGCCGCGGTGACACTGGCGGCGAGACCCTCCGGTGCGGGACCGAACATCCAGCTGACGCGGTTCGGCGCGGCGATCGAGATGGGGCCGTGGCGGTACTCCATCGCGGCATACGACTCGGTCCACGACTGCGAGGCCTCGCGCATCTTGAGAGCTGCCTCGTGGGCGAGGCCGATCGCCCAGCCGCGGCCGAGGAAGGAGAACTGCTCGGCCGTCAGGAGCTCGTCGGGGAGCTCTTCGTTGAGGATGCTCTCAGTGTCGGAGATCTGCTTGGACACGTCTGTGCCCGTCGAGTGGCGGAAGAACGTGAGTGCCGTCGTGGCGAAGCGCGTCTGCACGACCGACTTCTCGTCGGCGTAGGGGAATGCGATGACCTCGTCGACCATGTTCACGATCGGGGTGTCGGTGTCGCCGATGACGGCGATCGTGCGGGTGGAGTCGCCCAGGTTCTCGAGGAGTTCGAGCACCTCGGTGGTCGTTCCGGAGCGGGTGAGCGCGATGACCGCGTCGTAGTCGCGATCGACGAAGGCCTCGCTCGCGGCATACGCATCGGTGATGCCCAGACCCGCGCGCTCACGGAGAGTCGCGTATGACTGAGCCATGAACCAGGAGGTTCCGCAGCCGACGACCGCGACGCGCTGGCCCTCCGTGGGAAGCTTGGCTTCGTCGCCCTGCGCGATCGCGCGGGCCCACACCTCGGGCTGGCTGGCAAGTTCTTGGGCCATGAAGGCGCCGGCGTCTGACATGACACGTCCTCTCAATTTTGCTTGAAATTGATTATTGCATAGCTCAAACAATCACGTTCAATCAGTTTATCGCGATTTCGGTCGTTTTTCGATGATGGTCTTCTGCGCTCCAGGAAACTGTTCTGGTGAGGCTGCTCGTCGCGGTGCACCGCGTGCAGCTCGCAAATGCCTCGAATCGTTTGCGCATTGAATCGATTCATGTTTCACTGGAAAGCGCTTGCTCGCGCATGCGGGAGATCAGCGACGATGGGAGATCGAATGCACGAAGACGTGTCCACAGCGGAACGCTCACGCATACAGTCACGCCGTGCCGCGGCCAGTGGATGGGTGGGCAGCACCCTCGAATACTACGACTTCGCAATCTACGGCTCTGCCGCAGCTCTGATCTTCCCCCAGGTGTTCTTCCCTGAGGGGGACCCCGCGATTGCCGTGGTCTCGTCACTTGCCACGTACGGTGTCGGCTATGTCGCCCGGCCTCTGGGCGCCTTCATCCTCGGTACGCTCGGCGACCGCCACGGCCGCCGCAACGTGCTCGTTCTCGCGATGCTCCTCATGGGCATCTCGACGTTCTTCGTCGGCCTGCTGCCGACGTACCATCAGGTCGGCATCCTGGCGCCGATCCTCCTCGTGGTCCTTCGACTCATCCAGGGCTTCGCCGTCGCGGGCGAGCTGAGCGGCGCGAGCGCCATGATCGTCGAGCATGCGCCCGATGGAAAGCGCGGCTTCTACGCGAGCTTCAGCCTGCAGGGAACCCAGGTCGGAAGCATCCTCGGCACCGCCGTCTTCATTCCGCTCTCCGGGCTGCTCAGCCCCGAGCACTTCGAAGCGTGGGGCTGGCGAGTTCCGTTCCTGCTGAGCGCCATCGTCGTGTTCGCGGCGATCATCATCCGCATCAAGGTGCGCGAGTCTGAGATCTTCATCGAGCAGAAGAAGGCCCGACAGGTTCAGCAGCAGCAGACATCCGTGTGGCGTGTGTTCCGCGAGAA
Source organism: Paramicrobacterium salitolerans (assembly GCF_051513965.1). Classification (GTDB taxonomy): domain Bacteria; phylum Actinomycetota; class Actinomycetes; order Actinomycetales; family Microbacteriaceae; genus Paramicrobacterium. The sequence goes on from NZ_CP195847.1 coordinate 722,841, forward strand.
CGGCGGCACCGTCGTGCGCGCCGTCTGCATGGGCTTCGCCAACGTGATCGGCACGACGGTCGTCGTCTTCGGCACGGCCTACGCGACGCAGGAGTCGTACGGAATCGGCATGAGCGCATCGACCTACCTGTGGATGCCCGTCGTCGCGAACATCGTCGCGGTGATCCTGATTCCGTTCTTCGGCAAGCTCTCCGACCGCATCGGCCGCCGCCCGCTCATGATCTTCGGTCCGCTGAGCGCCGGTCTGCTCTCGTTCGCGTACCTGTGGGCCGTGAGCCAGAAGAACGTGCCGCTCACCGTGGTGCTCGCCGTGCTCATGTTCGGCATCCTTTACCAGATGTGGAACGCGACGTTCGCGAGCTTCTTCCAGGAGATGTTCCCGACCCGCAACCGCATGACGGGCTTCGCGATCTCGCAGAACATCGCGCTCTTCCTCGTGGCGATGCTGCCGAGCCTCTTCGCGTTCATCGTGCCTCCGGGCTCGCACTCGGTGCCGCTCGTCATCGGTGGCATCACGCTGCTGTTCTCGGTCATTTCAGCCGGTGCCGCGTGGCTCTCGAAGGAGACCTTCTCAGTCAGCACGAAGGCCCTCGACATCGAGCAGCAGTCCACAGAGAACTGAGAGGCTGCCTCAGCCGGCGACGCCCGCGTCGACGTCAGCGCCCGAGGGGCCGGCCGGGCCGTAGGCGATTCCCGCCGCCATCAGCCGCGGCAGAAGCTCGATCGCGCGGGCGGCGGAGTTCTGCGGCTCCGCCGACCACGCCAGATCGGCGACGCTCAGCAGCCGCGGGAAGACGAGCGCGTCGATGTCGTCCGGGGTCGCCACGGTCTCGGTCCAGAGCGGCGCTTCGATTCCGAGAATCACCGAGTCGTCGACTCCGGGGATGAGCGTGCCAGGCTCCCAGTCGGCGACGTCGACGAGCGGTGTCGCGCCCGCGGCCCAGTCGAGCCCGAGGTGGTAGTCGTCGTGCGGCCTGATGTCGAGGTAGATGACGTCGGCGGGGGAGAGGATGGCCGTTCCACCCTGCCGCACGATATTGCGCAACTGCTCGTCTGCGCCGAGCTCCGGGGAACGGTAGCCCCAGTACTGCCCGACCGTTCCGCTCGGAATCTCGTCGCTCGCTCCGATCTCGTGCCAGCCGATCGGCTGCTTTCCGGTCGCGTGCGCGATGCGCAGAGTGCGCGCGATGAAGCGCCGGTAGTCATCGAGAGCGGTCTCGTGCGACTCGTCTCCGCCGATGTGGATGTATGGCCCCGGCGTGATCGAGGCGACGTGCCCGAGGACGTCCTCAATGAACTCGTACACCTTCTCCGAGTCGGTGTCGAGCGTCGAGAACCCCACCTCGGTGCCGTAGTACTCCGCGATCTTCACACCGGCAGGCGCGAGCTCGGGGTAGGCGACGAGTGCGGCGTTGGTATGCCCGGGCAGGTCGATCTCGGGCACGACGGTGACGTGACGGGATGCCGCATAGCGGACGATCTCCTCGTAGTCCTCGGTCGTGAGGAAGCCGCCGTCACCGCCGCCGACCTGCGACGCTGCACCGCTTCGGGTGAGCTCCGGCCAGCCCGGAATCTCCAGCCGCCAGCCCTGGTCGTCTGTGAGGTGCAGGTGCAGGTGGTTGAACTTGAACGCGGCGACCCGGTCGATGAAGCTCCGGATCGTCTCGGAGCCGAAGAAGTGCCGCGCGATGTCAAGCATGACTCCGCGGTACGCGTAGCGCGGAGCATCCACGATCTGCGTGCTCGGAATCGTCCATGCGACGCTCTGCTGCGTGCGGGCCTCGATCTCGGCGGGCAGCAGCTGTCGAAGCGTCTGGATGCCCGCGAACAGGCCCGCCTCGGTCTCCGCCTGAACGGTGACGAGCTCGGGAGCGACCGAGAGGCGATAGCCCTCGGCACGCTGCGCCGGGGTGAACGCGTCGAGAGCGGCATCCGGCACCACCTCGAGCACGATGTCGCCGTCCGCCGCGGCGCTGGCGACGACGGGCAGCGTGAAGCCGGTGGCGGGTCGCAGAAGCTCCGCGAGGTACTCGCCGAGGTCAGTCCTCTCGGTGACGATGCGACTCTCAGCGGTGAGAGCGAAGGCGCCGTCGCCCATCTCAATGCTGTGCGGATGAGGAATCAGGGTCGGAACGACAGGGGACACAGGACCTCCGGTTCGGGATTGTGGGGGTCCGTCGATCCTACCCAGCTAGGGTGACGTGATGACGTTGCACGCACCCCGGTTCCAGCCGCCCGTCCTTCCCGATCTCGACGACTCCGACCTCGACGATCTTCTCGCCGGGGACCTGCGCGATGCGGAGCGGCTCGCGAATGCATCCCTCGCCGGTCGCAACCTCGCCGACCTGACATTCTCGGAGTGCGCGTTCGATGGGCTCGCGCTCGACGAGTTCGTCGGCCGCGGCATCCGTCTCACCGATTGCACGCTCAGCGGAGCGAACGGCGCCGCGGTCTCGGTTCCGTCGTCGAGCATGCGCACGGTCGACATCGCGCAGTCGCGCATCGGCTCCTTCGAGGCGTACGACAGCGGCTGGAACCAGGTCCGCTTCAGCGGGTGCAAACTCGGCTACGTCAACCTGCGCGGAAGCTCACTCACCGACGTCGTGTTCGAGGGCTGCCAGATCGACGAACTCGACGTGGGCTCCGGCCGCCTGACGCGGGTGAGCATGAGGGGATGCCGGGTCGCGACGCTCGACGTCAGCGGCGCGACACTCGCCCACGTCGACCTCCGCGGGCTCGACCTTTCTCGTATTGTCGGAGTCGACAGTTTGGCCGGAGCCGTGATCGACGATGAGCAGCTGATGCAGTTCGCTCCGTTTCTCGCGGCGCAGCTTGGGGTGACGGTGATGTGACGTGCGTCCGCTGGACGAAGACAGCCTTCTCTCGGTCTCGGCGCGCTTCGCCGACTTCGCCCGCACAGAGGCGTACGGAAACTCCGATCAGTACGACACGTGGTGCCGCGCGGTCGCGGCCGACCGGGAGGTCTGCCGGTTGATCGCCGCGCTGCCGCCGCAGAAGCAGCAGCCGAACCTCGTGCTCGCGGCCACCCGCTATCTCGGGGTGCCGGCCGGACCGGGCGAGCACTTCCTGACCTGGGTGAGAGAGAACTGGGATGCCGTGACCGAGCAGATCCTCTCCCGCTCGACGCAGACCAACGAGCCGGGCCGCACTGCCGTTCAGCTCACGCTGCTCGCGCAGATCGACGGCCCGATCGCGCTCATCGAGGTTGGAGCATCCGCCGGCCTCTGCCTGTACCCCGATCGCTACAGTCACATCTACGACGGCGACGTCCGCGTCGACCCCGAGCGCGGGCCCTCGCCCGTTGTGACCCGCTGCGAGACGCGCGGCGACGCCCCGATTCCCACGCGCATGCCCGAGATCGTCTCCCGCACCGGCGTCGACCTGAACCCGCTCGACGTGAACGACCCCGACGACATGCGCTGGCTGCACGCACTCATCTGGCCGGGCCAGCCCGAACGCGATGAGCGCCTGGATGCCGCGGCAGCGATCCGCCGCGCCGAGCCCGCGCACATCGTGGCGGGCGACCTCAACGAGCACATCGAAGCCCTCGTGGATGCCGTGCCGGACGACGTCACCGCAGTCGTGCAGCACACCGCGGTGCTGGCGTACCTCGACCAGGCCGGGCGCGACAGGTTCTTCGGCCAGATGTCGCGCCTCAACTGCCACTGGCTCTCCTTCGAGGGGCTCCACGTGTTTCCGCAGATCGACGCGACCGTTCCCGCCGGTATCCGCAGCGATGACGACCGCTTCGTCGTGTCGTTCGACGGCGTCGCCCGCGCGTTCGCAAGCCCGCACGGCACGCGCCTGCGCTGGCTCTGAGGCGTGTCTTCATGCGTCTGACGCGTGTCGTCATGTGAAGGTAACGGTCAGGCGAACGGCACGGTCGGGCGCGGCATCCGCTGTTATGCTGTACGCGTCGCGACTGGCGTATAGACGGACGACTCCGACGGGCTCACGCCCCCGGAAGACCCGGCTCAGATGGGGCACCATCGGGGAGCGACGTGCGATCCTCAGCGCTGGGTTCTCCATGCGGAGCGCTCAGAACTGGGGCGGACTCGGCCGCACGCCTGGGCCGATACGGGATTTCCCATCCGTCTGTCACAAAGGAGCCAGCATGACCGATACGTTCAACGCGCCGCTGTCCGAAGTCGACCCCGAGATCGCTGCTGTTCTCGATCAGGAGCTCGGTCGCCAGCGCGACTACCTTGAGATGATCGCGAGCGAGAACTTCGTTCCCGTTTCCGTCCTGCAGTCGCAGGGGTCCGTTCTCACCAACAAGTACGCCGAGGGCTACCCGGGGCGCCGCTACTACGGCGGCTGCGAGTACGTCGACGTCGCCGAATCGCTCGCGATCGAGCGCGCGAAGAAGCTGTTCGGCGCTGAGTACGCGAACGTTCAGCCGCACTCCGGCGCCACCGCGAACGCCGCGGTCCTCTCCGCCATCGCCACGCCCGGCGACACGATCCTCGGGCTTGAGCTCGCGCACGGCGGCCACCTCACGCACGGCATGAAGCTGAACTTCTCGGGCAAGCTGTACAACGCCGTGTCGTACGGCGTCGATCCCGAGACCTGCCTCGTCGACATGAACGTCGTTCGCGACAAGGCGCTCGAGCACAAGCCGCAGGTCATCATCGCCGGATGGTCGGCGTACCCGCGTCAGCTCGACTTCGCGGCGTTCCGCGAGATCGCCGACGAGGTCGGCGCAAAGCTCTGGGTCGATATGGCGCACTTCGCGGGCCTCGTCGCCGCGGGTCTGCACCCGTCGCCCGTGCCGCACGCCGACGTGGTGTCGTCGACCGTGCACAAGACGATCGGCGGACCGCGCTCGGGCTTCATCGTCTCGCGCGACACCGAGCTCGCCAAGAAGCTCAACTCGAACGTCTTCCCCGGCCAGCAGGGCGGGCCGCTCATGCACGTGATCGCCGCCAAGGCGACGGCGTTCCTCCTCGCGGCATCCGATGACTTCCGCGACCGCCAGGAGCGCACGATCTCCGGCGCAAAGCTTCTCGCAGAGGCGCTGACCTCCGACGAGTCGCGTGCGGCCGGCGTCAACGTGCTCACCGGCGGAACCGACGTGCACCTGGTGCTTGCCGACCTGCGCGAGAGCGAGCTCTCCGGGCAGGACGCCGAGAACCGTCTGCACGAGGTCGGCATCACCGTCAACAAGAACTCCGTGCCGTTCGACCCGCGCCCGCCGATGGTCACGAGCGGCATCCGCATCGGCACCCCGGCTCTCGCCACGCGTGGCTTCGGGGATGCCGAGTTCGCTGAGGTATCCGACATCATCGCCCTCGCGCTGCGTCCCGACGCCGACATCGCTGGGCTCCGCGAGCGCGTCGCGAAGCTCACCGAGGCGTTCCCGCTGTACCCGGGTCTGCAGCAGTAGGGCGAGGGCCGATGACCGCACAGATTCTGGATGGGCGGGCTGCCTCCGCCGAAATCAAGGCCGAACTGACCGAGCGCGTCGCCGCGCTGAAGACGAAGGGCGTCACCCCGGGCATCGCAACGGTGCTCGTGGGTGCCGACCCGGCGTCGCAGCTGTACGTCGGCATGAAGCACAAGCAGTCGGTCGCGATCGGCATGAACTCCATTCAGCGCGAGCTGCCCGCGGACGCCACGCAGCAGCAGGTCGAAGCGCTGATCGACGAGCTCAACGCCGACCCCGACTGCCACGGGTACATCGTGCAGCTGCCGTTGCCGAAGCACATCGACACGGACCGCATCCTCGAGCGCATCGACCCGGCGAAGGACGCCGACGGGCTGCATCCCACCAACCTGGGCAAGCTCGTGCTGAACGTCAATGGGCCGATCGACACCCCGCTGCCGTGCACGCCGCGCGGTGTCATCGAGTTGCTGCTGCGAAACGACTACGACCTCGTGGGCAAGCACGTCGTCGTCGTGGGGCGCGGTGTCACGATCGGTCGCTCGATCGGGCTGCTGCTCACACGGCGCGAGCTGAACGCGACGGTGACGCTGACGCACACCGGAACCGTCGACATGCCGCGCTATCTGCGCCAGGCCGACGTGATCGTGGCAGCCGCGGGCGTGAAGCACCTGATCCGCCCGGAAGACGTCAAGCCCGGTGCCGCAGTTCTCGATGTGGGCGTGACGCGCGAGCCGAACCCCGAGACCGGCAAGTCGAAGGTGTTCGGAGACGTCGACCCGGCGGTCGCGGACGTTGCCGGCTACCTGTCGCCGAACCCCGGCGGCGTCGGCCCGATGACCGTCGCGCTGCTGATGACGAACGTCGTCGAAGCCGCGGAGCGCGCAACCCACTGAGTACGTAACCTCGGAGTGCGCAACGCCTGAGCATGCAACGCCTGGGTGTGCAACCTCCTGAGCGCGCAACCCGCTGAGTCTGCAACCTGCTGAGCGCGCACCCGCCGAGCCACCTTGCACGCAGTCGGAAATTTCGAGGCCCCTGCGGCGTGTCCCCACAAGACACGCCGCAGGGGCATCCTTTTTTCCGATTCTTCGCACCGTTCAGGTCCCGCTGGCATACTCGGAACCATGACGGATGCCGCTCCCGCGTCGCCCCAGGTCGACGCCGTCTCCTCCGCACTGACCGCCGCTGGGCTCCCCGCGAAGATCCGCTGGTTCGATGACGCCACTCCCACCGCCGCACACGCCGCTGCCGCCCTGGGCATCGAGGTCGGCGCGATCGCCAACTCGCTGGTCTTCACTCTGGACGGAGAGCCGCTGCTCGTGCTCACATCCGGCGCGCACCGCGTCGACACCGCGTGGCTCGGGCAGAAGCTCGGCGGCAGGGTGAAGCGAGCGGATGCCGCGACCGTGCGCTCCGCCACCGGCCAGGTCATCGGCGGCGTCGCTCCGGTCGGGCATCCTGCGCCGATTCGCACGGTCGTCGACACTGCGCTCCGCGATTACCCCGAGGTGTGGGCCGCGGCGGGGCATCCCAACACCGTCTACCCGACGACGTTCGACGATCTGCTCCGGGCGACCGGCGGCGAGGCATCGCCCGTGGTGCCGCCGGAGAATGACTGACCTCCGCCGCCCTCGACTGTTAGCGTTGCACCATGGACGATGGGGTGCACGACTCGCCTCCGCATGACGAGTCGAGGTTCAAGCCAGACCGGTCGATTGCGTTGCGCAGCATCCGCGAGTACGGTCGCCACGGCCGCGCTGTCGGATTTGCCGTCGCCGGCTTTGCAATCGCGGACGGCGACGACGGGGTGATCGCCGTCGCCACGCCTCCCGGCTCCGACCTCCGCACGCGCGCTGGCGAAGGAAGCGGACCGAACGGCCGACTCGTGCTTCCCGACGACTGGGACGGCACCCACGCCGAACTCGCGTGGCACGGACCGACGGTCGTGCGCGTCTACCGCGAGGGCGACGAGTGGTCTGTGTGGCGCTGGCACGACGGCGACACCTGGGTCGGCGACTGGTACGGCAACCTCGAGTCGCCGTGGCGTCGCACTGCGATCGGCTTCGACACGCAGGACTGGGTGCTCGACGTCGTGTGCTCCGGCACCCCGGGCACCGATTCGTGGACGGTGCGCTACAAAGACGAAGACGAACTCGAGTGGCTCGTGCGGCTCGGCACGTTCGCTCCCGCTGAGGCTGAGCGAGCGAGGGATGCCGGTGAGCGGCTCACCGCTCGCGCGAAGTCCCTCGAGTGGCCGTTCGATGCGGACTGGGACGCCTGGGTGCCGAGCAGATACCTGCCGACCGCGACCCTTCCCGCGGGGTGGACGGACCTCGACTGAAAGCTGGAAAACGTGGCGCGGCCGGGAAACGTGGCGCGGCCGGGTAGGCGAACGTCGACCGACCCTCGGCAAAGAATCGGAAATTTCAACGGAGCTGCGGCGTGTTGCGCGCCGCCACGCCGCACCCGCGGCCGGTTAACCGATTCTTTGAAGCGCAGGGCAGCGGGCGTGGGAGGAGGGATGCTGTGGGGAAGGATGCCGCGAGGTGTGAGCGCCCGCGAGGGAGAACGCTGAGGTGCGAGGCGGCAGACGGCAGGGCGGACGCCGCGGAGGCGCCGGGCGAGGAAGCTGCAGAAGGTGCCGGGTGCTCGAGCAGCGGAGGGGACGGAGGGCGCCAGGCAGCAGGGGAAGGCCCTGCGGAGGGCGCGGCGGGGCGACGGTGGCCGAGGCGAGCTCGCCGCGAAACGCAGCGAGCGGCGGCCCCGAAGGACCGCCGCTCGCAGCTGACGAGCTTCTCGCAGATCAGCCGGTGTTCTGCAGACCCGCCGCCACTCCATTCACGGAGAGCAGCAGCAGGTTGCGCGCCTGATCGATGGTCGTCTCGGTCTCCTGCGTCGCCGCGCCACGAAGCGTGCGAAGAGCGCGGAGCTGCAGCAGCGACAGCGCGTCGACGTAGGGGCTCCGCAGCCGCACGGCACGCTGAAGCACCTGGCGGTTGTCGAGCAGCTCGCTGCTGCCGGTCGCGATGAGCGTCCACTCGCGGGTGCGCTCCATCTCCTCGAGCACCAGCGTCGAGAGGTCTTCGCGGTCGCCGAGCTCGAGGTAGCGGGCCGCGATGCGCGGGTCCGTCTTCGCGAGCGACATGTGCACGTTGTCGATCATGGTCGTGAACAGCGGCCACTCGCGGTACGCCCGCTGCAACTGCTCGTGGTCGCCCACGGCCTTCAGCGCGGTGCCGAGCCCGAACCAGCCCGCGAGGTTGATGCGGGCCTGCGACCACGAGAACACCCACGGAATCGCGCGGAGATCCTCGAGGGACTCAACCGAGAGACCTCGACGCGCCGGACGGGAGCCGAGCGGCAGCAGACCGACCTCCTCCTGAGGGGTGACCTCGGCGAACCAGGGGGCGAAGCCCTCGGCGTGCACGAGCTCGTAGAAGCGCTCGCGGCTCGCGGCATCCATCTGCTCGGCCATATCGGCGAACGTGTCGGCCGCATTCGCGTTGAGCTCGCCGTTCGACGGACTCGACGCGAGGAGCGTCGCCGACGCGATCTGCTCCAGGTGTCGCAGCGCGATCGTCGGGTTTCCGTACTGAGCGAAAATGACCTCGCCCTGCTCGGTGAGCTTGAAGCGACCGTCGACCGACCCGGGCGGCTGCGAGAGCACGGCCTCGTTGGCGGGTCCGCCGCCGCGACCCATGGCGCCACCGCGACCGTGGAAGAGAGTGAGACGGATGCTGTGACGCTCCGCCCAGCGGGCGATGGCGTCCTGCGCCTCATAGAGCGTCAGGGTCGCGGAGACCGGTCCGACGTCCTTCGAAGAGTCGGAGTAGCCGAGCATGACCTCGAGGCGGCGATCGGTCTCGTCGAGGCGCTTCTTGACGTCCGGAAGCTCGATCATCTTCTCGAGGATCTCCGGCGCGTTCTTGAGGTCGTTGAAGGTCTCGAAGAGCGGAATGACGTCGAGCACGGGCGTCTCGCCCTCGCCGAACGCGTAGCGCGCGAGGCGGTGCACGTTGGCGATGTCGTCCACGTGCTGCGTGAACGAGATGATGTACCGTCGCGCAGCATCCACACCGTAACGGCTCTGCAGGACGCCGATCGTGCGGAACACGTCGAGCACCTCATCGGTCATCTCGCTCGGCTGCACGCCGCGGTCCAGCTCGTCGAGGGCCTGGCGGTGCACCTTCGAGTGCTGGCGGACCTCAAGCTCGGCGAGGTGGAACCCGAAGGTCTCGACCTGCCAGATGAGCCCCTGCACCTCGCCGTAGGCGCTGCGCTTGTCGCCCGCAGCCACGAGGGAGTCCTGCACGGTGTGCAGCTCGGCGAGCAGCTCCTCGGGGCCGCTGTACGCGAGGTCGGCGTTGCGTCGACGCGTGGCGGCGATGCGTTCGGCGACCATCAGCACAACGCGGCGGTGCGGCTCGTTGGGGGACCGCGTGGCGATCTCGCTCGTCAGCTCATCGGCGAGCGAGCGCTGACGTTGCCACAGCTGCAGCAGCTCGGGGCTCGGTGCGGTGTCGCCGGCGTCGAGCGTGAGCATCCTGCCCACACGGTTGGCGGCGCGCTCAAGCCCGAGCAGCACATGCTCCGACTGGATCGCCGCGGCCTGCCGGGTGATCTTCGCGGTGACGTTCGGGTTGCCGTCGCGGTCGGCGCCGATCCACGAGCCGAAGCGCACGAACGAGTGCGAGCGCGGCGGGCGAGTGCCAGCGGCCTTGCCCGTGAGACGGTCGTCGATGAGGCGGTAGATGCGCGGCATCGCCTCGAACAGCGTCTGGTCGAAGATGTTCATCGCCGTGCGGACCTCGTCGAGCGGCGTCGGCCGAGTCGAGCGCAGTGGCGCGGTGCGGAACAGAACGTTGATCTCGGCGAGCAGCTCGCGCTTCGTCTCGGCCTGCACGTTCTCGCCGAGTCGAGGGTCGTCGTTGGTGGCGACGAGCTCGCTGATGCGGCGAATCGAGGATGCCACGGCACGACGCCTGGCCTCGGTCGGGTGCGCCGTCAGGACGGGGCGGAACTCGAGACCGTCGAGCATCTGCTGTGCGCCGTCTTCGCCGAGCTCCGAGATGAGGGCATCCATGGTCGACGTGAACGATGCGCCGACGTCTTCGCCCGGCTCCGGGTTGCGCCCCTGCAGAACGCGGACGCGGTGGCGCTCCTCAGCGAGGTTGACCAGGTGGAAGTAGCACGTAAACGCGCGAGCGACCTCCTCCGCGCGAGCGGGCGAGAACGAGGCGACGAGCTCTTCGGCCTCTTCAAAGGCCGCGGCGTCTTCGTTCTCGTACGCGGCGATGGTCAGGCCGCGCAGCTTCTCGACGTCGTCGAGGAGGTCCTTTCCGCCGGTCTCGATCAGCACTCGGCCCAGCAGTTCGCCGAGAAAGCGAACGTCTGCGCGGAGCGCATCGGGTATCTCCAGCTGACGAGGAGCGTGGATGATCGAGATTGCTGATGTGGGGGGATAGGAATCAGTCATCGTCTTCCGAGGCTAGCGAGATATTTCCACATCGCGTAATCGACGGTGGGTTTGTGACGGGCGTGCCGAGAGACCAGAGGTGTGGGATGCCGCGGCTCAGAGCGCGCGTCCGGCAGCGTCGGCAGGATGCACCGTGAAGCAGTCCGGCGCGCGGAAGCCCGCCTTCGCGAACGCCGCTTCGACGGCATCCTTCGTCTCATCGATTCGGTCATGCGCGACGAGCGCGATGGCCGCTCCGCCGAACCCGCCGCCGGTCATTCGGGCACCGACGGCACCGCACTTCTGCGCGGTCTCCACGGCGAGATCGAGCTCGGGGACGGAGATCTCGAAGTCGTCCCGCATCGACACGTGCGAGGCGTCGAGCAGGTCGCCGATCGCGCGCGGCCCCTCGGTGCGCAGCGTGCGCACGGTGTCGAGCACGCGCTGGTTCTCGGTGACGATGTGGCGCACGCGGCGGAACGTCTCGTCGTCGAGCTCACGCTCGGCGCGCGTGAGGTCGTCGATGTCGAGATCGCGCAGACTCGCGACGCCCATCAGGCGGGCGCCCTTCTCGCACGAGGCACGGCGCTCGGCGTATCCACCGGTCGCGTGGGCGTGATCGACGCGCGTGTTCATGACGAGCAGCTCGAGCCCGGCATCCTCGAACCCCAGCTCGATCACCTCGGTGTCGAGGGAGCGGCAGTCGAGGAAGACCCCGTGATCGCGGCGTCCGAAGAGGGACGCACTCTCGTCCATGATGCCGGTCGGTGCGCCGACGGCCTTGTTCTCGGCGAGCTGCCCGACGCGGGCGAGCGTCGGAGCGTCGAAGCCGAGCTGCCACTCGTCGTTCAGGGCGACGGCGACGGCGCACATGAGCGCCGCAGACGATGACAGCCCTGCCCCGGCCGGCACATCGGAGGAGACGTGCGCGTCGAAGCCGGGGACCGTCGACAGGTCGGCGCCGAAGTGCCGCAGCGCCCAGATCACACCGAACGGATACGCTGACCAGCCCTCGAGCGTGCCCGCCGCGAGCTCGTCGACGTCGAGGTCGTCGAGGGAGACCGTCGCCGGGGCATCCGCGAAGTCGCTCGACATGCGCACGCTGCGGTCATCGCGCGCGCCGACCGCCACGACCGTGTTGCGGTCGATCGCGAACGGAAAGACGAAGCCGTCGTTGTAGTCCGTGTGCTCGCCGATCAGATTGACGCGGCCGGGCCCCTGCCAGACCCCGTCCGGGGAGCGATCATAGCGCGCGGCGAAGGCATCGGCGGCGACGTGGGGTGAGGTGGTCATCGGTTCTCCTGAGCAGACGAGGGGGAGGATGCCGCCGGCTCGACGGGCCGTGCGACGTCGGCGCGCTGGATCGCATCGCGCAGGTTCTGGGCCTGTTTCTCGGGCGGAACGTCGCCGATCCACGCGCCCATCGCGGCTTCGGACCCGGCGAGGTACTTCAGCTTATCGGCGGCCCGGCGCGGCGACGTGAGCTGCAGCATGAGCCGCACTTCGTCCCGCGCGACGCCCACCGGGGCCTGGTGCCACGCGGCGATGTATGGCGTGGGGGTGTCGTACAGCGCGTCGACGCCGCGCAGCAGGCGCAGGTACAGCCCCGCGAGCTCGTCGCGCTCCTCGGGCGTCGTCTCGGCGAAGTCGGCGACGTGCCGGTGCGGCAACATGTGCACCTCGATGGGCCAGCGTGCGGCGAACGGAACGAACGCGCTCCAGTGCTCGCCGCGCAGCAGCATCCTCTCGCTCGACTGCTCGCGCTCGAGGATGTCCTGGAAGAGCGACGGTCCGTAGGAGTCGATGGCGTCCAGGACGCGCTGCGTCCGCGGCGTGATGTACGGATAGGAATAGATCTGGCCGTGCGGGTGGTGCAGCGTGACGCCGATCTCGACGCCGCGGTTCTCGAACGGGAACACCTGGCGGACGTTCGGCAGGGCGCTGAGCGCCGCGGTGCGGTCGGCCCACGCCTCGATCACGGTGCGGGCGCGCGTGCGGCTCAGCGACCCGAACGACCCCTCGCGCTCGGGTGAGAAGCAGACGACCTCGCAGCGGCCGACCGAGGTGCGGGTGCGTTCGAGTCCGATGCGCGTCAGGTCGTAGAGGCCCCGAGGCTCGTTCTCGTCGCGCAGTGCGGGGCCGAACGAGGGGGAGCGGTTCTCGAACACCGCGACGTCGTACTGACTCGGGACCTCGGAGGGGTTCGTCGGGCTCTGCGGAGCGAGAGGGTCGAGCTCTGCGGGCGGAAGGAAGGCGCGGTTCTGACGCGCGGCGGCGATCGAGACCCACTCGCCCGTGAGCGGGTCTTGGCGCATCGTCGCGGTCGCCGGGCGCGGGTCGAGCGTGCGCTCGTCGACGGCGCGCGCGGCGGGCAGGGTGCTGTCCGGGTCGTCGAAGTAGATGATCTCGCGGCCGTCGGCGAGGCGGTGCGACTGGCGGGTGATGCCGCCCGTCAGGGCCGCCCTGGCGGCTGAGGCCTGGGCTCCGTCGCGCGCGCCGGCTGATGCGCTGTCGCGCACTCCGGCCGATGCGCTGTCGCGCACTCCGGCCGATGCGCCCACGGCGTCGTCGGGAAGCGCGTTCTGTTCGGTCCCGCTCATCTATGTCTCCACCTTCTCTATCCCCGCATGCTCAGCCACCGTCTGTCGCCTCACGTTCTCAGCCACCGTCTGCTTCGCAACCATCCGCACGCACCCGCTGCTCCCACCCAATCGACACCCACCGCGCTATTTGTTCGGGTTTGCGCTACAGAAATTCCTGTAGCGCAGTGCCGGAACTGTAGCGCTGAGTACGTCCGGCGGCACGAGAACGCGCGTGCAGCGGCATCCTCGAATCTATCGCTTGCGTATTGATAAGTAAAGATAAGTAAACGAAGATATAGACATGACGGATGCCGCAACACTCCCAGCGGAAGTGCGCCGTTCCCGCATCAGGGAGCGCCTCGAGCAGCGCGGCTACATCCGCGTCGCTGACATCGCCCGCGACTTCGCGATCTCAAGCGTGACCGCCCGCACCGACCTCGACGCTCTGGTCGAAAGCGGCGCTGCCCGTCGCGTTCACGGCGGTGCTGTGTCGGCATCCACCGCCCCTGAAGCGCCGGTCGAGCAGACCTCGCAGGCCGACACTGCATCGAAATCCGCGATCGGGCGCCGCGCCGCGGGCCTCATCGACGCCGGCCAGAGCGTCTTTCTCGACGTCGGATCCACCGCGCTCGCCGTGGCCGAGGCCCTGGTCGACCGCACCGAGCTGCACGATGTCGTCGTCGTGACGAACGGACTCGCGACGGCCCTCGCGCTCGAACCGGCGATCCCGCGCATCTCGGTGATCGTGACGGGCGGTTCGCTCCGGCCGCTGCAGCACTCGCTCGTGAACCCGATGGCACAGCAGCTGCTCGTGTCTGTGCACGCCGATGTCGCGATTCTCGGCTGCAACGGAATTGACGTGGATGCCGGCGTGACCAACGTCAACCTCCCGGAAGCCGAGATCAAACGTGCGATGGTCGAGGCATCCGACCGCGTGATCATCACCGCGGACTCGTCGAAGTTGGCGCGGATCACGGTCGGGCACGTCGCTTTGCTGTCGCAGGTCGACACGATCGTGACGGATGCCGAGGCAGACCGCGCCGTCGTCGACGAGCTGCGTGCCGCGGGCGCGACCGTCTCCCTGGCCTAGCGGCTCCGCACCCCCGCGCGTCTGCCGAACGCATCCGTCTGTCTGCTCAGCGCACCCACCCACCTCGCCCATCCACCGCACCCGTCAGTCTGCCCACCGCGCCCACCCACCGCGCCCACCCGCTCGCCACGAGCGTCCAGGTGTACCAGATACCGCTTTCCCATTCTCGGAAAGCGGTATCTGGTACACCTGAAAACAATCCGCCGGCCGAAAACTCCGCAGAAGGCGCGCGAACTGCGGGAGAGGCGTAGTGTCACCTCATGGAGACCAGCGTTCTCGGTGTCTCCGTCCACTACGCGGAGCACGGTGCCGGAATCCCTCTGGTGGCACTGCACGGAGCAGGCGTCGATCACAGGGAGCTCGAGGGTGCGCTCGAGCCGATGTTCGCAGACGTCCCCGGAGTTCGCCGCATCTACCCGGACCTTCCGGGAATGGGCCGCACGACCGCCCCGGAATCAGTCGCGAGCAACGATGACGTGCTCGAGGTCGTTCTCGGTTTCATCGACGCGACCATCGGCGGCGAACCCTTCCTCCTTCTCGGACACTCCTACGGCGGCTACCTCGCGAGGGCGATCGCGCACCGCCGCCCTGAACTGACGCGCGGGCTGGCGCTGATCTGTCCAGTGGGGGAGTTCACCGACTCAGTCCCGCAGCACGAGGTTCTCGTGTCAGATCCAGACCTGCTGCGTGTACTCAGCGACACGGATGCCGAAACGTACCGCACGTACTTCGTCGTGCAGACGGCCGAGACGTTGAAGCGCTTTCGGGAGCGCGTCGCCGTCTCAAGTGCGCTCGTCGACGAGGACGCTCTCTCCAGGATCTTCTCCCGCTGGGAGATCTCCGGCGGACCCGACGAGTCGTCGGGCATTGAAGCGCCGACCCTCATCCTCGCCGGCAGGCAGGACGCGACCGCCGGTTTCGCGGGCCCCGTTCGCATCGCCGCAGACTATCCGCGTGCGACCGTCGCCGTTCTCGACGGTGTTGGGCATGCCTTGCTGCATGAGAATCCGCCGCTTGCGCACGCGCTCATCATGAACTGGGTCGGGCGTTCCAGGTCATGAGGGATGCCGTGGAGGTGCCCCAACCGCCCGGAGCACGCTGCCCAAGGCATCAGCGCTCGGCATCGTCTCGGGGTCGGCATCGTCTCGGGGGAGGAGTACCCATCCTGCTCCCGTCGCGCGTGAAATCTGCCTAGGGTGACACCATGAGTCACGCCCAGCCGCCTCAATACCCCCAGCCGCCTCACGCCGTGCCGCGATACATGCAGAGCCCGCGTCGCCGGATGCACCCTCTGCGCATCTGGGGAATCGTCGCGGTGGTGCTCGGCGTCCTCCTCGGGCTGGCAGGATGCGTCATCATGGCGATCCCATACGGCCTCTTCATCCTCGGCGGCGGCGGAAATGTCGACGCGTTCAGGGACTTCGCCGCGAGCTTCACGGCTCCGGGAATGATCGCTCTCGTCATCGGATTCGTTCTGCTGGTGCTGGGAATCGTCGGGATCATCGTCGGAAAGAGCCGTCTCCGGTAGAGCCGAGCGCTTCTGCGGCGTCATCGTCGCGAAACTTCTTGGCAGCGTCGGTCGCCCCGCATAAGCTGATGGCCGTGCCAGAGCCCGTCATTGAAGCCCGCAGCCTCGTCAAGAAGTACGGCGACTTCGCCGCCGTCGGAGGAATCTCGTTCGAGGTCGAACCCGGAGAGTCGTTCGGGCTGCTCGGTCCGAATGGGGCCGGAAAGTCGACGACGATGCGCATGATCGGCGCGGTCTCATCGCGGACGGCTGGGCAGCTCAGCATCCTCGGTCTCGACCCTGACGAGCACGGGCCCGAGATCCGTTCGCAGCTCGGAGTCGTGCCGCAGGCCGACAACCTCGACGAAGAGCTCCGCGCTCGCGAGAACCTCATCGTCTACGGCCGCTACTTCGGGCTTCCGCGCAAGCTGGTCGCGCAGCGCGCAGACGAGCTCATGGCCTTCGCGCAGCTCGAAGACAAAGTGAAGTCGAGAGTCGACGATCTCTCCGGAGGCATGAAGCGCCGCCTGACGATCGCCCGCGCGCTCATCAACGACCCGCGCATCCTCCTGCTCGACGAGCCGACCACCGGTCTCGACCCGCAGGCCCGCCACATTCTGTGGGACAGGCTGTTCCGCCTCAAGGAGCAGGGCACGACGCTCGTGCTCACCACCCACTACATGGACGAAGCCGAGCAGCTCTGCGATCGTCTTGTCGTGGTCGACAACGGGCGCATCATGGCGGAGGGGTCTCCGTCGCAGCTGATCCGCCAGTATTCGTCACGTGAGGTGCTCGAGGTGCGCTTCGGCTCGCAGAACAACGAAACGGTCGCGCGCCAGCTCGACGGAATCGGCGACCGTGTCGAGGCGCTGCCCGACCGCATCCTGATCTACGCCCACGACGGCGAGGCCGCGCTCGCCGCCGTCACCGACAGCGGACGCCAACCGATCACCAGCCTTGTTCGGCGATCGAGCCTCGAAGACGTCTTTCTGCGCTTGACCGGTCGGAGCCTGATCGAATGACCGCTGACACAGGCATGAGGGCGGATGCCGCTCACGCGATCGCAGCCGCGCGGCGGGTCCGTCGCTTCGGCGCGTGGTACATCGCGGAGCACCGCTTCCGCAACATGCGCGCCTACCTGCAGACCGTCATCGTCACCGGCGTCGGCTCGCCGCTCATGTATCTCTTCGCGATGGGCGTCGGGCTCGCGAGCCTCGTCGATGCGAACGTCGAGCAGAACGGGCTCGCGGTGAGCTACCTCGTGTTCGTGGCGCCGGCGCTCCTGGCGATGGCCGCGTTCGAAGCGGCGGCGGAGGAGTTCAGCTACCCGATCATGCTCGGCTTCAAGTGGAACCCGACCTTCACGGGCATGAGCGCGAGCCCCATCACGCCCGGGCAGATCATCGACGGCCAGGTCATCGCGGTGACCGCGCGCCTCATCGTCACGAGCGTGCTGTACTTCATCTTCATGCTGTTCTTCGGCGCGGTGCCGGGCGAACTCGGCTGGTGGACGCTCGTGCCGGCGGTCCTCACCGGTCTCGCCTTCGGCACACTGCTCATGGCATACGTGGCCACGCTCGAGAGCGACAGCGGTCAGATCGCCATGGTCATGCGGTTTCTCGTGCTTCCGCTGACGCTGTTCTCCGGCACCGTGTTTCCGCTCTCGCAGCTGCCGTGGTTTCTGCAGTGGATCGGCTGGGCGTCGCCCCTCTGGCACGGCACCGAACTCGGCCGCGTTCTCGCCTACGGTCATCACGAACCGGTGTGGCTCAGCGTCACTCATGTCGCGTACCTCGTTGCTCTCACCGTGATCGGGTGGATGCTGGCGCGCCGCGTCGCCGCGAGGAGGCTGAACCGATGAGCATCCAGACCGCCCCCGCCCGGCGACGCACTCGCGGGCCCTCAGCTCTCTACGCCGGCAACGCCCGCTCGGTCATGCTGCGCGGCTGGCGCGCGACGGCCAGCACGAACTGGCTCGTCATGATCTCCGGCTTCTTCGAGCCGATCTTCTACCTCCTCTCGATGGGCATCGGCCTCGGCGCTCTCGTCGGCGACGTCGAAGGGCCGGGCGGAACCGAGATTCCCTACGCCGCATTCATCGCTCCGGCGCTGCTCGCGGTCGCGGCGATGAACGGGGCGGTCTACGACTCGACGTGGAACGTGTTCTTCAAGATCAAATTCTCGAAGATCTACGAGGGGATGCTCGCGACCTCGCTCGGCCCGTTCGACATCGCTCTGGGGGAGATCGCTCTCGCGCTCATCCGCGGGGCGCTGTACGCGTTCGGGTTCATGCTCGTCATGCAGGTGCTCGGCCTCAACCTGTCGTGGTGGGCCCTGCTGGCGTTCCCCGCCGTACTGCTCATCGCGTTCGGCTTCGCGAGCTTCGGCATGGCGGTCACGAGCTATATGAAGACCTTCCAGCACATGGACTGGATCAACTTCATCCTGATGCCGATGTTCCTGTTCTCGGCCACGTTCTTTCCGCTCAGCGTGTACCCGCAGGGCGTACAGGTCGTCATTCAAGCGCTGCCGCTGTGGCACGGGGTCGAGCTGGTGCGGGGTCTCACGACCGGCGTGGTCGAGGTCGGGATGCTGTGGCACGTGCTGTACTTCGCGATCATGGCGCTCATCGGATTGGTCTTCACAACACGAAGGCTC
Source organism: Paramicrobacterium salitolerans (assembly GCF_051513965.1). Classification (GTDB taxonomy): domain Bacteria; phylum Actinomycetota; class Actinomycetes; order Actinomycetales; family Microbacteriaceae; genus Paramicrobacterium. Next base: position 741,540 of record NZ_CP195847.1, read on the forward strand.
CGCGCCCTGTTCTTGGACTGAGGCGGAGCCTTCGTGGTGACAGTGCGTGAAGCTACTTCTCCATGTCGACATCCTTGGTCTCTGTGCTGACCAGCAGCGAGACCAGGGTGATGAGCGCCATCACCGAAAGGTAGACACCGACCCAGAACGGGCTTCCGCCGCCCGCGCTCCACAGTGCGACGGCGATGAACGGCGCAACGGCGGCGCCGAGGATCGACGACACGTTGTACGAGACGCCGGAGCCGGTGTAGCGCACGTTCGTCGGGAAGAGCTCAGGCAGCAGTGCGCCCATCGGCCCGAAGGTCATTCCCATGAGCGAGAATCCGACGACCAGCAACGCCAGGACGCCGACGAGTCCGCCGTCGAGAAGCGGAACGAACAGCAGACCGAACACGACGATCGCGAGCGTCACCCAGATGAGCGTGCGGCGACGACCCCACTTATCGGCCCACGGCCCAGAGAGGAGCGTGAAGATTCCGAAGAACACGACGCCGAAGATCGACATGAGGATGAACGTCGTGCGGTCATAGCCGAGACCCGAGAGGGCGGCATCCGGCGCATTCGTTCCGTAGCTCAGCACGAACGTCGTCATCAGGTAGAAGAGCACGTAGGTCGCCAGCATGAAGAAGGTGCCGAGAATGAGCTCGCGCCAGTTGTTGCGCAGCACGGTTCCGAGCGGAACCTTGCGCACAGCGCCCTTCGAGACCGTCGACGAGAACGCAGTCGACTCGACGAGCTTGAGTCGCACGATCACACCGACGATCACCATGATGATCGAGAACCAGAACGGCACGCGCCATCCCCAGGCGAGGAACTGCTCGTTGACGCCGCCGTTGGCGGGCTGCAGCACCGAGATCAGAATGAACAGACCGTTCGCAACGATGTAGCCGAGCGGCGCACCGAGCTGCGGGAACGTGCCGTACCAGGCGCGTTTGCCCTTCGGTGCGTTCTCCGTCGCGACGAGCGCGGCGCCCGACCACTCGCCGCCGAGCGCGAAGCCCTGCGCGAGACGGAAGATCACGAGGAACAGCGGCGCCCACCAGCCGACCTGGTGATATGTGGGGAGGAACCCGATGAGGAACGTCGCGATTCCCATCGTCATGAGGGAGGCGACGAGCGTCGTCTTGCGGCCTTTGCGGTCACCGAGGTGCCCGTAGAAGATCGCACCGAGCGGTCGCGCAACCATCGCCGCCCCGAAGACGGCGAACGACGAGAGGAGGGCCACGGTCGGGTCTCCCTCGGGGAAGAAGAGGCGCGGAAAGACAAGAACCGCAGCGGTCGCGTAGACGTAGAAGTCGTAGAACTCGATCGTCGTCCCGATCATGCTCGCGAGAATCACTCGGGAGCGCGGGTTCGCGGGTGTGGGGACTTCCGGTGTGGCGTTGGGTGTCGTGATGGATGCCTTGGACATGAGCCTTCGATTGCGTGGAGTTGCGGCTGCGTGCGATCGTGCGGGGTGGGCACGGTCGGCACTCAGTTCTGACGAGGCCCCTGCTTGTGGCGGGACCTGCTGATCCTACGCCTCATGGCGAATTCGCAGAAAGATTGAACGGATGCCGCTGGCCGCGGTTCTTGATGCTGGAAAGCCCTCTCCGGCGCCGCGCCCCAAACCCATCGAAGGATTGATGCTACGGATCGTGCCGCGGATTAGCCTTGAAGCATGGAAACTCTCTTCAGCGTGCTTCATGTCGTCGCGGCGGTCTTCATCGTCGGCCCCATGGCGATTCTTCCGATGACGGCGATGCGTGCGGTGCGTGCGGGCAACGGCAGTCAGGTCGCTGTGCTTGCGAAGTCCACCATGATCTTCAGCTGGCTCTCGGTGCTTGTGGTGGTGTTCGGCTTCGGCATCATGGGGATGAGCGAGTACGACATCTCCATCTCGACGCCGTGGATCCTGTGGTCGCTCGTGCTCTGGGCAGCGGCGACGATCATCAACCTCGTGCTCGTGGTTCCGTCGATGCGCAAGGCGGCGGCCGCGCTGTCCGATGGCTCCGCCGAGGGCTCCGGCTACCCGGCGATCGCCGCGGGCAGCGGAATCTCGACGATCCTGCTCATCGCGGTCGTCGTGCTCATGGTCTGGAAGCCGTAGCACCAGCTCGTCGGCCGCCGAGACTCCTTCGCCGGCGCGGCTCGTTCCGATGCCCCTGTTTCAGCGTGTCCCATACCGGCGCGCTACAGAAAAGGTTTTGCGCTCTCGAAATTCCGAGAGCGCAAAACCTTTTCTGCAGCGCAGTTGAGACTGCGCCAGCGAAGCCGGCGCTCAGCGCAGCCAGTATTCAGCGCAGCCGTGCTCAGCGCAGCCGGTGTTCAGCGCAGGTCGGCGATCGCCCGGGCTGTCGCGATGGCGGCCTCCGCCGCCTCGGTGCCCTTGTCCTCCTTCGAGCCCGGGAGACCGGCGCGATCGATGCCCTGCTGCTCATCGTCGAGGGTCAGCACACCGAACCCGACGGGTTTGCCGGTCTCGATGCTCACCTGGGTGAGACCGCTTGTCGCGGCATCCGACACATACTCAAAGTGAGGCGTACCGCCGCGAATGATGACACCGAGCGCGACGACCGCGTCGGCACCGTTCTCCAGTGCCGCTTTCGACACGACCGGCAGCTCGAAGCTTCCCGGCACGCGCACCAGCGTGTGATTCGCTCCGGCGCTGTCAAGCGTGCGGACAGCGCCGTCGATCAGCCCGTTCATGATGGTGTCGTGCCAGCTCGCGGCGACGATGACGATGTTGAGCCCCGTGCCGTCGACGTTCAGCGTGGGGGAGCCTGCTCCGCTCATGGTTCTCCTCGTGCGTGATGGTGCAGATGATCTGCGGATGGATGTGGTCAGGTGGTCGGGCTGCCCGGCGCGAGGGACTGCTCGAGCTGGTGGCCCATGCGGTCGCGCTTGGTCGCAAGGTAGTCGGAGTTGAAGGGACCGACGCCCACGACGAGCGGCACCCGCTCGGTCACGTGAATGCCGTGCGACTCGAGCTGCTGCACCTTGTTCGGGTTGTTGGTGAGCACGCGGACGGTGTCGAGTCCGAGGTCGGCCAGAATCGCGGATGCTGCGGTGTAGTCACGCGCGTCAGCGGGAAGCCCCAGGGCGAGGTTCGCGTCGAGGGTGTCGAGGCCGTCCTCCTGCAGCTTGTAGGCGCGCAGCTTGTTGATGAGACCGATGCCGCGGCCCTCGTGCCCGCGCAGGTAGATCACGATGCCGCCATGGCGCTGGATCGTGTCGAGCGCGGCATCCAGCTGCGGACCGCACTCGCACTTGAGCGAGCCGAACGCCTCGCCGGTGAGGCACTCCGAGTGCACGCGGGCGAGCGCGCCGGGAGCGAGGTCGCCGGCGATGATCGCGACGTGGTCGGCGCCGGTCTTGCGGTCGCGGTACGCGCGCATGCGGAACGTCCCGTGCGTCGTGGGCACGGTCGTCTCGACCTCGAAGATCACCTCGGAGGACTCCGGGATGCTCGGCTGCGACGTGCACGCCGCAGAGGCGGTCGGGTTCGCCTCGATGTAGCGGATCAGCTCCGCGATCGTGATGACGGGCACGTCGTGCTGCTCGCCGAGCTCGATGAGTCCCGGCAGGCGCATCATCTCGCCGTCGTCGCGGATGACCTCGCAGATCGCGCCCACGGGGGTGAGCCCGGCGAGCTTCATGAGGTCGACGGCCGCCTCGGTGTGCCCGTCGCGCTCGCGCACTCCGCCGTCGCGGGCGCGGAGCGGAAGCACGTGGCCGGGACGGATGATGCTCGCGGGCGTCGAGGCCGGGTTGCCGAGGGTGCGCAGCGTGTGCGCACGGTCCGCGGCGCTGATGCCCGTGGAGACTCGATCGGCCGCGTCGACGGAGATCGTGTACGCCGTGCCGCGGGGGTCTTCGCTGTTCTCCACCATGAGCGGGAGGTGCAGACGGTCGGCGATCTCGTTCGTCATGGGCGCGCAGATGTAGCCGCTCGTGTGGCGGATCGTCCAGGCCAGCCACTCCTGCGTGGCGAGCTCGGCGGACAGAATGACGTCGCCCTCGTTCTCGCGCGACTCGTCATCGGCGACGAGGACCGGCTTGCCCTGGCGCAGCGCTTCGAGCGCCTCAGGAATCGTTGCAAGGCTCATCGTGAGCTCCCTTCAGCGGCGTCGCGCGCCAGCATCCGTTCGACGTGTCTGGCGATGATGTCCGTCTCGATATTCACTCGGTCGCCCACCGCCAGATGTCCGAGCGTCGTGGCCTCGAGCGTCTCAGGAATGAGCGAGACCTCGAACCACTGATCGGGCAGCTCGGCGGGCGCTACGGTGCTGACCGTGAGCGACGTGCCGTCGACGGCGATCGAGCCCTTGTCGACGACGAGCCGTGCGAGGCCGGCCGGAAGCGAGAACCGCAGCACCCGCCAGTTCACGTCGTCGCGGATCTGCTCGACCCGGGAGGTGCCGTCGACGTGCCCCTGAACGATGTGCCCGCCGAGTCGATCGCCGACGTGCGCGGCGCGCTCCAGGTTGACGCGGCGGCCGACGTCGACCGTGTCGAGCGTCGACATCTCGAGGGTCTGGCCCATGACGTCCGCCGTGAACCAGTCGTCTCCCTGCTCGACGACGGTGAGGCAGACACCCGAGACCGAGATCGAGTCGCCGTGCTGCGCGTCGGAGACCGCAAGCGGACCCTCCACGGTCAGCCGCAGCGACGTGCCGTGCCGCTCGGTCGCGATCACAGTGCCGATCTCTTCGATGATGCCGGTGAACATTAGCGGTTTCCCTTCATGCTGAGGGTGAGGCGCACATCGTCTCCGGTGCGCGTGACGTCTGTGAGCTGAGGGCGAAGCGCATCGTCGATGGTGCGCACGCCGATGTCTGTGAGCGCGAGTCGGTCGCCGCCGATGAGCGCCGGTGCGAGGTAGGCGACGATCGTGTCGACGAGTCCGGCGCGCAGCAGCGCGGATGCGAGCGTGGCGCCGCCCTCGAGGAAGAGCGTGCGCACGCCGCGGTCGCGCAGGTCAGAGAGGTCGTGTGAGAGATCGCGTCCGTCGTAGTGAGTGAAGGGGTGAGGATGCCGTCGAAGCGCTGCGCTCTCCGGCACAGCCCGCCTGCCGAACACCACGGGAACGGGCTGCGCGTCGAGCAGAACTCCGTCCGCGTCGCGCGCCGTGAGCGAGGGATCATCGGCGAGGACGGTTCCCGTGCCCACCGCGATCGCGTCGTGCCGCGCTCGCAGCAGGTGGGCATCCGCGCGGGACTCGGGCCCGGTGATCCACATGCTCGAGCCGTCCGGCGCGGCCGTTCGCCCATCGAGGGACGAGGCCCATTTGAGTGTGACGAGCGGACGATGCAGTCGCGCAGTCGGCAGCCAGTCGCCGAGGAGCGCCTCGGCGTCGGCGGCGAGGACGCCGCCCTCGACATCGACGCCGGCTGCGGCGAGCCGCGCTCCGCCTCCGCGGGAGTGACGCCCCGGGTCCGACGCGGCGAAGACGACGCGCGCGATGCCCGCGTCCAGGAGCGCGTCGACGCACGGTCCGGTTCGGCCGGTGTGATTGCAGGGTTCGAGACTGACGATCGCGGTCGCTCCGCGCGCGGCATCCTTCGCCAGAGTCGAGAGTGCGGCGACCTCGGCGTGCGGAGTGCCGGCGCCCATGTGCCAGCCTTCGCTCAGCACGGTGCCGTCCGGGGTCGCGATGATGCAGCCGACGCGCGGATTGACGCCGCGCTCCGGGCCGTTCTGGGCGAGCGCGAACGCGTGCCGCATGAGCTGCTGCTCGCGATCTGTGGCCACCGGCGCTCCTTCTCATCTGGGCGCTCCGGGTAGCGTCCACGCGCGTCGCGACACGGGCGACGCCACGTGCTGCCTCCCTTCCGGACTCGAGCTGCGAATGGCAGCCCATAACCGTCGGTTCCGGAATTTCACCGGATCAGCCTCCCGAGGGAGGGTCGCGGACTGTCACCGCCGGTTCGGACTCTCACCGACCCCGGAGCACGTTTCGTGTACTCCACATGCTACGCCACCTGGACTGGGTTTCGGCTCTGTGTCCCTCGGTGACGGATGCCGGTGCGATGCCGTTCAGGAGAGCAGCTTGCGCGCCGTCGTGACGTCCACGATGAGATCGGTGATCAGGCCCGCCGCAAGCGCACCTCGAAGGCTCTGCAGCTTGCTCTCGCCGGCCACAATGCAGACGCGCCGCGCGACCCGCCGCTGCACGTCGAGATCGGGACCGGAGGAGCGCGTGTTGATCTCGATGCCGTCGCTCGAACCGTCCTCGCGGTAGAAGACGGTGGCGACATCGCCGACGACTTGCGACTCCTGCATGGAGCGAAGGTCGTCGTCGTCGAGGTATCCGCCGACGTAGACGTGGCTCGGCACGACCGCGAAAGGGGAGCCGAGGCCGAACACCGTCATGTCCATGTTCCGCTGCATGTCGAGCACGCGTCGCACGCTGCGCTCGCGCCACATCGCGCGCTTCGTCTCCGGATCGTCGAACAGCGCGGGCACGGCGAACTGCTGAACAGCGGCACCGTAGGCGGTTCCGAAGCGCTGCAGCAGCTCACTCGCGTAGACGAGCCCTGTCGTTCGTGGGTTCGCCGCTCCGTTGAGCTGCACGATGCGCGTGTTGTGGGTGCTCTTGGGCACGAGGTGCCGTGAGACGGCCGTCATCGTCGCACCCCACGCGACGCCGATCGACATATTCGAGTCGACGAAGCTGCCGAGAATTCGTGCAGCCATGAGCGCAACGCGGTCCAGCCGGTCGACGTCGCTCGACTGATCGGGCACAGGAACGACGTGCGCGACGACACCGAAACGCGACCGGATGTCGGCCTCGAGCTGCTGCGGCATATCGAGCGGACTCGACACCTGAATGGTCACGAGTCCGGTGTCTCGAGCGTGACTCAACAGGCGAGAAACCGAGGATCGTGAGGTGTGGAGCTCATGCGCGATGGCGTCCATCGTGAGGTCCTGCAGGTAGTAGAGCTGCGCTGCCATGAGAGCGTCTCGGGTCTTGCCGGAGATTGCATTCGTCGAGTTCTTCGCCACCGCGTCCTCCTTGCACGTTTGTGCACTCGCTTTGAACGACAGTGTATCTCGTGGTCATGATGGGGGCACGAGGGCAACGAGGTACAGCTGCCCGGATCCGACGAGGAGTGATCCCAATGACGCGCGAACAGTCCGAACGCATGCGAGACAGCGTGCGCTCCATTTCCGAGCGCCCGCACAGCCAGGTGCTGATCATCGGTGGGGGAATCAACGGAATCTCGACATTCCGCGATCTCGCGCTTCAGGGAGTCGACGTCACCATCATCGAACGCGATGACTGGTGCTCCGGCGCATCCGCGGCATCCTCGCACATGATCCACGGCGGCATCCGCTACCTCGAGAACGGCGAGTTCCGCCTCGTGCGCGAGTCCGTTCAGGAGCGCAACGGTCTCGTCAAGATCGCGCCGCACTACGTCAAGCCGCTCGAGACGACGGTGCCGATCTTCTCGACCTTCTCCGGCATCCTGTCGGCTCCGCTGCGATTCCTCACCCACAAGCAGGGCAAGCCGCAGGAGCGCGGCGCACTGCTCATCAAAATGGGTCTGATGATGTACGACTCGTTCTCCCGCGACGGGGGAGCGGTGCCGCGCCACACCTTCCGGGGCAAGACGAAGTCCCTCGAGGCGCACCCGCGCTTCAACCGCGATCTGAAGTACACGGCGACGTACTACGACGCCTCCGTGCACGACCCGGAGCGCCTCGCGCTCGACGTTCTCCGCGACGGACTCGCGGCCGGACCCCACGCTCGCGCCGCGAACTACGTCGAAGCGGTCGGCTTCGACGGCGGCGTCACCGTGCGCGACAACGCGACGGGCGAGACCTTCACCCTCACGGCCGACCTCGTGGTCAACGCGAGCGGACCGTGGACGGACCTCACCAACCGGGCACTCGGCACCGACACCGCGTTCATGGGCGGCACCAAGGGGTCGCACATCGTCATGGACAACCCCGAGCTGCTCGAGGCGACCGGCGGCAACGAGATCTTCTTCGAGCACGAGGACGGTCGCATCGTCCTCATCTACCCGCTCAAGGGCCGCGTCATGGTCGGCACAACCGACATCGACGCTGACCCGGCTGAGCCCGCGGTCTGCACCGAGGAGGAGGTCGACTACTTCTTCGACCTCGTGAAGCACGTCTTCCCCGACGTTCACGTCGACCGCTCGCAGATCGTCTACCGCTTCTCCGGCATCCGGCCGCTGCCCGGCCACGGAGACACGCAGCCCGGCTTCGTCTCGCGTGACTATCGCATCGTTCCCGGTGAGCTCGACGGCACTCCGCTGCTCAGCCTGGTCGGCGGCAAGCTGACGACCTTCCGCGCGCTCGGCGAGCAGCTCGGCGACGCGGTTCTCGAGCGCATCGGCGCATCGCGCGCCACCTCGACGGCGGGCATGCCGATCGGCGGCGGCCGTGATTACCCGAAGACGGATGCCGCGCGCACGACGTGGCTCGCAGCGCACAGCGACACCATCTCGCGAGAGCGCGCCGACGCGCTGCTCGAGCGGTACGGCACGCGAGCCGCATCCGTCATCGACGAACTCGACGCCACGTCGGACACCCCGCTGACGAACGCACCCGAGTACTCACGCGAGGAGATCGCCTATCTGGTGCGCACCGAGCAGGTCGTCCACCTGATCGATGTGCTGAAGCGCCGCACCAGCCTTGCGTTCACCGGACAGGTCTCTGACGCGCTGCTCGACGAGATCGCCCCGATCGTCGCGTCGGAGCTCGGCTGGGATGCCGCGAAGACGGAACACGAACTCGAACACGCCGCACGGATCCTGCGGGAGGCCCACGGCGTGAATGTCACCCGGCGGAAGGAGACTGCCACCCCCGCGTAAAACCCGAAGGGGCCTGCTCTTGTTTCGCACCCCGGACCCGGTTAGGTTCTGGAGTGAAGAGGCGGGCCTGACAACCTGCATCACAGCCGCGAACACCCGTGCCGCGGCTCCTCTCTACTGGAAGGTCAAAGAAGACACATGGCACTTGGATCGATTTTCATCTCCGAGGTCGTTGGCACAGCACTGCTCATCATCCTCGGTGGCGGCGTCGTCGCTAACGTCGTGCTTGCGAAAACGAAGGGATTCAACGGCGGCTGGCTGCTGATCAACTTCGGATGGGGTCTCGCAGTCTACGTCGGCGTTGTCGCCGCCGCGGTCTCGGGAGCTCACCTCAACCCCGCCGTGACCGTCGGCATCGTCGCCAGCGGCGCTGAGGAATTCGTTCCGGGCGTGGCAGTCACACTCGGAACCACATTCCTGTACTTCGGCTCGGAGATGCTCGGGGCGTTCCTCGGCGCCATCATCGTGTTCCTGTCGTACAAGAAGCACTTCGACGAGTCGGATGACCCGGGCGCGAAGCTCGCGGTCTTCTCGACGGGTCCCGAGATCCGCAGCTACGGCTGGAACCTCCTCACAGAGATCGTCGGAACCTTCGTTCTGGTGTTCCTCGTCATCGCGTTCGGCCAGCACGGCGACGCCGCGGGCCTGGCCTCGCTCGGCGCTCTGCCTGTCGCCCTCGTCGTTGTCGCCATCGGTATCTCCCTCGGTGGTCCGACGGGATACGCGATCAACCCTGCCCGTGACCTCGCTCCGCGTATCGCCCACGCGATTCTGCCCATCAAGGGCAAGGGCTCGAGCGACTGGTCGTACTCGTGGGTCCCGGTCGTCGGTCCGCTCATCGGCGGCGCCCTCGGCGGATGGGCCGGCACCGCCGGTCTTCTCCCGGGCCTCGTGTAATCCTTCGGCGGGCCGCGCTCTGCGGCCCGCCGTCTCAAACCCGAAGTCGCAACAACAAAGGAGTTCCCCATGGCGAACTACGTAATTGCCATCGACCAAGGCACGACGAGCTCGCGTGCCATCATCTTCGACAAGGCGGGCACGATCGTCTCGACCGGTCAGCTCGAGCACGAGCAGATCTTCCCGAAGGCGGGCTGGGTCGAGCACGACGCCAACGAGATCTGGAAGAACACGCGCGAGGTCATCGGCCAGGCACTCTCGAAGGCCAACGTGACGCGTCACGACATCGCGGCGGTCGGCATCACCAACCAGCGTGAGACCACCGTGGTGTGGGACAAGAACACGGGTGAGCCGGTCTACAACGCCATCGTGTGGCAGGACACCCGCACGCAGGACATCGTCGACGAGCTCGCGAAGGACGGCGGAGTCGAGCGCTTCAAAGACATCGTCGGACTTCCGCTGGCCACCTACTTCGCCGGCACGAAGATCAAGTGGATCCTCGACAACGTCGACGGTGCACGCGAGAAGGCCGAGGCGGGCGACCTGCTGTTCGGCACGACCGACACGTGGGTTCTCTGGAACCTCACGGGCGGAACGGACGGCGGCGTCCACGTCACCGACGTGACGAACGCGAGCCGCACGATGTTCATGGACCTTGAGACGCTCGAGTGGCGCGACGACATCCTCGAAGTGTTCGGGGTGCCGAAGTCGATGCTTCCCGAGATCAAGTCGTCGAGCGAGGTCTACGGCCACGCCCACGGTTCGAGCCTTCTGCGCGAGACGCCGATTGCCGGCATCCTCGGTGACCAGCAGGCGGCCACCTTCGGTCAGGCAGCGTTCCAGACTGGCGAGTCGAAGAACACCTACGGCACCGGAAACTTCCTCATCTTCAACACGGGTGAGGAGATCGTCCGCTCGAAGAACGGTCTGCTGACGACGCTCGGCTACAAGCTGGGCGACGAGAAGCCGCACTACGCGCTCGAGGGTTCGATCGCGGTGACTGGTTCGCTCATCCAGTGGCTGCGTGACAACCTCAACCTCATCTCGTCCGCACCCGAGGTGGAGAAGCTCGCCGACACGGTGGAGGACAACGGCGGTGTCTACATCGTTCCGGCGTTCTCGGGTCTGTTCGCGCCGTACTGGCGTCCCGACGCCCGCGGCGCGATCGTCGGCCTCACCCGCTTCGCGAACAAGGGCCACATCGCCCGCGCCGCTCTGGAGGCGACCGCCTTCCAGACGCGCGAGGTGCTGGACGCCGTGAACGCGGACTCCGGTGTGGACCTCAGTGAGCTGAAGGTCGACGGCGGAATGGTCGCGAACGATGCGCTCATGCAGTTCCAGGCCGACATCCTCGGGGTTCCGGTGATCCGCCCGAAGGTCGTCGAGACGACGGCCCTCGGTGCGGCCTACGCCGCGGGTCTCGCGGTGGGCTTCTGGAACGACCTCGGCGAGCTCTCGGCCAACTGGGCTGAGGACAAGCGCTGGGAGCCGCAGATGGACGCCGACGAGCGCGAGCGTCAGCTGCGCCTCTGGAAGAAGGCCGTGACCAAGACGTTCGACTGGATCGACGAGGACGTCAAGTAGTCTCAGCGAATCCACGCTGAAACGCCGCGTGCCCCTGCGAGTGCAGGGGCACGCGGTCGTTAAGGACAGTGGATGCCGCGGTGCTCAGCACCGCCGCCGTGGCGGTGCTCAGCGGCGCAGCAGCTCCGACAGTTCGTCGAGCGACGCGATCGTCGTCACGTCGTTCTCTGCGGCGAGTGCCGCAGGATCAGCTGTGCCGCTGCCGTGCGAGACGGCGCCCTCCGGCACATCGTCGCCGAAGCGGTTGAGCCACACGCCCGTCAGCCCGGCACGCGCCGCGCCGACGGCATCCGTCAGCAGACGATCTCCGACGTACAGTGCGTCAGAGGGATCGACGCCGAAGCGCTCGCACGCCACGTGGAAGATCTCCGCGTCGGGCTTGGCGACTCCCACACCGCCCGAGGCGATGACGTGGCCGAAGCGGCCGTCAAGCCCTGTGCGCTGCAGCTTCACGTGCTGAAAATCGGGCTCGCCGTTCGTGATCACGCCGATCTGGGCGCCCGCTTCTGTCATCGCGTCGAGGCAGGGGAGTGCGTCCTCGAAGAGCAGCCAGCTGTCGCGATAGTGTTCGAAGTAGCCGTCGAACCACGTATCGGCCTCGGTCTCCGTGAGAGCGACACCGTGGGCGCCCGCGAACTCCGCGGCACGCACACGGCGCATCTCCGCGTAGGTCAGTTCGCCCGTCAGATACCGGTGGTAGTGAGCATCCTCGAGTTCGTGCCACAGCGTCGTCGAATCGAGTTCGGCGGTGCTGTACGGTGCGCCGAGAGAGTCGACATGTCGTTGGATGCCGCGAACCACCGCGTCTCGGTGATTCATGAGCGTGTCGTCGAGGTCGAAGAGCGCCAGGCGAATCGTCATCGTGCGCTCGCGAGGAAGCCGACCTTCTCGTACACCGTGGCGAGCGTCTCGTTCGCAACCTCATTCGCGCGCTCCGCGTTCACAGCCAACAGTCGGTCCAGTTCGGCAGGGTCGTCGAGCAGCTCGAGGGCGCGCTCGCGCACCGGCTCGAACTCCGCGACCACGGCACCCGCGACGGCCTTCTTGAAGTCGCCGTAGCCGTGTCCCGCAAACTCGTCGGTGATCTGCTGCATCGTGCTGCCGGTCACCGCACCGTAGAGCGCCATCAGGTTCGAGACGCCGGGCTTGGCGTCGCGGTCGAACGCTACGACGCCATCGTTGTCGGTGATGGCGCGCATGATCTTCTTCTGGAGCACCTTCGGCTCGTCGAGCAACCACAGAATGCCCTGCGGGGAGTCGCCGGACTTCGACATCTTCGACTCCGGGTTCTGCAGGTCGTAGATGCGGGCGCTGTCGGCCGGGATCTTCGCCTCGGGAATGGTGAAGACCTCGCCGAAGCGCGAGTTGAATCGCTCGGCGAGGTTGCGCGTGAGCTCGACGTGCTGACGCTGGTCATCGCCGACGGGCACGACCTGCGTCTGGTAGAGCAGGATGTCCGCTGCCATCAGGATCGGGTACGTGAACAGCCCCACGTTCGTTCCGTCGGAGCCGTAGCGCGACGACTTGTCTTTGAACTGCGTCATTCGGCTGGCTTCACCGAACCCGGTGATGGTGTTCAGCACCCACGAGAGCTGCGTGTGGGCGGGCACGTGCGACTGCACGTACAGTGTGGAGCGCTCCGGTTCGATGCCCGCCGCGATGTACTGCGCCGCTGTGCGACGCGTCTTCTGCCGCAGCTCGGCTGGGTCTTGCGGAACGGAGATCGCGTGCAGATCGACGACGGAGAAGAACGCGTCGTACTCCTCCTGCATCTTTCTCCACTGCACGAGCGCCCCGACGTAGTTGCCCGCGTGGAGTGAGTCCGCCGAGGGCTGCATGCCGGAGTAGAGGCGTGGCTTGGTCATTGTTCGTCCTTAGTGTGAAGAGTGTGGATGCCGCTGCGCTCAGATGGCGTAGTCGACGACGACCGGGGCGTGGTCGGACCATCGTGTGTCATACGATGCGGCGCGGTCGATCACGTAGTCCTTCACGGTCGCCGCGAGCGCGGGCGTCGCCGCGTGGTAGTCGATGCGCCAGCCCGTGTCGTTGTCGAACGCCTTGCCGCGCTGCGACCACCACGTATACGGACCGTCGACCTCGCCCGCCCAACGGCGTCCGACGTCGACCCAGCCGAGACCGGCGCCCGTTGAGCCGTCGACGCCCTCCACCGTCTCGCCCTCGGGGCCGAAGAATCGGTCGAAGTAGGCGCGCTCCTCGGGGAGGAAGCCGGAGTTCTTGCGGTTGCCCTTCCAGTTCTTGATGTCGAGCTCGCGGTGGCCGACGTTGAGGTCGCCCACGACGAGTGCGAGCTCCGAGTGCTGACGCAGCTCGGGAAGGCGCACGGTGAGAGCGTCGAGGAACTTGTACTTCTCGACCTGCTTCGGTGTGTTCGCCTCGCCCGAGTGCACGTAGCACGAGACGACTGTGAGCGGTCGTCCGTTCACCTCGAAGTCGGCCTCGAGCCAGCGGCCCGCGCTATCGAAGTCGTGGTCGCCGAATTCGACCCGATGCGCGCTCGGGGCCACGCGGCTCGCGATTGCGACCCCCGCTCGTCCCTTCGCGGTGGCCTCGTCGTGCAGGATGTGCCAGCCGTCACCCAGCAGGCTCTCGACGTGTTCGTCCTGCGCGCGAACCTCCTGGAGGGCGAGGATATCGACGCCGCGTGCGTCGAGCCAGTCACCCATTCCCTTGCGGTAGGCGGCGCGGATGCCGTTGACGTTCACGGATGCAATGCGGAGAGGTGACTGATTCGCCATGCACTCCATTCTAGGTTGAGCATGTGACACGATCGACCGGCGTCAGTGTCGCACGCGCGCGATGACCTTCTTCAGATGGCGGCGTGCGCGTGCTCGCGCGAAGATGCCCCTCGCGCGGTCGAAGGCCAGCCGTGCCTCACGGACCTCGGCGGCGGCGACCACGCGTCGCGCGTGTTCGAGCGCCTCGCGACGCTCTTCGTCCGTCGGGGTGTGCAGCGAGACGTCAAGGTCGGCGAGGCGGACGGAGATCCAGGATGCCGACATCAGAATGACCCTGCTGACGAGGTTGAACCACAGCAGCACACCGAAGACGGTGAAGCCGACGAGCAGCGGATTCCGAGTCGCGCTGTCGAAGAGCACACCGCTCGCGATCGAGAGCCCGGCGAGGGCGCCGCTGCCGATGAGCACTCCGGGCCCGAGCGCCTTCCACGGAATCGGCAGGCGCGAGAGCACCCGGAACAGCACCGTCAGCGTCGCAGCGTTGATCAGGAGCGAGATCACGACACCGAGCAGGGCGCCGCCGGCTCCGATCAGACGCGAGTTGGGGGAGAGACCGAGAAGTCCGCCGAACCACTCGAGAAGCTGAGTTCCCACGATGCTGAAGGTCGCGGCGAGGATGAACAGGATGCCGATGCTGAGCGCCATGCCGAGATCCCACAGCTTCTTGACGAAGAAGCTCCGGGGGTCGCGCGGCACCTGGAAGATCGCGCGCACGGCCTGCCGCGTGTAGAACATCCAGCCCGTCGCCGTCCACGTCAGACCCAGCAGAGCGACGAATCCCCACCAGCCGTAGAGCGAGGTGTTGAACAGCTGGCGCGGTGAGATGAGCGCGCCCTCGTCGCCGATGAGGTCGGGCACGGTGTTGTTGATCACGTCGATGAGCGAACTCACCAGCAGCGGATTTCCCGAGAGCCACGCACCGACGATCGAGAAGCCGACGACGAGCCCCGCGAACACGGCGAAGACCGCGTAGAAGCTCATGCCCGCCGCCATGAGGTTTCCGTCCTCCCACAGATAGTGCTGGACGACACGGTAGATGCGGTTCTGCGACAGCCGGTCGCCGATGCGGTTCACGGTATCGACCGGTTTTACCAACCAGGGGCTTCCGGGACGGCCCATCGCCCGAGTCTCGCCGGGTGCCGGCGTCTCAGGGTCGCGGGTGAAGAACGAGCGGGCCACGTGGTCAGCGTATTCTGAGTGGAGCATGAAACCGCCGAGCCTGCTCGTGTGGCGCGAATGTAACGCTGATGTGACACCCCGAGGTCGCATCTGTCGCAGAATTCGGACAGAATGACATCTGTGCCCTGAACGCGGGGCGAAACGCGGAAATCCTTGAGTGCGAGGGAACTCATCGTGACCCAACGACTGAGCTACGTCTCGGCGCCTGAATCGCCGTGGCTGGTCATTGCGGCTCCGCGTACCCTGATCGCCCTCAGCCCCAACGCCGAGCAGGAGCTCATTGACACCCTATGGCACAGCGCGTGCGCCGGTGATGGGTTCGAATCGCTCATCAGCATCCTGCCCGCTGAGTCTGGCGGGCGCCCTCTCTCGTTTGTTCTTCTCGGCGACATCGACGAGCGTGGCAGCGGAGCCTCGTTCATGGCGCTCGTCAACGGCCCCGTGGGCTTCGACGTCGCCTCCGGCGGTGAACCGCATCACATCGCGCCCTCCGGCAGCGCACCATGGCTGCGCACTCGGCTTCAGAACGTCTCGCACATCGCCATCGGCAAGCGAACGGATGCCGGCAGGCCGCTGCCCCTCGAGGTCGGCGTCGTCGCGGCATCCCGAATCGACATCGCGTTCGGTGAGGTCGCACCCACGCCGCCCGTGACGCGGCACGCACCGTTGAGCGAATCGGTCGAGCGCACCCGCCCCGCGACGGTCGGCGCGCTCGTCGAAGCACGCAAGACCGCGCGCGACGGCGGAACGGTTCCGCGAACGCCGCAGGGGCAGGCTGGACCGGTAGAGCTTCCCGATCTTCCCGATGCGCCTCCGACCGTGCGCTACGGCTATCGCGTCAATTCCGGTCAGGCTTTCGCACTCGATCTTCCGCACCGCTTCGGGCGTAACCCGTCTCCGACCTCAGAGACCGGCGTGCGGCTCGTGCCACTTCTGTCGCCCACCAAGACTGTCTCGGCGACGCA
The DNA here is from genome assembly GCF_051513965.1 of Paramicrobacterium salitolerans. Taxonomy (GTDB): domain Bacteria; phylum Actinomycetota; class Actinomycetes; order Actinomycetales; family Microbacteriaceae; genus Paramicrobacterium. Next base: position 757,746 of record NZ_CP195847.1, read on the forward strand.
CCTCGACGTGCGGCAGATCGGCGACACCGTCGTGGTCTCCGATCTCGGCTCCACGAACGGCACGTCGCTCATGCTTCCCAACATGCCGTGGCGGCGCATGAACGCCGGCGAGTCCGCGGTCGTGCCCGCCGGAACCTTCGTCGATGTGGGCGATGGCAACGTGGTCGAGATCATGCCCGGGGTTCCGCTGTCGTGACGCAGCTCACCGGCATCGACGTGCTCGTGTTCGATGTTCTCGGCACGATGGTTGACGAGCCGCGCGGCCTGCGCCAGGCGATCCGTCAGGCGCTCGGCTCCGATGAGGCTGCGATCGGCGACGCTCTCTCTGTGTGGCAGCGGCACGTGGAGCAGGAGCAACGCGCTATCGCGGAGGGCGCTCGTGAGTACGCGAGTACCGATGTGATCGACCGGGAGGCCGCGGCCGCGGTCGCGACGCACCTGGGTATCGTCGACGAACGCGCCATCGATCGTCTCGCCGGAGCCGGTCATCGTCTGCCGCCGTGGGCGGACGCGGCATCCGGTCTTGGTCGACTCTCGCAGATGTTCCCGGTTCTCGGCCTGTCGAACGCGAGCACCGCATCGCTGCTGCGACTGGGCGCGCATGCGGGGCTGCGCTGGCACCTCGTGCTCTCCAGCGAGGCGGCCGGAGCGTATAAGCCGGCGCCCGGGGTATACCAGCTCGCCATCGACGCGGCCGGGGTCGCTCCGGAGCGCATCCTCATGGTCGCAGCGCACGCGTGGGACCTTCGCGGCGCGCAGGCGTGTGGCATGCGGACCGCGTACGTCGAGCGTCCGGTGGGCGACCCGCCCGCGGCATCCGACACCTTCGACGGAGAGTTCCGCAGCCTCGACGAGCTCGCGGCCGCACTCGTCTGACGTTCCGATCGAGCATGAGAAACGCCGGGGCCCGCTGACGAATCAGCGGGCCCCGGCGTCACACGGAAGAGCTTACGGCTTGCCGCGCATGATGGCCTGCTTCACCTCGGCGATGGCCTTGGTGATCTGGATGCCTCGGGGGCATGCCTCGGTGCAGTTGAAGGTCGTGCGGCAACGCCACACGCCTTCCTTGTCGTTGAGGATGTCGAGGCGCACCTGCGCGTTGTCGTCACGCGAGTCGAAGATGAACCGGTGCGCGTTGACGATCGCGGCCGGACCGAAGTACTGGCCGTCCGTCCAGAACACCGGGCAGGAAGACGTGCACGCGGCGCAGAGGATGCACTTCGTGGTGTCGTCGAAGATCGCGCGGTCGGCGACGGACTGCAGGCGCTCTTTGCCCTTGCCGGGCGTGCTGTTCGCAACGAGGAACGGCTGCACCTCGCGATACGACTCGAAGAACGGCTCCATGTCGACGACGAGGTCCTTCTCGAGGGGGAGACCCTTGATCGCCTCGACGTAGATCGGCTTCGAGATGTCGAGATCCTTGATGAGGGTCTTGCACGCGAGACGGTTGCGTCCGTTGATGCGCATGGCGTCAGACCCACAGATGCCGTGGGCGCACGAGCGGCGGAACGTCAGCGAGCCGTCCTGCTCCCACTTGATCTTGTGCAGCGCATCGAGAACACGCTCGGTCGGCAGCATCTCGACGTCGAAGTCCTGCCAGTGCGGCTCCGTGTCAGCGTCCGGGTCGAAACGGCGGATGATCAACGTCACGGTGAACGTCTGGATGTCGCCTCCTGTGGACGGCGCCTCTTCCACCACCTGCGGCATGGCTAGTACTTCCTCTCCATCGGCTCGTAGCGCGTCACCACGACGGGCTTCCAATCCAGACGGATGTGGTCAGCCGCATCCGCGGAGTGGGGGTCTCCCGTGAGGTACGCCATCGTGTGCTTCATGTAGTTCTCGTCGTCGCGCTTGGGGTAGTCGTCGCGCATGTGGCCGCCGCGCGACTCCTTGCGGTTGCGGGCCGAGTAGACGACGACCTCGGCGAGGTCGAGCAGGAATCCGAGCTCGACGGCTTCGAGAAGGTCGGTGTTGAACCGCTTGCCGCGGTCCTGGATCGAGATGTTCATGTACCGCGCGCGCAGGTCGTGGATGGTCTTGGTGACCTCCGCGAGTGTGTCGTCGGTGCGGAACACCTGAGCGTTCTTGTCCATCTCGTTCTGCAGCGTCTTGCGCAGTGCGCCGATGCGCTCGGGGCCGGTGCCGTTCTTGATGCGCTCGAGAGTCTCGCGCACCTCCTTGGCGGGGTCCTCCGGCAGCGGAACGAACTCTGCGGTCTTGGCGTACTCGACGGCGTTGTTGCCGGCGCGCTTGCCGAAGACGTTGATGTCGAGCAGCGAGTTGGTTCCGAGGCGGTTCGAGCCGTGCACTGAGACGCACGCGCACTCACCGGCGGCGTAGAGGCCAGGAACGACGGTGTCGTTGCTTGAGAGAACCTCGGCGTCGGTGTTGGTGGGGATGCCGCCCATGGCGTAGTGCGCGGTCGGCATGACGGGAACCGGCTCTGTCACCGGGTCGACACCGAGGTAGGTGCGGGCGAACTCCGTGATGTCGGGGAGCTTCGTCTCGAGCACCTCGGCGCCCAGGTGCGTGCAGTCGAGGAAGACATAGTCCTTCTCAGGGCCCGCACCACGGCCCTCCAGAACCTCTTGCACCATGCTGCGCGCGACGATGTCACGCGGAGCGAGGTCCTTGATGGTCGGGGCGTAGCGCTCCATGAAGCGCTCTCCCGAGGCGTTGCGCAGAATCGCACCCTCACCGCGGGCGCCCTCGGTGAGGAGGATGCCGAGGCCGTACAGCCCGGTCGGATGGAACTGGAAGAACTCCATGTCTTCGAGCGGCAGACCCTTGCGCCAGATGATGCCGACGCCGTCGCCCGTGAGGGTGTGCGCGTTCGACGTGGTCTTGAAGATCTTGCCGAAACCGCCGGTCGCGAAGATCACGGACTTCGATTGGAAGACGTGCAGCTCACCGGTGGCCAGTTCGTAGGCGACGACGCCCGCGATGCGCTTCTCGCCGTCCACGTCGACCGTGACCAGGTCGAGCACGTAGAACTCGTTGAAGAAGTTGATGCCGAGCTTGACGCAGTTCTGGAACAGCGTCTGGAGGATCATGTGTCCCGTGCGGTCGGCCGCGTAGCAGGAGCGGCGAACCGCGGACTTGCCGTGGTCACGGGTGTGCCCGCCGAAGCGACGCTGGTCGATCTTGCCCTCGGGCGTGCGGTTGAACGGCAGCCCCATGTTCTCAAGGTCGATGACGGCGTCGATGGCCTCCTTGGCGAGGATCTCAGCGGCGTCCTGGTCGACGAGGTAGTCGCCGCCCTTGACGGTGTCGAAGGTGTGCCACTCCCAGGTGTCCTCTTCGACGTTCGCAAGAGCTGCAGCCATTCCGCCCTGCGCCGCGCCCGTGTGCGAACGGGTGGGGTACAGCTTGGAGATGACGGCTGTCTTCGCACCGGGGCCGGCCTCGATGGCGGCACGCATTCCCGCGCCGCCAGCGCCGACGATCACGACGTCGAACTGGTGGTAGTGGATGCCGTCGACGACGGTCGACTCGGATGTTGCAGAGTTCGCAGTGTTGGACATATCGGTTTAGACAGCCTTACAGATCGACGGAAGGAGGTCGGCGGGTGCGCCAGCGGGGCACGGGTCGAACGTCGTGATGACGAGCGTGCCGAGAACGATCAGCACGACGACGGCGATGAACACCGCGGTCTTCAGCGTGACGCGCATTCCGCGGCTGTGGGCGTAGTCGTTGATCAGCGTGCGCATGCCGTTGCCGCCGTGGATGAGCGCGAGCCACAGCATGAGACCGTCCCAGATCTGCCAGAACGGGTCAGACCACTTTCCGCCGACGAACGCGAAGTCGATGGCGTGCACGCCCTCGCCGACCATGAGGTTGACGAACAGGTGACCGAAGATCAGCACCACGAGCACGACGCCGGAGGCGCGCATGTAGATCCAGCCCCACTTCTCCCAGTTCGTTCCCTTGGAGCGAGTGGGGCGGGCCGGTGAGCGGGGAGCATCGATAGTTTGCGACATTGTTGTCCCCTTCCTCAGTGCGAGAACACGTTGATCAGGTGCCGAGGCACGAAGGCGAGCATGGTGATCACCCACAGGGCGATGACGATGTAGAACATCGCGCGCTGGTAGTGCGGCCCCTTCTTCCAGAGGTCGATGAGAATCACTCGGATGCCGTTGAAGGCGTGGTACACGATGGCGCCGACAAGCGCGACTTCGCCAAGGCCCATGATGGGGGTCTGGTACGTGCCGATGACGGCGTTGTAGGCCTCGGGCGCGACACGCACGAGGGCGGTGTCGAGGATGTGCACGAGGAGGAAGAAGAAGATGGCAACACCGGTGATGCGGTGAAGGACCCACGACCACATGCCTTCGCGACCGCGATACAGCGTTCCCGCTGGGCGTTTCGACGTAGTGGCTGACACTGGTGGAGTCCCTGCAGTCTTCGCTGACACGGAACGACCCTCCCTGACGATTCGCAGAATTCGCCGGTCGGACGGCCGGCGAGCGCACGAGGCGCTGGCCTCCAGTCTAGGACGCTATCGAGGCACTCTGCCCCTTAGGGGACCCTTAGTGTCTCGATGTCGAGATAACTGCGTGTCAGAGCTTCCCGGTACCGTTAGGGCATGGACAGCCTCTCTCAGCGCTTCTACAGCGTCATCCCTGCGGGCGGAATCGGGTCGCGACTCTGGCCGCTCTCGCGTGCTGACGCTCCGAAATTCCTCCACGACCTCACGGGCGCGGGCGTGACGCTGCTGCGGGCGACGTGGGATCGTCTCGCGCCCATCGCCGGGGGAGAGCGCATCATGGTCGTCACAGGCCGCGCGCACCGCGCGGCTGTCGAAGCACAGCTTCCTGAGATCCGCGACGAGAACATCGTGCTCGAGGCCGACCCGAGGGACTCCACGGTCGCGATCTGCCTCGCCGCCGCTGTTCTGCGTCGGCGCGAGCCCGACGTCATCGTCGGCTCGTTCGCCGCGGACCACGTGATTCGCGGTGACCGGCTTTTCCGCTCGGCGGTGCAGCAGGCGATCGCCGCAGCCGAAGACGGGTTCATCACCACCATCGGCATCCGTCCCACTGAGCCGGCGATCGGCTTCGGCTACATCAAAGCGGGCGAGTCGCTCGGCATCGATGGGGCCGAGTCGGCGATGCGCGTCGACTCGTTCGTCGAGAAGCCGGACGCCGAGCGTGCTCGGCAGTACCTGGATGACGGCGGCTACCTCTGGAACGCCGGAATGTTCATCGCGCGAGCCGATGTGCTCCTCGATGAGCTGCGCAGCAACGAGCCCGAGCTGCACGACACGATCGTCGAGCTCGCGGCATCCTGGGACGACCCCGCCGCTCGCGGGCCCGCCGTCGACCGTCTGTGGCCGCGGCTCAAGAAGATCGCGATCGATTACTCGGTCGCTGAGCCGTCCGCGGCAAAGGGGCGCATGGCGGTCATCCCGGGGCACTTCGGGTGGGACGATGTCGGCGACTTCGCCTCCCTCGCGAAACTCAACTCCAACGGACGCGCGAACGATCTCGCGATACTCGGTGAGAACGCCCGTGTGCTCGCCGACGCCTCGAGCGGCATCGTCGTGTCGCACAGCAACCGCGTTGTGAGTCTCATCGGGGTGAAGGACATCGTGGTGGTCGACACCCCTGATGCCCTTCTCGTCACGACCAGTGAGAACGCGCAGCGAGTGAAGGGCGTGGTCGACGCGCTCAAGATCTCCGGCCGCGACGACGTGCTCTGACCCCGATAGCATCCACCTCTTTACGCTGAGATGATCGTGGTCTAAACTCTCTGCTCGTGAAGAACTAGCGCACTCCTGTCCGGTCCGCGTCCGAAGGCACACGCCCGGCGGACACCGATGACAGGCGCGCAGAGATTCTTCCTCTCCAGACTCGACACGAGTCGCACTGTCATGGTGTGCGCGCCTGGGCGACCCCGAAGGGGGGCCAGATGCACACGCAAACACGAACACACATCACCGCGCCGGAACGGACGCTCGACCACATCCGCGTCGACGGCATCTCTCGCTCATACGGCGACCGACGCGTACTCACGGAGATCACGTTCACGGCTCCGCCCGGCGCCCGCCTCGGCCTGATCGGCGAGAACGGAGCGGGAAAGTCGACGCTTCTGCGCGTCATCGCGGGCGTTGACGAGCCTGACGGCGGAACGGTCGCCCGGCCGCAGCGGACGGGCCTGCTCTGGCAGGATGTCCCGCGCGATCAGGACGACACGGTGGACGATCTCATTGAGAGGTCGCTTGCCGAGGTCCGCGCGGCAGAGCGAGAGCTGACGGATGCCGCAGAGCAGCTCGACAGCTCTGACGACGGACCGGAGCGCTACGCCGCTGCACTCGAACGTGCTGAACGGCTGGACGTCTGGGGGATCGACGCGCACCGGGACCGCGTGCTTGCGGGCCTTGGGCTCGACGGCATCCCGCGTTCGCGTCGTCTCGATGAGGTGAGCGGCGGTCAGCGGAGTCGCTTCGCTCTCGCTGCGCTTCTGCTCGAACGGCCCGATGCCCTGCTTCTCGACGAGCCGACGAACCACCTTGACGACAGTGCGGTGGCGTTTCTGCGCGGTGAGCTTGAGAGCTGGCGCGGGCCGGTGCTCTTCGCGAGCCACGACCGCGCCTTCCTCGACGAGGTCTCGACCGGGCTCATTGACCTCGATGCTGGCCGGTCTGCGCTCGGAGAGGGCGGGGGAGTGACCCTCTTCGGCGGCAGCTTCACCGAGTACCTGGCGGAGAAGGAGCTCGAGCGTGAGCGCTGGGAGAGGCAGTTCGCCGACGAACAGGACGAGCTGAAGCGACTGAAGTATGACGTCGATGTCGGCGCGCGTCAGGTGAGTCACCGGCGCGGTCCGACCGATAACGACAAATTCATCACGAAGTTCAAGCAGGCCCGCACAGAGGGCGCGATCAGCCGTCGCGTGAAGAACGCGCGCGGACGCCTCGACGAGTTGCGCGAGAACCAGGTGCGGAAGCCGCCTGCGCTCCTGAGCTTCTCGGGGATCCCGACCGGCAGCCATGCACTCGGAGAGGGATCCTCGCTCGTCGCGGTGACCGATGCCCGCGTGGTCGGCAGGCTGCACGTGGACCGCGTGGTGATCGAGCCGGAGTCGCGACTGCTCGTGACGGGTGCGAACGGGGCAGGCAAGTCGACGCTTCTGCACGCGATCGCGGGAGACATTTCGCTCGATGAGGGCACAGTCGCGCGCCGGCGAGGGCTGCGAGTGCAGCTGCTCGAGCAGGACGTCGCGTTCGCGCGCCCTGACCGCAGCCCGCGAGCGCTGTACGAAGCTGCGGTAGGTGAACGGCGCGCCGAGCAGCTGTCGCTCACCTCGCTCGGGCTGCTTGCTCCGCGCGATCTGGACCGCCCGGTCGGCATGCTCTCCGTAGGGCAGCAACGGCGTCTTGCGCTCGCGCTCATCATCGCGCGGCCGCCGCACCTCTTCCTGCTCGATGAGCCGACGAACCACCTCTCTCTGCAGCTCGCGACCGAGCTCGAAGAGGCCCTCGGCGGCTATCCGGGTGCGGTCGTGATCGCCAGTCACGACCGCTGGCTGCGCCGTCGCTGGGCGTGGGAGCGGCTCGAGCTCACACCTGTCTGATGACGCGAAAGCGGATGCCGCGACGGGGGCGTTGTTCCCCCGTCGCGGCATGACTCGCTACTGTATGGGCACAGCCCCCTTTGCACCACGGAAGGACAACCATGCATCGTCGTCTCCGGTTCGCTGCGCTCGCCGCGGCATCCGCGCTTCTTTTCACCGGCTGCGGCCAAGCACCCGACGCCGAGAAGACTGAGAGCGCAGACGTCGACTACTGCGCACGCATGGTGACGAACTCCGGCGGTCTCGAAGACCGGTCCTTCAACCAGTCGAGCTGGGAGGGCCTGCAGCAGGCGCAGTCCGAGCTCGGCATCGATGCGCAGGCGATCGTCTCCAAGACTCCGAGCGACCTCGAGCCCAACGTCGATCAGGCCGTCGACACCGGCTGCCGTCTGATCGTGACGGTCGGGTGGGAGCTCGCCGAGTACACGCAGAGTGCCGCCGCGGAGAACGCCGACCGGCACTTCGTCATCGTCGACGAGCAGCTGGAGGGCGAGAACATCACGTCCGTCGTGTTCAACACGGCTGAGGCGGCGTTCCTCGCCGGGTACCTCGCTGCGGGAGTCTCGAAGACCGGCACCGTCGGCACGTTCGGGGGCGGAAATCAGCCTCCCGTCACGCTGTTCATGGATGGCTTCGTCGACGGCGTCGCGCACTACAACACCGTGCACGACGCTGATGTGAAGGCCATCGGATGGGACAAGGACGCCCAGGACGGCCAGTTCACCGGCGACTTCGAAGACGTCAACAAGGGCAAGGCCACCGCGGAGTCGCTCATTCATCAGGGCGCGGATGTGATTCTGCCCGTCGCTGGTCAGGTGGGCGAGGGCGCGGCGGCGGCCGCCTCGGATGCCGGAGACGTGTCGATCATCTGGGTCGACAACGACGGATATGAGACGCTGCCGAAGGAGTACCGCTCAATCATCCTCACGAGTGTCATGAAGAAGACTCAGGATGCCGTCACGGACATCGTCCGCAAGGACCTCGACGGTGAGCTGACGAACGACCCCTTCATCGGCACGCTCGAGAACGGGGGAGTGGACCTCGCGCCCTTCCATGACATGGAGGATGCCGTCGGTGACGACCTCGCGCAGGAGATCGACGAGCTTCGCCAGCAGATCATCGATGGCGAGGTCGAGGTGACCTCACCCAGCTCTCCGAGCGCGTGACGACCCCCAGTTCGGGTGCTCTTGTGCGCATTCTGCTGCACTTTTGCGGCGCGGATGTGTAGCGCTGTGCTCATATGAGCAGAAGCCCTACGCGTGCGCACGAAGCAGAATACGATCTCAGGACAGACTGAGTTACTGATGTGTAACACTTCGAAGTCGAAGTGATCCGACGCGCAAATCGGGCGTGTCACATTCGGTAATCTGAGCCTGAATCCCTGCGGCAACGCAGGCCGCGCAATCTGGAGGTCACTGTGACAATCTCAACCCGAAAGGCCGTGATGAGCGGCCTGGCCGGCATCGGCGTCGTCGCCCTGCTGGCCGGCTGCGGTCAGGCCCCGGACTCCGCTGGAGGCGGGTCCGAGGGCGAGGCCGTCGACTTTCTTCCCTGCATCGTCTCCGACTCCGGTGGGTTCGACGACAAGTCGTTCAACCAGTCGAGCTACGAAGGGCTCGTCAAGGCAACGGACGAGCTCGGCATCGAAGAGAAGCACGTCGAGTCCGCGTCAGAGGCCGACTTCGGCCCGAACATCACGAGCCTCGTCGACCAGGGCTGTGACCTCATCATCACGGTCGGCTACCTGCTTGCCGATGCGACGAAGGAAGCCGCCGAGAAGAACCCCGACGTCAACTTCCTCATCCTCGACGACAACACGATCGATGCCGAGAACGTCAAGCCGATGATCTTCGACACCGCTCAGGCGGCGTTCCTCGCCGGCTACGTCGCCGCCGACACCTCCGAGACCGGAGCGGTCGGAACCTTCGGCGGCATGCAGATTCCGACGGTGACCATCTTCATGGACGGCTTCGCTGACGGCGTCGCGTACTACAACGAGCAGAAGGATGCCGATGTCAAGGTCGTCGGCTGGGACGTCGAGTCGCAGAAGGGGCAGTTCACCGGTGGCTTCGACGCCAACGAGACTGCCAAGCAGACTGCGACCTCGGTGATCAACCAGGACGTCGACGTTCTGCTCCCCGTCGGTGGACCGATCTTCCTCTCCGGAATCGAGGCCATCAAGGACTCCGGCAAGGACATCGCGATGATCGGTGTGGACGCCGACCTCTACGAGACGGCCGACTCTGACAACAGCATGTTCCTCACCTCCATCCTCAAGAAGATGATGGACGGCGTGTACAACATCGTCACCGAGGCTGCCAAGGGCAACTTCGACGCTGAGCCGTACGTCGGCACGCTGGAGAACGAGGGTGTCGGAATCGCTCCCTTCCACGACTGGGAGGACAAGGTGAGCGACACGCTTCAGGACGAGCTCGACGAGATCAAGGCGGGCATCATCGACGGGTCGATCCCGGTCGAGTCGCCCTCCTCGCCAAAGTAGTTCGACCACCCGCACAGCACGATTCGGGGAGGCCAGTCGCTTGGCTGGCCTCCCCTGTCGTGAGAGACGATCGCACCGTAGGATCCCTAACATGAAGCTCGAACTCCGCGGCATCACGAAGCGATTCGGCACGCTGACGGCCAACGACCACATCGACCTTGTCGTCGAACCGGGGGAGATTCACTGTCTCCTCGGTGAGAACGGCGCGGGCAAATCCACCCTGATGAACGTGCTCTACGGCCTCTACGAGGCGGATGAGGGCGAGATCCTCCTCGACGACGAGGTTCAGCACTTCGACGGCCCCGGCGACGCGATGCGCGCCGGCATCGGCATGGTGCACCAGCACTTCATGCTCATCCCCGTCTTCACCGTCGCCGAGAACGTCATGCTCGGCCACGAGTCGACGAAGTTCGGCGGCGCACTCGACATCACCGCCGCCCGCAAGAAGGTTCTCGAGATCTCCGACCGCTTCGGTTTCAACGTCGACCCCGATGCTCTCGTCGAAGATCTTCCGGTCGGCGTGCAGCAGCGCGTCGAGATCATCAAGGCGCTCTCGCGCGATGCCAAAGTGCTCGTGTTCGATGAGCCCACCGCCGTGCTGACGCCGCAGGAGACCGATGAGCTCATCGAGACGATGCGTCAGCTCAAGAAGAACGGCACCTCCATCGTCTTCATCACGCACAAGCTTCGCGAGGTCCGCGAGGTGGCGGACCGAATCACGGTCATCCGCCTCGGCAAGGTCGTCGGTGAGGCGGAGCCGACCGCGACCAACAACGAGCTCGCCGCGCTTATGGTGGGCCGCGCTGTCGAGCTGACCGTGCAGAAGGACGAGCCGAAGCTTGGCGATGTCGCGCTCTCGATCGAGAACCTCAGCGTTATCGACCCGCAGGGACTCAAGGTCGTCAACGACGTCTCGTTCGATGTTCGCGCGGGAGAGATCCTCGCCGTCGCGGGTGTTCAGGGCAACGGCCAGACGGAACTGACCGAGGCGATCATGGGCCTCCAGCCGCGCGTGACCGGCAGCGTCAAGCTCAACGGCACCGAGCTCGTCGGGGAGAGCGTGCGGCGCGTTCTGGATGCCGGAGTCGGTTTCGTTCCGGAAGACCGCTCCGAGGACGGCATCGTCAAGACGTTCACGATCTCGGAGAATCTGATGCTCGACCGCGCGAACGGTGCTCCGTTCGTCAAGGCCGGCAGCCTTCAGCTGGGCTTCCGCGACGACTTCGCACGTGAGAAGAAGGAAGAGTTCGACATCCGTGCTCCCTCCATCGAGACGAACGCGGGAAACCTTTCGGGCGGAAACCAGCAGAAGGTGGTCCTGGCTCGGGAGCTCAGCCGCGATCTGAAGCTGTTTGTCGCCGCGCAGCCGACCCGAGGCATCGACGTCGGTTCGATCGAGTTCGTGCACAAGCGCATGGTCGAGACCAGAGACGCAGGAATCCCCGTCGTCGTGGTGTCGACCGAACTGGACGAGGTCGTGGCTCTCGCCGATCGCATCGCGGTGATGTATCGCGGGTCGATCGTGGGCATCGTGCCCGGTGACACGCCACGAGATGTGCTCGGCCTCATGATGGCCGGCGAGAAGCCGACGGGAGCAGCGGCATGAGCGACGTCGTGACAGAGAAGAAGACGGAAGGCGAGGCACCGCGCGTCAACCGCATCGCCGCGCAGATCATGAACAGCAGCACCGTCATGACGGTGCTCGCCATCGTGATCTCGCTCGTCGTCGGAGCGGTCCTGATCGCCGTCACCGATGAAAAGGTGCAGTCGGCGGCGGGCTACTTCTTCGCGCGGCCCGGCGACACGCTGAAGGCGATCTGGGACGCCGTCTCCGGGGCATACATCGCTCTGTTCAACGGTGCGATCTACAACACCAACCGCGACACGTTCCTCGGCGGCATCAAGTCCATCACCGACACGCTGCACCACGCGACGCCGCTGATCGCGGGGGGTCTCGGCGTGGCCCTCGCGTTCCGCGTCGGCCTCTTCAACATCGGTGGCCGCGGCCAGATGCTCGTCGCGGCCGGCGCCGCGGGCTGGGTGGGCTTCTCGTTCCACCTGCCGGTCTGGATCCACCTTCCGCTCGCGGTCATCGCGGGCATCGCGGCCGGAGCGATCTGGGGCGGACTCGTGGGATACCTCAAGGCGCGCACGGGTGCGCACGAGGTCATCCTCACGATCATGCTGAACTACGTCGCCTTCTATCTCATCTCGTGGATGCTTCGCACGCCCGGTCTTCTGCAGGCACCGGGCACTGTGAACCCCGAGTCCGCGCCCATCCTGCCGTCGGCGATCCTCCCGCCGATCTTCGGGGAACGATTCAACCTTCACGCCGGGTTCCTCCTGGTCATCATCGCCACGGTGTTCACGTGGTGGCTGCTGAACCGCTCGAGCCTCGGCTTCAAGTTCCGTGCGGTGGGAGAGAACCCGAACGCCGCGCTCACGGCGGGAATCGACGTCAAGAGCATGTACGTCTGGGGCATGCTGATCGCCGGTGGGCTCATGGGCATCGCAGGCGTGTCGCAGGTGCTCGGAACCATCACAAGCGGCTTCAGCGCGGGCATCGACGCGGGCATCGGCTTCGACGCGATCACCGTTGCGCTGCTGGGACGAAGCACGCCGTGGGGAACGTTCGCCGCGGGCATCCTGTTCGGCGCCTTCAAGGCGGGTGGTTACGCCATGCAGGCTGGCGAGGGCATCCCGATCGACATCGTGCTCGTCGTGCAGTCGGTCATCGTGCTGTTCATCGCCGCGCCTCCGCTTGTACGCTCCATCTTCTTCCTGCCCAAGCCCGGTGCTGTGTCGAAGCAGAAGAAGAGTACCCCCAACGTGTCGAAGGAGGTGTCGGCAAAATGACGCATGTTGCTTCCGCGGCCGATGTGCCCGTCTCGGAGAGCCTCGAAGTCGCCAAGGTACGCAGTTGGAAGGCGCCGATCGCGTTCGCCGTGTTCACGATCGCGGCCGTCCTGCTGTTCATCGTCTTCTCGCGCGACGGCGACACCACCTTCAAGCTGTCGAACGATTCCGATGCGATCGTGCTCCCGCCGCTCGTCATGAGCGCGCGCGGTGCTGGCATCGTCGTCACGATCCTGCTCGCGGTGATTACCGGCGTCTCCGCGTGGCGCACCATCAACTACAAGAACACGTGGCTGTGGCTCGTCGCGGTGTACGTCGTGCTCTTCCTCACCGGGTTCTTCGCATGGGCAGCCGCGGGCGGGACTGTGCCGCTTCCCGGCTTCCTCCTCGGCACCGTCGCACTGTCCGCTCCGCTGATCTTCGGCTCGCTCGGCGGCGTGATCTCCGAGCGCTCCGGTGTGGTCAACATCGCGATCGAGGGCCAGCTGCTCGCCGGTGCATTCACCTCGGCTGTGGTCGCCTCCGTGACGCAGAACCCGTACCTCGGGCTCATCGCGGCGATGGTGGCGGGGATGCTCGTGAGCTTCGTGCTCGCCGCATTCTCGATCAAATACTTCGTCGACCAGATCATCGTCGGCGTCGTGCTGAACGTGCTCGTGCTCGGTCTGACGTCATTCCTGTACTCACAGGTGCTCACGTCCAACACGCCGCTGCTGAACAGCCCGCCGCGCTTCCAGCGCATCAGCATCCCGTTCCTCAGCGAGATCCCGCTCGTCGGGCCCGTGTTCTTCCGCCAGACGATCATCATCTACGTCATGTACGTCGCGATCGCCCTCGTCTACTGGGGGCTGTTCCACACCAAGTGGGGACTGCGCGTGCGGTCGGTCGGCGAGCACCCGCAGGCGGCTGACACCGTCGGCATCCGTGTCAACACCACCAGGTTCTGGAACGTTTCGCTCGCCGGTGCCATCGCTGGATTCGGCGGCGCCTACTTCACACTCGGCTCGGTCGGCGGGTTCACCAAGGACATGACCGCCGGCGCCGGTTTCATCGCGCTGGCCGCGGTGATCTTCGGACAGTGGAACCCGATCAAGGCGACGCTCGCTGCGCTGCTTTTCGGCTTCGCGACGAACCTGCAGAACATGCTCGGAGCGCTCGGCTCGCCGGTGGAGAGTGAGTTCCTGCTGATGCTGCCGTACATCGCGACGATCCTCGCGGTGGCAGGCTTCGTCGGCCAGTCGCGACCGCCGGCGGCAAGCGGCCAAGCGTATCGAAAATCGTAGGAGAGACAGTGACAGACGACGGATCCATCGACTGGGGCATGCTTCGGGATGCCGCGACAGACGCGATGCGCTCGGCATACGCGCCGTACTCGACGTTCCCCGTGGGGGCGGCGGCACTCGTCACCGACGGGCGCATCGTGACCGGCTGCAATGTCGAGAACGCGAGCTACGGAGTCGGGCTCTGCGCGGAGTGCGGCCTTGTGTCGAACCTCGCGCTGACGGGCGGCGGTCAGCTCGTGGCGTTCGCGTGCGTCGATGGCGACGGCAACACGCTGATGCCGTGCGGCCGCTGCCGCCAGCTGCTCTTCGAGCACGCGGTGCCCGGCATGCTGCTCGAGACGGTCTCGGGCATCCGCACGATCGACGAGGTGCTGCCGGATGCGTTCGGGCCGCGTCAGCTCGACGAGTACCGGGCCTGACGGCATCCATCTGACTCGAATCGACCGACGAGGTCTGAGAGGGGAATCATGACCGAGAGCATCGAAGCGTTCGACGTCGTCGACATCATCAGGACGAAGCGCGACCGGGGCGAGCTGTCGACGGAGCAGATCGACTGGCTCATCGACGCGTACACGCGCGAGTACGTGGGCAACGAGCAGATGGCGTCTCTCGCGATGGCGATTCTGCTGAACGGCATGACCCGCCGGGAGATCCGCGACTTGACGCTCGCGATGATCGCGTCGGGGGAGCGCATGGACTTCTCAGGGCTCGGCAAGCGCACGGTCGACAAGCACTCGACCGGCGGCGTCGGCGACAAGATCACTCTGCCACTCATGCCGCTCGTCGCCTCGTTCGGGGTGGCGGTGCCGCAGCTCTCCGGACGCGGGCTGGGGCACACGGGCGGAACGCTCGACAAGCTCGAGTCGATTCCGGGCTGGCGCGCGAACCTCTCGAACGGCGAGATGTTCGCGCAGCTGCGTGACATCGGGGGCGTCATCTGCGCAGCAGGCTCGGGCCTCGCGCCCGCAGACAAGCGGCTCTACGCGCTGCGCGACGTCACGGGAACGGTTGAAGCGATTCCGCTCATCGCGTCGAGCATCATGTCGAAGAAGATTGCGGAGGGCACCGAGGCTCTCGTGCTCGACGTGAAGTTCGGCTCGGGCGCCTTTATGACCGAGTATGACAAGGCTGAGGAGCTCGCCCGCACCATGGTCGAGCTCGGAACGGATGCCGGCGTCGCGACGTCAGCGCTTCTGACCGACATGAACGTGCCGATCGGGAACGCGATCGGCAATGCCAACGAGGTCCGCGAATCCGTCGAGGTGCTCGCTGGGGGAGGCCCCGACGACGTCGTCGAGCTCACGGTGGCGCTCGCGCGCGAGATGCTCGCCCTCGTCGGCCAGCCCGACGCCGACGTCGAAGCCGCGCTGGCAGACGGCCGCGCGATGGACGTGTGGCGTCGAACGGTGATCGCGCAGGATGGCGACCCGGATGCCGCGCTGCCGACGGCCCGCGAGACCCACACGGTGACCGCCGACCACGATGGCGTTCTCGTCCGCCAGGAGGCCCTGCCCTTCGGCATCGCCGCGTGGCGCCTCGGAGCGGGTCGCGCTCGCGCCCAGGACCCCGTGCTGCACGCCTCGGGCATCGACCTGCACGTGAAGCCCGGTGAGACGGTTCGTGCGGGGCAGCCGCTCTTCACGCTCTCTGCTGACGATGAGGGGCGGTTCGCCCGTGCGCTCGACGCACTGGAGGATGCCTACGAGATTGACCCGCGGGCGGAGGCCTACGACCGTCAGCCGCGCGTCGCCGCACGCATCTCCTAGCGCGTCCGCACGCGTCGCCTAGCGCGTCGCGCGCTTCCCTCCACGGCATTCCGCATTTCTGGTGTCTCCCACATTGCTTGAGCTTTCACGCGCGTCAGAGAATCGGAAATTTGCGATCAGGTGCGGCGTGTCCTTACGGGACACGCCGCACCTCGGTGAAAATTTCCGACTTCCTGTGGCGCGCGCGAGGTGCGGCAGCGGACCGGGGCGGCTAGGCGAGGTGGAAGTACTCCGTCAGACGTTCGCTTGACGCATCCGGGTTCGACTCCGAGATGAAGTACTCCGCCATCGTCGCCTGCCAGCGCGCGTTGATCTCGCGCTTGGCCATCTCCGACTGCGCCCGTTCGTAGTCGTCAGTCTCGAGGTAGCCGACCACGAGGCCGTCCTCCGGGCGCACGAAGAGCGAGTAATTGCGCCAGCCCGTCTCGCGCAGCGCGTCGAGCATCTCCGGCCAGACGGTCTCGTGCGCGGCGAGGTAGTCCTCCACGCGCTCGGGCTTCAGGTGCATGAGAAAGCAGACGCGTTCTGTGGTGGCCATCGGTGCTCCTTCGGATCGTCGTTCTTCGGTCAATGATACGTTTCAGCGCGTTGCGGGGTGGCATCCTCGCGAGTTAACTCGACGTAATACGCGTTGCAATAGATGCACAATGGTGCGCACGTTTTGGCGAACCTCACCAAGATGAAAACAGACCATGTTGTGGCTTTCTCCATGTTTGTTAGGGATGCTTCCAAAAAATCTCGGACCTTGCTACGGTCTCGGGAAACCGCCACTGCGCCTCTGAAGTCGTCGCCCCGACGGCTCCGCGGGTGGCTGTTCGAAGAGGAACCATGACCCGAAGATCCCGACGCGCTGTCGGCATCGGCGCCGCCGCTGCCGTTCTCGCCGTCCCCCTGTCGGCTCCCGCCTTCGCTGCGAGTCCGGAGACCGACCCCGCCCCACTCAACGGATATCGCAGCGTCGGCTACGTGATGGCCGATTCCCCTGAAACGCGCGACTTTCAGATCGAAGACATCATCACGAGCGGAGCGATCGACGACCTGACCCACATCAACTACGCGTTCGGAAACGTCACGAGCGAGCTGGTGTGCGACATCGTCGACGGCCGCGACGAGGACGCGGTCGACGAGGGCGACGCCTACAACGACTTCCTCCGTCCGGTGAGCGCGGAGGACTCCGTCGACGGTGTCGCTGACGCGGAGGACCAGGCTCTTGCCGGCAACTTCAACCAGCTGCGCAAGCTCAAAGAGCAGTACCCCGACATCAAGATCCTGATCTCGCTGGGTGGCTGGACCTGGTCTGACTACTTCCCCGAGGCGGCTGCGACGCCCGAGAGCCGCGAGAAGTTCGTCGACTCCTGCCTCGACCTCTACATCAAGGGCAACCTGCCGACGTACGAGGGTAAGGGTGGAGACGGCGCTGTGGCCGGCCTCTTCGACGGAATCGACATCGACTGGGAGTGGCCCGTCACCGGCGGTGAAGATCCCGAGAACGGGACGCCTGAGGACAAGGAGAACTTCCTCGCGCTCATGGCCGAGTTCCGTGCTGAGCTCGACGCGCTGGGCGACCAGAACGGCGAGCAGTACCTGCTGAGCGCGTTCGCCCCGGTCGGCGGCTGGAACACCTCGGGCGGCTGGCGCGACGCGCGGCTGTTCGACAGCGTGGACTTCCTGAATGTTCAGGGTTACGACTACCACGGTGGATGGGTTCCGGACCAGGCCGGGCACCAGGGCAACCTGTGGCCCGACGGCGACAACAACTGGGGCCTGGCACTCGCGCCTGAGCTTCAGGCATACCTGGATGCCGGTGCCCGCCCCGACCAGCTGAATGCCGGTCTCGCGGCCTACGGTCACGGCTGGTATGGGGTCGACGGTCCGGACGCCGCGTGGCAGGACGCCGAGGGCTACATCGGCACCGCCACCTACGCGGACCTGCGTGACGCAGGCGAGCAGTACTTCGACCCGGAGACAGGCGCCGCCTGGATCTACGTCGAGGGAAGCGACGCGGCAGCCGCTGCAGAAGGTGACGTGCCGGAGGGCGCCAGCCAATGGTGGAGCCTCGACACGCCTGACTCGGTGACGGCCAAGGCCGAGCACATCGCGGCCGCCGGTTACGGCGGAGCCATGTGGTGGGACCTCTCGGGTGACTACCAGAACGAGCTCGGCAACGCTCTCGGCGACGCGCTCCGTGCCGGCGCGACGGGACCCCTCGCCGCTCCGACGCTCGATGACCTCGGCGAGTTCGAGACGACCGTCGGTGACGACGTCTCGCAGCAGCTCGCCGCCCGCGGCGCTGGCCCCGTCAACGTCTCCGTCGCCTCGGGTGAGCTGCCCGACGGCATCGAGCTCAACGGCCTCGAGATCAGCGGAGCCGCCACCGAGCCCGGAAGTTACACGGCCGAGCTGGTCGCCACCAACGCGTTCGGTGAGAGTGCACCGGTGACGATTGCGATCACGGTCGCGGCCGCTCCCGCACCCGACCCCGGTGAGGAGACCGATCCGGGCGAGGGCGACGAGAACGGCTCGGGCACGGATGCTGAGACGCCAGGCGCCGGCAGCGACACGGATGCCGATGCAGACGTGAACGCCTCCGACGACGCCACGGAGAACACCGGCAGCCTTCCGCGTACCGGAGCCGACGCCTTCGGGCTCATCGCGCTCGCTCTGTTCCTCGTCCTCCTCGGAGGCGGAGTGATCGCGGTGCGCCGCCGCCGCACGAGCTGAGAGGAGGCGTCATGAGGTTGGGCCGGGTGCATGACAGCATCCGGCCCGACCCTGTCTCACCGCCCTGTCGCCCGAGCCCTGCGCACGGTAGCCTGAGTCTCGTGACTGATCTCGATGACGACTACACACTCGGCCGCGTCAACCTGCGTGATGTGCCCAAGGTCTCTCTGCATGACCATCTCGACGGGGGACTTCGTCCCGAGACCATCCTCGAACTCGCCGATGAGGCGGGCGTCGAGGTTCCCGAGACGGATGCCGATGACCTGGCGGACTGGTTCGTCAGCCAGTGCAATGCGGGCAACCTCGTCGACTACCTCTCGACGTTCGACCTCACGACCGCGGTCATGCAGACGGGTGACCAGCTCGAGCGCATCGCCCGCGAGTTCGTGCTCGACCTCGCCGAGGACGGCGTCGTGTACGGCGAAGTGCGCTGGGCGCCCGAGCAGCACCTGACGCGCGGACTGTCGCTTGACGAGGCCGTCGAAGCGGTGCAGTCGGGGCTCGAGGCCGGCGTCGCCGATGTGGAGCGTCAGGGACGCAGCATCCGTGTGGGCCAGCTGGTCACAGCGATGCGGCATGCCGATCGCAGCCTCGAGATCGCTCAGCTCGCCGTGCGTCACCGCGACCACGGTGTCGTGGGCTTCGACATCGCGGGCGCTGAGCTCGGCTTCCTGCCCAGCAGGCACCGTCTCGCGTTCGACTACCTCGCGCAGAACCACATGCCCACGACGATCCACGCGGGCGAGGCGGACGGGCTGCACTCCATTCAGAGTGCACTGTTCGACGGACGCGCGCTTCGTCTCGGCCACGGCGTGCGCATCGCCGAGGACATCGCCGACGTGCGCTCGGACGACGAGAACACCTACGTCTCTCTCGGACGGCTCTCCGAATGGGTCAAGGATCGTGAGATCGCTCTCGAGCTCAGCCCGTCGTCGAACCTGCAGACGGGCGCGATCGAGCAGTGGGGGAGCGAGATCGCCGACCACCCATTCGACCTGCTGTACCAGCTCGGCTTCTGCGTGACCGTGAACCCCGACAACCGGACCCAGTCGGGCACCACGCTCTCGCGCGAGCTGGCATTGCTCGCCGATGCGTTCTCGTACGATCTCGCCGACATCGAGACGTTCCAGCTCAACGCTGCGCAGTCGGTGTTCGCACCACTCGAAGACCGCGAAGACCTGATCGACATGATCACTCAGGGCTTTGAAGACGCCGAGAGTTACGGTGCATAACCCGGGCCTAAATATGCTCGGCATAAAATGGAATCCGTTGGGCACGCGCTCCCTGTCCGGGGGAGAACGCGTCAGAGGCCCACGCGAGTGATCTGAGAGTATCGATGTCGTTGCCCCCGCTTCCTGATTCGGCCGTGAACCTCCGCGTCGAGGCCCGTGACTGGAAGCATGCGGTGACTCTCGCCGGTGACGCACTCGTCGCCAGCGGGGCCGTCACGGGGGCATACACCTCGAGGATGGTCGGCGTCGTCGAGGAGTTCGGCGCGTACATCGTGATCGCTCCGGGTCTCGCTCTCGCCCACGCACGCCCCGGCTCCGATGTGCTGACCGAGGGGATGTCGGTCGTCACGCTGGCGGAGCCCGTCGCCTTCGGGCATCCTCACAACGACCCCGTGTCGGTGGTGCTCGGTCTCGCTGTGCGCACGCCCGAAGGACACGTTGCGCGCGTCGCCGATCTTGCGAACGCCTTCAACGACGCGAGCACGATTCGCGCGCTCGCCGAGGCGATGACGACCGAGCAGGTTCGCAGCATCCTCGGAATCGAGCAGGAGGTCACCCCGTGAAGCGCATCGTGACGCTGTGCGGTGTCGGCGTCGGGACGTCAGGCATTCTCAAGGTCAACGCCGAGCGCGTGCTGGAGCGGCTCGGCATCGATGCGTCGGTGACCGCGACGGACGTCGACAACGTGCAGAAGGACGCCGAGGACGCCCAGGTCATCCTGACCTCACCGGAGCTCGTCTCCCGCATCGGCCAGACGTTCGCAGACATCGTCGAGATCGACAACTACTTCGACCTGAGCGAGATCGAGCGCAAACTCGACGAGGCGCTCGGGTAGCTGCAACTCGTTCTGACGTGCTGCGCGTCAGCCGGTGACGCGCGCCGAGAACTCTTCGAGGTCTGAGCGGATGCCGGCGAGCACTGTGCGTGCACGGTCGCTCTCCTCCGCGGGAGACGTCACGTCGATGTAGTACTTCAGCTTCGGTTCCGTGCCGCTCGGGCGCACCATGACGCGCGAGCCGTCCTCGAGGGAGAACCGCAGGGCATCGGTCGCCGGAAGGTCGCCGGAGCCGTTCTTCAGATCGTCGACCTGCGAGACCGGGACGCCGCCGAGCACGGTCGGCGCGTTGGAGCGAAGCTCGGCCATCAAGGCGCCGATGAGCGACAGGTCGGTGACGCGCACCGACAGCTGGTCACTGGCGAAGAAACCGAACGTCTCGGTGAAGCCCTCGAGCATCTGGGCGACCGAGACGCCCTCGCGCTTTGCCTCCGCGGCCATGGCGAGAAAAGCGACTCCCGCCGAGATGCCGTCCTTGTCGCGGACGACGTCGGGGTTCACGAGGTAGCCGATGGCCTCCTCATAGCCGAACACGAGGCCCGGGACCCGCGAGACCCATTTGAAGCCGGTGAGCGTCTCCGTGAAGCCGAGACCGTACTCCTTCGCCACGGCGGCGAGCGCCGGCGACGAGACGATCGTGCACGCGAGCGCCGCGTTCTCGATGCCCTCGGAGGCTGCGCGGCGGGCAGCATCCCAGCCGAGAAGCCAGCCGACCTCGTTGCCGGTCAACTGGCGGTAGCCCTCGGGGCTCGCGCTGTCGGGCACGGCGACCGACATGCGGTCGGCGTCGGGGTCGTTCGCGATGATGAGCTCGGCGCCCACCTCGCGCGCGAGGGCGAACGAGAGGTCGAGCGCGCCAGGCTCCTCCGGGTTCGGGAAGGAGACCGTCGGGAACGCGGCATCCGGCTCCTGCTGCTCGGGAACCGACGTGACCGCCGGGTATCCGGCCTTCTCAAGGACGCGCGCGAACGTCTCCCATCCGACGCCGTGCATCGCGGTATAGACGACGGACATCGGCTCGGCTCCTTGGGGGAGCAGCGCGGCCGTGGCATCCACGTAGGCGTCCACGACGCTCTCGGGCGCCGTCTCGAACTCCGTCGAGCGCGGCAGGCTCAGCACGTTCTCGTCGCGAGCGACCCGGTCGATCTGGTCGGAGATCGCGCCGTCGGTCGGGGGAACGATCTGCGAACCGCCGTCAGCGTGGCCGAGGTACACCTTGTACCCGTTGTCCTTCGGCGGGTTGTGGCTCGCCGTCACCATGATTCCGGCGGATGCATCGAGGTGACGGACCGCGAACGCGAGAACCGGGGTCGGCAGCGCTCGGGGGAACAGGATGGCACGAACCCCCGCTCCGGCCATGAGCTCGGCGGTGTCGCGCGCGAACACGTCGGAGTTCGTGCGGCCGTCGTACCCGATGACGACCGAGGGCTGATCCTCGTGTTCGAGAAGGTGCGCGGCGATGCCCGCCGCGGCCTGCGACACGAGCACGCGGTTCATGCGCGCAGAGCCCGCGCCGATGCGGCCACGGAGGCCGGCGGTGCCGAAGGCGAGGCGCGTGTCGAAACGGGAGTGCAGCTCGTCGAGCGCGATCTCGCTGCCCGCCGCGGCATCCCGAATCAATGTGTCGAGCTCGTCGCGCGTGGTCTCGTCTGGGTCCTGGGCGAGCCAGTCGCGCGCGGTCTGAATGATGGGGTCGAGATCGGTCATCACAGTTCTCCGACGATACGGGCGAGGAGGTCGCTGATCTTCGCCTCAGCAGCGCGACCGGCCTCGATGACTTCTTCGTGGCTGAGCGGGGTGGCCTGGATGCCGGCGGCGAGGTTCGTGATGAGCGACATGCCGAGGATCTCCATGCCGGCCTGGCGGGCGGCGATCGCTTCGAGGGCCGTCGACATGCCGACGATGTGCCCGCCGATGGTCTTCGCCATCTGCACCTCGGCCGGCGTCTCGTAGTGCGGGCCGCGGAACTGGCAGTAGACACCGTCGTCGAGCGACGGGTCGATGCTGCGCGCCACCTCGCGCAGACGCGACGAGTACAGGTCGGTGAGGTCGACGAACGTGGCGCCCTCAAGCGGGGAGTCGCCGGTGAGGTTGATGTGGTCGCTGATCAGAACGGGAGTGCCGGGAGTCCAGCTCTCTTTGATGCCACCCGCGCCGTTCGTGAGGATCATCGTCGTCGCGCCCGTTGCCGCTGCGGTGCGCACCGAATGGACGACGCGTCGCACACCGTGGCCTTCGTAGTAGTGGGTGCGTGCGCCGATGACGAGCGCGCGCTTTCCGCTGGGCAGAAGCACTGAGCGGATCGTGCCCACGTGGCCCTCGAGCGCTGGCTTCGAGAACCCTGCGATCTCCGTGGCGGGAATCGTGGCCGTCGTCTCACCGATGAGGTCGGCGGCCTTGCCCCAGCCGGAGCCGAGCGTCAGTGCGATGTCGTGGTGATCGACGCCGGTTTTGTCGGCGATGTCGGATGCCGCGGCGGCCGCGATCTCGAACGGGTCGATGTCGACGGCATCCAGCGGATTGGTGTGCATCTCTGGCATCCACCCAGTCTAATCTGTGCCGATAGACTCCTGGATATGGCGTATGAGTTCGAACGCAAGCAGCGGATCGCAGTGCTCGGGGGCGGCCCCGGCGGGTACGAGGCGGCGCTTGCCGGAGCACAGCTCGGTGCCGACGTCACGCTCATCGAGCGGGCCGGCGTCGGAGGCTCCGCGGTGATGACCGATGTGGTTCCGTCGAAGGGGCTGATCGCGACGGCCGAGGCCGCCAAGTCGATCAGCGGCGCCGCAGACCTCGGCGTGCAGTTCTTCGCGCGCGACCAGACGTCGGGCAAGCCCGTCCGCCCCGAAGTGACGGTGAATCTCTCGGCGGTGAACAAGCGGCTCACATCGATGGCGCGGCAGCAGTCCGAGGACATGCGCGCGGGCCTCGTGCACGCGGGCGTGCAGATCGTGCAGGGGGAGGGGCGCCTCGACGGCGACGACGCGGTGATCGTCTCCACCGGAAGCGGCGGCACCGACTTCGACCGCGTCGAGGCCGACACGATCGTCGTCTCCGTGGGCGCGAGCCCGCGCGAGCTGCCGTCTGCGAAGCCCGATGGGGAGCGGATCCTCACGTGGGAGCAGCTCTACAGCCTTGACGGCATCCCCGAGCATCTCATCGTCGTTGGGTCCGGTGTCACCGGTGCCGAGTTCGCGTCGGCGTACTGCGTGCTCGGTGCGAAGGTGTCGCTGATCTCGAGTCGCGAGCAGGTGCTGCCGGGCGAGGACAAGGACGCCGCGGCGGTCATCGAGCGCGTGTTCAAGCGCGACGGAATGACCGTCTTGAACAAGTCGCGCGCCGAGAAGGTGGAGCGCACCGAGAACGGCGTCGTCGCGACCCTCACCGACGGGCGCACGGTCGAGGGCAGTCACTGCCTCATGGCGGTCGGCTCCGTGCCGAACACCTCGGGCATCGGGCTCGAGGAGGCCGGCGTGCAGCTGGACGCCTCCGGACACATTCGCGTGAACCGCGTCTCGCGCACGTCGATTCCGAACATCTACGCCGTGGGTGACTGCACCACCGAGATTCCGTTGGCTTCGGTCGCGTCGATGTCGGGGCGCACCGCCGTGTTCCACGCGATGGGCGACGTCGTGAACCCCATCGAGGTGCGCAACGTCACATCGAACATCTTCACGCAGCCCGAGATCGCGACGGTCGGCTGGAATCAGCGGGAGATCGAGGAGGGCATCGCCCAGGGCACGATCTACAAGCTGCCGCTGCTCTCGAACCCGCGCGCGAAGATGATCGGCATGCGCGAGGGTTTCGTCAAGCTGTTTGCACGCAAGGGCTCGGGCACTGTGATCGGGGGAGTGATCGTCGCTCCTCGAGCATCCGAGCTGATCTTCCCGCTCGCGCTGGCCGTCGAGCACCGTCTGACGGTCGACCAGGTCGCGAGCGCCTACACGGTGTATCCGTCGCTCACGGGCTCTATCTCGGATGCCGCGCGGGCGATGCACATCGTGCTCTGACGAGCGCCCACCCGCGTCGCACTCACCCACGTCCCACCCCACCGCGCTATTTGTTCGGGTTTGCGCTACAGAAATTCCTGTAGCGCAGTGCCGGAACTGCAGCGCAGTGCGAGTGTGCAGGGGCACCGGAGATGAAGGCTCTGAGTCACAAGAACGAGAGTCACGAGACCAGAGGCACAAGAACCAGAGCCACAAGAACCAGAGTCAGAAGGGCAAGGGACGGATGCCCGACGACGGCAGCCCGTTCGCCATCAGAATCTCGCGGAGGCGCAGCGGATTCCGGTTCTCCGCAGTGCCCCATCGAGAGAACGCGCGGACATGCCGCCGAATCTCATCCTCGCGTCTCTTCTCAGCGACGACGACGTCTTCGGCTCGGCGTCCCGCCAGCATCCTTGTATCTGTGTATTTCTGCGTGCCGTCGAATTCGCCCCAGTGCTCGAACTCCTCCCACCAGAAATCGGCGTAGTACGTACCCAACGGAGTGACGATCGGATGCTGCAGCTCGGGCGCTGGAAATCCGAGCTGGTGCAGGAGAACCCGCGCGCGCGACTCTTCGACCGAATCGGACAGATCGGTCGAGAACGAGACGGTGGCACGAGCGCGCTTGACGCCCATGCAGCGAGTCTGAGCGTTCAGCTGGTCGCGGAGTTCGTCGAGGGTTACGAGCGGACGACGATGATTTCGCGCACTGTCGACCATGGCCACTCCCTCGGCGAAGTTAAGCTCGCGGGCGAGGTCGATGACCGTTCGGGCAGCAGAAGTGACACGGATGCCGTCGACGGTGACGGCGTCCTCGTCAGCGAGACGAAGGTGCCGCCGCCGCACGCCGCCAGATGATCTGCCGCCCGACGTTGGCGGAATGCCGACACTGATCTTCTCCGGCATCGGCCCGAGCAGACGGATGCCGTGCAGAGCGGCAGCCGAGTGGTGCGAGAGAACGACATCATCACGAACCCGCCCGCGCTGCGCGAAGATGCGCAGCAGGTGCTGCTCTCTGGGGCGAAGCTCGCGCCATTCGTCACTCGCGACGTAGACGCCGGCCGCGACGGTGTGCAGATCGCCGGACTGCACGCGTTTCGTCAGCGGCTTGGGGTCCACGCCGAAAGCGGCGTAGTCGGTTCGTCGAAGCAGGAGCCCCGACGCAGTAGCTCTGTCCATGCCGCAATCGTCGCGCGGGAGCGGAGCGGATGCGTGGGTCGCTGCGCGCTCTGTGGAGAACCGTTCGCGAGCCGACGTTGTGGGCGACGAGCGGTGCGCTGAAGTTCGGGACGTGCGCTACAGGAATTTCTGTAGCGCAAACCCGAACAAATAGCGCGGTGGGGTGAGAGGGGTGGGCGAGCGCGGGGCTACTCGTCCACGATCGAGAGGAGGCGGTGGCCACTCGAGACCGTCTGCCCCACCGGCGCATTGATGTTCGCCACCACGCCGTCACGCGGAGCCGCGATGGGCTGCTCCATCTTCATGGCCTCGAGCACGAGGATCAGGTCGCCCTTGACGACCTTCTGGCCCTCCTCGGCGACGAGCTTCACGACCGTGGCCTGCATCGGCGACGACACGTCGTTACCGCTGCTCGACGGCACAGCACGCGAGTGAGACCCGCCGCGCTTCGGCGCCGCCGGTGCGACACGGCTCGTCGCCGCAGCCGTCGGCAGGATGCGTGACGGAAGGCTGACCTCGAGACGCTTGCCGGAGACCTCGACGACGACGCTGTGCCGCTCGTCGACGGGCTTCGGGTCGCCGAGCTCGCCGTCCCACGGTTCGATGTCGTTGTCGAACTCCGTCTCGATCCAGCGCGTGTAGACGCCGAACGTGCCGTCGTCAGCGGTGAACGCTGGGTCGCGGACGATCTTTCGGTGGAACGGCAGCACTGTCGGCATCCCTGTCACCTCGAACTCGTCGAGGGCACGGCGCGCACGCTCGAGGCCCTCATCACGGTCGGTTCCCGTGACGATGAGCTTGCCGAGGAGCGAGTCGAAGGCGCCGGAGATCTCGTCGCCGCCGGTGACGCCAGAATCGAGACGGATGCCGGGACCGCCAAAGGTCCGGAACTCGTGGATAGGGCCAGGCTGCGGGAGGAAGTTGCGGCCCGGGTCCTCGCCGTTGATGCGGAACTCGAAGGAGTGGCCGGTCGCCTCCGGGTCGTCGTAGTCGAGCGTGCCGCCCTCGGCGATGCGGAACTGCTCCCGCACGAGGTCGAGGCCCGTGACCTCCTCGGAGACCGGGTGCTCCACCTGGAGACGCGTGTTCACCTCGAGGAACGACACAGTGCCGTCCTTGCCGATGAGGAACTCGCATGTTCCGGCGCCGACGTAGCCGACCTCTTGGAGGATCGCCTTCGACGACTCGTACAGGCGAGTGATCTGGTCGTCCGTCAGGAACGGGGCCGGGGCTTCCTCGACGAGCTTCTGGTGCCGGCGCTGCAGCGAGCAGTCGCGGGTGGAGACCACGACGACCTTGCCGTCGGTGTCTGCGAGGCACTGGGTCTCGACGTGGCGGGGCTCGTCGAGGTACTTCTCGACGAAGCACTCGCCGCGGCCGAACGCGGCAACCGCCTCCCGCGTCGCCGAGTCGAACTGCTCGGCGACCTCGTCGCGCGTGCGGGCGATCTTGAGGCCGCGGCCGCCTCCGCCGAACGCCGCCTTGATGGCGACCGGGAGGCCGTGCTCGTCGACGAAGTCGAGCACCTCGTCGGCGCCCGACACGGGGTTCAGAGTGCCGGGGGCGAGCGGAGCGCCCACCTTCTCGGCGACGTGGCGCGCCGACACCTTGTCGCCGAGCTGCTCGATGGCCTCGGGGCTCGGGCCGATCCAGACGAGGCCGGCGTCCATGACAGCGCGGGCGAAGTCGGCGTTCTCAGCGAGGAACCCGTAGCCGGGGTGCACGGCGTCAGCGCCGGAGCGGCGGGCCACGGAGAGGAGCTTCTCGATCACGAGGTACGTGTCAGCGCTCGTGGTGCCGTCGAGCGCGTAGGCCTCGTCGGCGAGCTTCACATGGAGCGCGTCGCGATCTTGGTCGGCGTAGACGGCGACGGAAGAACGGCCGGAGTCGCGGGCGGCGCGGACGATGCGGACGGCGATCTCACCGCGATTGGCAATCAGGACCTTCGTTATTCGTGGCACAGTTCCCTAGCCTAAACCGACCGGGGCCCGCGAAATTGGACGACCTCCACAAAAATGGTCGCAGAAGCGTGGCTCTGCCCGACAAAATGGGGAGAGAAGCGGTGGATGCCGCGCGGCGACGCGCTCACGCGGAGGCCGCGTCGCCCGAGGAATTCGTGGTGCTCGCGGCATCCTGCGTCGCCTCGGCCGAAGCCCACAGGGACGTCCATTCGTAGCCGAGCTCTCGAACGAGTCGGCGCAACGTCGGAATCGACAGCCCGACAACCGTCGACGGGTCACCGTCCACCCGGTCGATGAATGCGGCGCCCAGGCTGTCGATCGTGAACGCTCCGGCGACGAACAGCGGTTCGCCGCTCGCGATGTACGCGGCGATCTCGTCGTCGGTCATATCGGCCGTGAAGGTGACGTCGCTCGCGGCGACGCCGTGTGCCGCGGCATCCGTCTCGAGATCGATCAGCCAGTGCCCCGAATGCAGCGTGCCCGTACGTCCGCGCTGCATCTGCCAGCGGCGCGCGGCCTCCTCGGGAGTGTGCGGCTTGCCGTACACCACGCCGTCGAGCACGAAGACGGAGTCTCCGCCGAAGACGAGGCCCGAACGCACTCCCTGCGCGCGCAGCAGCGCGGCACCGGCTTCAGCCTTCGCGCGGGCGAGCAGTTCGACGGTCTGCGGCGGCGAGAGCGGAGCGCCCTGAGCCTGCTCGGCCGCGGCGACAGCGGCCGGTTCGTCGACCTCGGGAGCGAACGCGTGCGCGGTGATGCCGGACTGCGCCAGGAGCATCCGGCGGGCTGGTGACGTCGACGCGAGGTGGAAGTCAGGCATGAGGTCCTTCGCAGATTGGGGGACGGATGCTGTCAGCCGACGCCGACCGGCGTGTGACATGCTCGGATGCATGTCCGCACCTGAGCAGCCCATCGACCTCGACATCACCAACGTAGCGCACGGCGGAATCTTCATCGCCCGGCACGAGGGGCGGGTGGTCTTCGTCGCGGACGCCATCACAGGGGAACGCGTGCGGGCGCGCGTGACCGAGGCACGTAAGAAGAAGTTCTGGCGCGCCGAGACCGTGGAGGTGCTCGAGGCGTCGCCGCACCGCCGCGAGCACGTGTGGCCGGAGGCGTCCGTCGACCGTGACCCGAGCGTGCGCGCGGGCGGCGCCGAGTTCGGGCACATCGCGCTCGCACACCAGCGTGAGCTGAAGCACCGCGTGCTCAGTGAGGCGTTCGAGCGCTTCGCGAAGCATCCTGCCCCTCATTTCGAGGTCGAGCCAGTGCCCGGCGACGACGAGCGGAACGGGCTGGGGTGGCGCACACGCGTGCGGTTGCACGTCGACGGCGAAGGACGCATGGGACCGTACGCCTCCCGCTCGCACACGGTTGTGCCGGTGGCGAGCCTCCCGCTCGCAACCGAGCGTCTCGAGAAGGCGGTCGAGCTCGACGCGCTCGTCGAGGGCGCGGCATCCATCGATCTCATCGACCCGAGTGGATCAGAGGCGCTGCTGTGCGTCGGCGACGACGATCTGCGGGCCGCGGACCCCGTGATCGAGCGCGTGGGCGACCGCGAATTCAGTGCCGAGGCGGGCGGATTCTGGCAGGTGCACCGAGGTGCGGCATCCGTGCTCACCGAGGCGGTGCAGTCCGCTGTCGACGGCGCGCTCTTCGACCCGAGGGCGGAGAACCACGATCTGTACGGCGGGGTCGGACTGCTCGCAGCGGCGGTCGGCGACAGATTCGGCGACAGCGTGCGCATGACGACGGTCGAATCGGATGCCGCGGCGACACGCCACGCGGTACGCAACCTCTCCGACTGGAACGTCGAGGCCGTCACCGCGCGGGTCGACCGGTACCTCACAGAGCTGCTCCGCTCGGCGTCGCCGGCGCGGCTGCGCGGATTCCGCGACGCGACCATCGTGCTCGACCCGCCGCGGTCCGGTGCCGGAACGGACGTCATCGGGCAGATCGGCGAACTCGCTCCGGCGCAGATCGTGTACGTCGCGTGCGACCCGGTGGCGCTCGCTCGCGACACGGGGGCTCTCGCGGCATCCGGTTACCGTCTCACCGGTCTTCGCGCGTTCGACCTGTTCCCGCACACCCACCACATGGAGGCCGTCGCGTCGTTCGTGCGTGAGTGACACGTGGTGCCGTCTCCGGTGCCCCCTCCGGTGCCGTCCCTGTGCACTCCGGGGCCGACCGCGGGCGAGGCATACGCGGCCCCCATCCAGTGCGCTACAGAATCGGACGTGCGCTACAGGAATTTCTGTAGCGCAAACCCGAACAAATAGCGCGGAGGGGAATGGGGCGGGAGGCGCACGCGAACTCCGGGCACGGTGCGCGGAATCAGCGGGACGACGGTTTCCCGATACGATGTGATCCATGGCGACAGTGGGGATCATCGACGATCACGAATCCGTCAGGCTCGGCCTGCAGGCTGCGTGCGCAAACGCCGGGCACACCGTCGCCATCAGTGTGTCGAGCGTCGAGGCATTCCTCCGCGAGACGCGAGACAGCAGCGGCACACCGCTGGACATCGTCGTGCTCGATCTCTCGCTCGGTGATGGAAGCGACGTCACCGCAAACGTGCGTCGGGTGCAGGCCACCGGCTCTGCGGTGCTGATCCACAGCATCGCCGACCGCATGACGCTCGTCCGGCAGGCGCTCGCGGCCGGAGCCGCGGGAGTCATCCCGAAGTCGTCGCCCACCGACGTCGTCATCTCCTCGATCGAGCAGGTCGCGTCGGGTGGCGTGCTGAACAACCTCGAGTGGGCGAGCGCGATCGAGGCGGACTCCGAGTTCGCGAGCGTTCAGCTCGGACGCCGCGAGCGGGACGTGCTGCACCTGTACGCCTCAGGCCTGCCCATGAAGCAGGTCGCCGCACAGCTGGGCGTCGCGCCGTCGACGGTGAAGCAGCACCTCGACCGCATCCGCAAGAAGTATGTCGAGGTCGGCCGACCCGCTCCCACGAAGGTCGACCTGCTGCGCAGGGCCGTCGAGGACGGCATTCTCCCCGAGCTCAATCCGGGCGGAACGGATGCCGGGTAAAGCCGTGTTCGACGCCCCCTCGCCGGTTCCGCCGCAGCCAGGCGAACGCCACTCGCGCGTCTTCACCACGACCCGCGTCGAGAACATGATCGCCCGTGTGCTCGCCGTCGCGGTGATCGTGTTCGGCGTGCAGGCGGCGATCTTCGCGATGATGATGCCGCCGGTGCGACCGCCGATGGCCACGACGGTCTACCGCGCGTGCATGTTTGCTCCGCTCGTCATCGTCGCGGTCGCGGGGCTGCTGAAGCGCGGCGTGCGACCGGCATCCGCGGTGTTTGCCTTCGTCTACCTCGCTGCGCTCATCGTCTGGCCGATCTACACGCGGTTCGTCTTCGGGGGTGCACCCGACGAACCGTGGATCTGGTATCTGCTGACCGTCGCCACGGCGTGCGCAGCTGTGGCGTTCCCCGTCGTATGGGCGGTCGCATACACGATCGGCGTCCCCGTGCTGTTCGGGGTTGTCCGGACGCTCGCCCCCGATGGACTGCGCGGCATTGAAAGCGGCATCCTCGATGCGATCTACGGTGCGATCTTCGGCATGGTCATCGTGCTGCTCACGAAGATGTTCCGTCAGTCGGCCAGGCGAGTGGATGCCGCGCGAGACGCCGCTCTCGCCCGCTACGACCGGGCAGTGCGCGCGCACGCGATGGAAGCGGAGCGCGTCGAGGTGGACGCGCTCGTGCACGACAACGTCCTCGCTGCGCTTCAGGCGGCGGAACGCGCCGTCAACGCCGAGGGAGAACGTGCTGCTGTGCAGATCGCCGAACACGCCCTCGCGGAACTGCGTGAGGCTGGGGTGGAGCCGGCCGACGACGAGTCCACGGTGACGTTGCGCGAGATGGCGAGCCGGCTCAGCATCGCGTCGCGCATGATGGAGCGCGGGTTCGATGTCTCCAGCGAGACCGAGGCCGGTGCTGTCGTGCCGCAGAGCGTCGCCAACGCGATGGGACTGGCCGCGGTGCAGGCCATGGTGAACAGCGTCGAACACGCGGAGGGGCACGGCGTGGACACCGAGACCGCGGCTGTGCACCGCTCGATCACCGTGACGAACGATGGCGCGGCGGCATCCATTCTGATCTCAGATGACGGTGTCGGCTTCGACCCTGACAGAGTCCCGGACGACCGGCTCGGACTCCGCGTCTCGATCCGTGAGCGCATGCTCGCCGTTGGGGGAACGGCGCGCGTGCACAGCGTTCCGGGCGATGGCACCGAGATCGAACTGACGTGGCGCCCCGAGGAGGTCGACGAATGACGGCCTTTCCTCGTTCCACGCTCGTGGCGCTCGCCGCGGCGTTCTCGGCGTACCACATCGCCCGCGGCATCCTCACGCTCGGAGTTCCGACGAACGCCGGTCCGACCATCGTCGCCCTCGTGCTCTACGCCGTCATCACGGTCGTCGTGCTGCTGCCGTGGAACGCCGGCGTTCCGCAGTGGGTGGCCGCTCTGACGTTCTCGTGCGCCGTCGCGATCACGCTGCTCGTCACAAGCCAGCTCGACGTCAACGAGTACAACGGGTACGCCACGTGGCACACGAACGCCGAGGGAACGCTCATGACGATCCTGATGGTGCGGGGTCGAAAGATCTACGCGGTCGCCGGGACGCTCTTTCTCGTGATCTACTCGCTCGTGTGGTGCGGGCTCGTCGGGTCGGCGCAGATCGGCGTCACCGGCGCCGTCGCCTGGGTTGTGCTCGCGTACATCATGACGAGCGCGCTGCAGCGGGCGTCCGACGACGCCGACAAGCTCGTGCAGGCCGAGCGGGAGGCCGTCCGTTGGGAGGCGGCGCAGCACGCACACCGCTCCGAGCGTCGCGCCCGTCTGGCGACCGCGAGCCGCGTGGCAGGGCCCATGCTGCGCGATGTCGTTCTCGCCGAAGGTCGATTGACGGATGCCGAGCGGGCCCAGGCCCGTCTGCTCGAAGCGCGGCTGCGTGACGACATCCGCGGCCGGGCACTCGTCGATGACCGGGTGAGGGATGCCGCGGAGGCAGCGCGCCGCAGGGGCATCGTTGTCCAGCTTCTCGACGAGGGCACCATCGATGATCTCGAAGACAAACAGAGGAAGCGCGTGCTGACGCGCATCGCGGAGGCGATCGAGAGCGCTGACACCGAGCGGCTCATCGTGCGGACCGCTCCGGAGCGCTCGGACGTCGCCGTCACGATCGTCGGGCTCAGCGCCCCTGCGCAGGGAAGCGACGACCCGGACGACGACGTCGACGTGTGGCTCGAGATTCCGCGGTGGGTTCGCCCGGCGCGGCATCCGTGACTCTTTCGTGGCGGCGCGCAGAGCACGTTCCGCAGGGCATGGAAAAGGGGGACCGGCTCCCTAATTCCGGTCCCCCTCAAGCCCCGGATGACAACGACAACCCGAATATCGTTCTCATCCGCCCCCAAACCAGATATCCATTCCCTAGGTGGATACCCGGCCTATGGTGAAACTCTGAGAGTGCCACCTAGCAATAGCTATTCTCGCGGGGATGGGCCGCCGACGCTAGTCGGCTTTTTGGGGGACAACGTCTGAGACGTGGTGTCCCCCATTCCGGGAACTATACCCGGGTCCTGTCGGCCATTACGCCGAGAAATTGCGCCAGCGCCCGGGTCCGGGCGTGATGGGGCGGCGAATCGGTCGCTGCGAACGTGACCACTCGCTCGGCGTGTCGTCGGCGTCGGAGAGACCGCTCTCGCGGACCTCGGCGATCGCCGCCGCGAGAACTGCGCTCACCGCGGCGACCTCTTCTTCGGTCGGCGCGCCGCGGACGATGCGGAAAGCACCCTCCGGGTGCGCCTCCTCGCCATCCGTAATCGGTGCCGCGTGCTTTCCAGGAGCCATCACAGCGGGATGTTTCCGTGTTTCTTCGGCGGCATCTGCGCGCGCTTGCCCTTGAGGGAGCGGAACGCCTTGGCGACGCTCACACGCGTGGCCGCCGGCTCGATGACACCGTCGAGTTCGCCGCGCTCTGCGGCGAGGAACGGACTCGTGACGCTGTACATGTACTCGTTCGTGAGCTTGGTGCGCACCGCCGCGACGTCTTCGCCGTTCTCCTCCGCCTTCTTGATCTCGTTGCGGTAGAGGATGTTGATGGCGCCCTGACCACCCATGACGGCGATCTCCGCGGTCGGCCACGCGAGGTTGATGTCGGCGCCGAGCTGCTTGGAGCCCATGACGATGTAGGCGCCGCCGTAGGCCTTGCGCAGAATGACGGTGACGAGCGGCACGGTCGCTTCGGCGTAGGCGTAGAGCAGCTTCGCGCCGCGGCGGATCACACCGTCCCATTCCTGGTCGGTGCCGGGCAGATATCCGGGAACGTCCACGAGGGTGAGGATCGGAATCGAGAAGGCGTCGCAGAAACGGACGAAGCGGGAGGCCTTCTCACCCGCGTCGATGTTGAGGGTGCCCGCCATGGTGTTGGGCTGGTTCGCGATGATCCCGACCGACGTT
The DNA here is from genome assembly GCF_051513965.1 of Paramicrobacterium salitolerans. Lineage (GTDB taxonomy): Bacteria > Actinomycetota > Actinomycetes > Actinomycetales > Microbacteriaceae > Paramicrobacterium. Next base: position 792,114 of record NZ_CP195847.1, read on the forward strand.
CCCTCGATGCGCGCGAAGCCGATCACGATGTTCGGCGCGAACAGCGGCTGAACCTCGAGGAACTCCTCATCGTCGACGAGGTGCTCGATCACGGTAGTCACGTCGTACGGCTGGTTCGGGGAGTCAGGGATGATCGTGTTGAGCTTCTGATCGGCATCCGTCGTCTCGAACTCGAACTCAGACGAGTAGGAGGGCGGATCCGTGAGATTGTTGTCGGGCAGATACCCGATGAGGGTGCGGGCGTAGTCGATCGCGTCGTCCTCGTCGTTGGCGAGGTAGTGCGCGACACCCGAACGAGTGTTGTGCGCGAGCGCACCGCCGAGCTCCTCCATGCCGACGTCTTCGCCGGTGACCGTCTTGATGACGTCCGGTCCGGTGACGAACATCTGGCTGGTCTTGTCGACCATGATCACGAAGTCGGTCAGCGCAGGGGAGTAGACAGCTCCGCCCGCGGCGGGTCCCATCACGATCGAGATCTGCGGAATGACTCCGGAGGCTGCCGTGTTGCGACGGAAGATCTCGCCGTACTTGCCGAGGGCCACGACGCCCTCCTGAATGCGTGCGCCACCCGAGTCGAGGATGCCGATGAGGGGCACACCGCACTTGATCGCGTGGTCCATCACCTTGATGATCTTCTCGCCGGCGACCTCGCCGAGGGAGCCGCCGAAGATCGTGAAGTCCTGGGCGTACACCGCGACCTGACGACCGCCGATGGTTCCGGTCCCCGTGACGACCGAGTCACCGTACGGACGCTTCTTGTCCATGCCGAACGAGTAGGTGCGGTGCCGCACGAACTCGTCGAGTTCGACGAAGCTGCCCGTGTCGAGGAGCTTCTCGATGCGCTCGCGGGCGGTCATCTTGCCCTTGGCGTGCTGCTTGGCGATGGCTGCTTCGCCCGGTGCTGTCACCGCTTCGTGATAGCGACGTTTCAGGTCCGCGAGCTTGCCCGCGGTCGTCGAGATGTCGGGCTCGGTCTGGCTGAGGTCTTCGGTCACGACGTTCACTCTATCTCGGCAACCCAGCGTCACACCCTTGGAGGGTTCCGACAAGCCGATTTCGAGACATTGGTGGATGTCAACAGGAAGGGATGCCGCGTCGCACAGACTCGCGCAATACGCTTAGTGTCATGACTTCCCCCGATCTCTCCGAGAGCCGCGAGATCGCCTCCGCTGTCACGTGGCGGGAATCCTCCGGCTCGACGAACGCCGATCTCGTCGCCGAGGCCACCGCGAATCCTGACGCATGGCCCGACCTCTCCGTCCTCGTCACGGACAATCAGACGACCGGGCGCGGCCGCCTCGATCGTGTGTGGACCACTCCTCCTGGGTCGAGTCTCGCGACCTCTGTACTGCTTCGGCCCGATGTTCCGGCCGACCGCATCGGTTGGATTCCGCTCATGGCGGGGCTCGCGATGACGCGCACAGTGCAGCTCCTTCTCGCGGGAGCGGGCATGCGCGCGCTCGATGCGACGCTGAAGTGGCCGAACGACGTACTGGTGCGGGGCCTGAAGATCAGCGGCATCCTCAGCGAACTCGTGCCGGGCGAGGCGCCCGCCGTCGTGGTGGGTGCGGGACTGAACACCGATATGACCCGTGACCAGTTGCCGATCGAAACGGCGACCTCGCTCGCCATCGAGTGCCGCCGCACGTATGCGCCGGACCGCGTGCTCGCCTTGTATCTGAAGCAGCTGCGCGCCCTCTACGAGCCGTTCGTCGCGGCCGGTGGCGACGCGCGCGCGAGTGACCTGATCTCGCAGGTGAGCACGGCGTGCGAGACGCTCGGCAAGCGGGTGCGCGTGCAGCTGCCGGGCGCCGACGACCTGCTGGGCTATGCGCGGGGACTCGACGCTGACGGGCAGCTGCTCGTGCAGCCGGACGGGGAGGCGACGCTTCGGAGCATCGCCGCGGGGGACGTGACGCATCTTCGGCTCGAGAACGGCGCCGAGGAGTCTCCCACCGCGTGAGAGCAGCTGCCGCGCGGCCTGAGTGCCGCCACGGGTCGGAGCGCAGTAACCCGCGTAGCCCGTGGTGCCTGAGCGCGGCCTCGGGTCTGAGAGCAGCTGCCCGTGGCCTGAGCGCTGCTGCCGCGCGGCCTGCTCGAGTTGGCGCATCGGCAGAGAATCGGAAAATTTCGGTTCTTGCGGCGTGTTTTGCGCCGACATGCCGCAGCTTCCAAATATTTCCGACTCTCTGAAACTGAAGCGCCTAGAGTGCCAGCGCTGAGAGCTCGCGAGCTGGCGTGAGCTGAAGCATCCTCGTCAATGCTTCGTAAACGAGGTCCCAGTCATCGATCGCCTGCGCATACCCCGCCCGGAGCACAGGAAGCCCGAAGAGCATCGACGTGAGAACTTTCTCCGCGTCGCGTTGCCGCTGCTCAGCGGTGGAATGGAAAGCATCCCCGTCGAGTTCCAGGCCCACGCGGCCGTCGATGAGAAGGTCGATCTTGCCGAAGCCCGGAACGCGGACCTGCGTCTCCACGGCGTGGCCGAGCCGGATGAGGCGCACGCGAACGCGACTCTCGAGCCCAGAATCGGCGCGCCCGTCGACGAGAGGAACGCACTCGCGGCGCGACACGGGGAGACCGCGCGCGATGTCGTCCCAATCGGCGGCGCTGAGAACGCCGAGACGCAGTGTGGAGTCCACACAGGCGACAGCGTGCTCCAGCTCTTGGCAGCAGACCGCTTGCCGGAGTGCCTCGGCTGGGCTGATGATCCAGTCGAGGTCTCCCTTGCGGGGGAGGATGCCCCAGTGCGCACGCGCGGGCAGAAGGACGCGCGGGCGAGAGGTCGCTTTGCTTTTCGAGCGCGGGTGGGTAACGGCCTGGGTGGTGCTGCCATCGTTCGGCTGCGGCCGCCGTCTGCGTCCGTGCTGCGGCATCGCAATGTGCGGGTGCCGATCGTCGCCCGACCACACACCCCAGCGGGCCAGCGCCGAGATGCAGCCGAGCCGTCCTCCCGAGCGGACCGTGCTGATCTGCTCAGCATCCGCGCCGTTGCCGGCCACCCAGCCGGGCATGATGCGCCGCACTCTGCCGTCGTCGAGGGCGCGGGCGATGGCGGCTCGGGACGCTCCCCGGCGAATGAGGGTTGAGATTCGGGCGATTTCGCCCTGCTGGTGAAGGAGGTCTGCCACGTCCATGAGGACATCTTGCGGTGATGCGCGGGGCCTTCGTCGGCCGATTCCCTCGATTGTGGATAGCCGGCTCGAGTGCGGTGGCTGTGGACTCGGCATTCTGCCCAGACAAAGAATCGGAAGATCGTGGTGCGGAACGGCGTGGCGCGGCCCGACACGCCGCACGCGACGTCAGTTTTCCGATTCTTTGGGGCGGTGAAGGGAGGGAGGGAAGGAGGGAGAGAGGTGAGGGGAGAGGAGAGGAGAGCAGCGGTGAGGTGGCGGGCGGCGAGTGGGGGAAGCGCGGCGCCTGGGCGCACCGAACGTGTGAACTCGTCACGTTCGGCGTGCTCACCGGGCACACAGCGCGCCGTACGGCAGAATGGACGCCATGGAGGAGAACCACACCGGCGAGCAGAGCGCTGAGCGCGTCGTCGCCCGGATGCATCGGCATGGCCGCATCCTCATTCTCCCCGTCATCGTGCTGCTCATCACCGTCGGTGCCGTCTCCTTCTTCTACGGCTCCTTCCGTGAATCGTGGATCAACGTGACCATCCTGGTGTCGGGCATCGCCGCTGTGGTGCTGTTCGTTCTGCTGCCGTACTTCATGTGGCTCAACCGCCGCTACACGCTGACCACGCGCCGCGTCATTGTGCGCCAGGGTTTCTTCGTGCGCACGCGACGCGAGCTTCTGCACTCGCGCGGCTACACCGTGACCGTCAAGCGCGGCCCCTTCCAGGCGATGTCACGCTCGGGCGACATCGTGCTGACCTCGGGCGTCGACGATCCGATCGTTCTGAAGGACGTTCCGGGAGCCAACCAGGTGCAGAGCGTTCTGCACGACCTGATCGAGCGGGCGCAGGGCCAGCTCGGGTACGGCGGCTACGCGGCGGGTTCGGTGCTGCGCGACGAGACCTCGGTGCTCTGAGAGGTCAGAGGATGCCGCGCGGCAGCGCGCGTCGGTGAGAACACCCACCAGCGGTACAGCGCGAACCGGAACACGGCCCCAAGCGCGAGGCCGATGACGTTCGACGAGATGTTGTCGGCGAGCACACTCGTGAAGCCGAGAACGTAATGCGAGACCCAGAGGCAGGCGAGGCCGATGCCCATTCCGACGATGCTGACCGCGAAGAACTCGGCTCCCTCACGCACCGTATTGGACTGACGGCTGTCGCCGAAGGTCCAGAACCGGTTGCCGACCCAGTTGGTGAGAATGGCGAGGGTCGTCGAGACCACCTTGGCGATCATCGGGCCGGACGTGATCTCCTCGGGCGCAAGAACGGTCAGCCGCAGCGCGTTGAACACAACGATGTCGACGGCGAATCCCGCGGCGCCCACGAGCCCAAACCGAATCACCTGCATCGCCAGGGCTTTCAGCCCGGAGACGCTGCGATTCGTCATGCGCCCGCCCTTCATGCGAGAAGATAGAGGAGTTCGCAGTTTAGCGACAACAGTTTTCCTATAACTGAGAAGATCCGCAGTTCTCAAGACGACAGGAGCGACGCATGCCCGTAGTCGGTGTCATCGGTGGTGGACAGCTTGCACGCATGATGATTCCACCCGCCATCAACCTGGGGCTCGAAATCCGAGTGCTGGCAGAGCAGGAGAATATGGCGGCGTCGCTCGCCGCGACACAGGTCGGGGACTACCGCGACGTCGACACAGTGCTCGAGTTCGCGCGGGGCGTCGACGTCATCACGTTCGACCACGAGCACGTCCCGCAGCCGGTGCTTCGCGCCCTGGTAGAGGCAGGCGTCGCGGTGCATCCCGGGCCGGACGCGCTTCTCTACGCACAGGACAAGCTCGCCATGCGGGAGAAGCTCAGCGAACTCGGCATCCCGGTTCCGGACTGGGCGCGCGTCGAGACGGAAGAGGAGCTGCAGAGCTTCATCGACGAACATGGCGGGCACGCGGTCGTGAAGACGCCGCGCGGCGGGTACGACGGCAAGGGCGTGCGCGTCGTGTCACGTGCGCACGAGGTCGGCGACTGGTTCACGGCGCTCGCCGAAGATGGCCGGGGAGGTGCGCTCCTCGCGGAGGAGCGCGTCGACTTCCGCCGCGAGCTCGCTCAGCTGACCGCCCGTCGTCCGTCCGGCACGCTCGCCGTCTGGCCGGTCGTCGAGACCGTGCAGAAGGACGGCGTGTGCGCCGAGGTCTTCGCCCCCGCTCCGCATTCTGCGGGACGCGTCGCCGAGGTCGCTGCGCAGATCGCGGTCGACATCGCCGAGGGCCTCGATGTGACGGGAGTCTTCGCGGTGGAGCTCTTCGAGACCACGGACGACCGTCTGCTGGTCAACGAACTCGCGATGCGTCCGCACAACTCTGGTCACTGGTCGCAGGACGGCTCCACGACGAGCCAGTTCGAGCAGCACCTTCGCGCGGTGCTCGACCTGCCGCTCGGTGCGACCGGGCTTCGCGATGACGTGGCCGTGATGATCAACATCCTCGGCGGTCCCGCCGAGGGCACCGTCGCCGATCGTTACCCGCAGGCGCTCGCGAAGCATCCCACGGTCAAGGTTCACAACTACGGCAAGGCTCCGCGACCGGGCCGCAAGATCGGGCACGTCAACGCGGTGGGCGACAACCTCGACGACGTCGTGTTCGAGGCTCGCGAGGCGGCGTCGTATTTTCAGGAGTGAGTGATGAGGGATGCCGTCTCAGCGGCATCCCTCAGATCCAGCCCTGTTGCCAGGCGTGCTCGGCGGCCTCTTGGCGAGAGGAGACGCCGAGCTTCGTCATCGCGGAGGACAGGTAGTTGCGCACCGTGCCCTGGGCGAGGTGGAGGCGCTCCGCGATCTGCTGCACGCTGAGCGTCGAGCGGCTGAGGCGCACGGCGTCGAGTTCGCGGTCCGTCAATGGGCAGCGTTCGGCGGCAAGCGCGGTTGCGGCGATCTCCGAGTCGATGTAGCGGCGGCCCGCGGCGACCTCACGGATCACGTCGGCGATCTGCTCGGCGGGAGTGGACTTCGGCACGAATCCGGAGATGCGCGCCGAGAGTGCGCGGCGCAGCACACCCGGCCGCGCATGCCGGGTCACGAGCACGACGCGCGCCGGCACCGCGCGGATGATCTGCTCGGCGGCTTCGAGGCCGTCGGCTCCCGGCATCTCGAGGTCCAGAAGGCATACGTCCGGCCGCGTCTGGACGGCGAGCTCGACGGCGGTGAGACCGTTGTCTGCGCTCGCGACGACCTCGAGGTCGGGCTCGAGCGAGAGCAGCGCGACGAGGGCGGTGCGAATCATGTGCTCGTCATCGGCGATGAGCAGACGGATGCTGCGCGTCGACGCGTCAGCCATGGAGCACCTCCTCGGGCGAACCAGCGTCGGTCGGTGCGGCATCCGAAACCTCGGCGGTCACGACGAAGCGGCCGCCAGCCCCGGACGTGGTGAGCGTGCCGCCCGCGTCGGCGAGCCGTGCGCGCAGCCCCGCAAGGCCCGTGCCGGTGGCGTCAGAAGGGCGGTCAGAGGGGACGCCGTCGTTCGAGATCTCGAGTGTCGAGCATCCCTTGTCGTGTGTCATCGCGATCGTCACCGACGTCGCTGAGCTGTGGCGGAGGATGTTCGTGGTCGCCTCGCGCACGACGTAGGCAAGCGCGCGACGGGCGGCGTCGGTCGACGGCAGAACCGTGATGCGCAGATCGCAGGGGATTCCCGCGGCGGTCAGCACTTCGCGTGCGTTCTGGAGCTCGTTCTCAAGCGCGACTTCACGGTAGCCGGCCACGAGCGACCGGGTCTCTTGCAGGGCGTCGGCCGCGACCTGCCGTGTCTCGCGCAGCTGCTCACGTGCGGCTGTGGGGTTGCGTTCGAGCATCCGTTCGGCCAACTCTGCCTTGAGTGCGATGACCTGCAGGTGGTGCCCCTGAATGTCGTGCAGATCAGCCGCGAAGCGCAGCCTCTCTTTGACGATCGCGAGCTCCGCGGCCGATCGCCGGTGCCGGTCGAGTTCGACGACGATGTTCCACCACCACAGGCTGAAGATGACGGCCGCGGGAAGAAACAATGCGTAGACGATCAGCAGTCCGATGTCGGGTCCGCCGGTGAAGCCGATCTCGCCGCCCAGGATCATACGCGCCAGCGGGTGGCTCACGAGAACGAGACCGAGCGCGACCGCGAGAATCAGCCAGCGCCACCGACGCGGCACGAGGCACGCGATGAGCACCGCTGCGACCCAGATCAGCAGCGCCGAGACGTGCCACAGCCCGGGCGAGAAGAGACCGAGCACCCAGCACGCGGTCGACGAGCCGAGCAGTGCGATCGTCCACGCGGGCCGCGGCAGCCCGCCGCCGAGCCCCACGCGCAGAAACCAGCAGTAGCGAATCTGCACGAGCATCGATACGAGCGTCAGCACGACGATCGCGGCGTCGAGAGGGGTGGGGGATGCCGCCACGGCGACGACGCCGCGCAGCAGCACGATCGCGTCGATGATGAGCACGAAGAAGACGATCGTGGCGAGCGTGTACAGCCACGTCGTGTACACGCCGCGCTCGACCGCGCGGGGCACTCCGGAGGCGGTCATCGGCGCGGGCCAATGCGTGTGGGGCTCAGCATGGCTCTGAGTTTAGAGCAGTGACAAATGTCACGGATGCCGGTGCGCAGACGCACACCGACCGGTGACGTGACGGCACTTACCGGCCGCGACGCCGCGGCGCACGATGGATATGCACGGTCGCTGAGACCGAACGCAGAACACACTTCAAACGCCATCCCCGCAGAGCGAAAGGCCCCACAATGATCGAGTCACTTCAGAACTCCGTAGCCTCACTTCCCGAAGCGCTGACCTGGCTCGGCATCCTCGTGGTCGCCGCCATTCCGCTGATCGAGTCGTACTTCGGCTCCGTGATCGGCGTTCTGCTCGGGCTGAATCCGGCGGTGGCGATCGGAATGGCGGTCGTGGGCAACATCATCTCGATGCTGATCTTCGTGCTCAGTGCCCACAAGGTCAGGCAGAAGGTGACGAGCCGAGCCGAGCCCGTCGAGGAGTCCCCGCGTCGGCAGAAGCTGCGCGAGCGCTTCGACCGCTACGGCGTCGCCGGTGTGAGCCTCGCGGGGCAGGCGTTGCTGCCCAGCCAGATCACCTCGGCGGCGATGGTCTCCTTCGGAGCGTCGAAGAACGCCGTGATCTTCTGGCAGATCATCTCGATCATCCTGTGGGGGCTCGCGTTCGGCGTGCTCGCCACGCTCGGTGTCAGCTTCTTCTAGCCCGGCGCAGCCTAGTCAGAGACGATGTCCTCCAACGCGACGCTCTCGTCGGTCAGGCGGTCGGCAGAGACCTCGTGCCCGACGATGCCGCGGAGGGTCTCGTTGACGTCCCAGATGTTCACGTTCATCGCCGCGGTCACGCGGCCGGCGTTCGTCCAGAAGGCGATGAACTCACCCGAGTCGAGGTCGCCGCGGATGTGCACGTCGTCATCAGGGCCGCTGTGTCCCACGTACTCCATGCCGAAGTCGAACTGGTCGGTGAAGAAGTACGGCTGCCAGTCGTACGTCGCGCCGGTGCCCATGATCGTCTCGGCGGCGAGCTCGCCCTGCCGCATCGCGTTGTCCCAGTGCTCGACGCGCAACGGCGCGCCGATGGCGGTGTTCTGCGCGAGCGCGATGTCGCCGACCGCGAGCACGTCGGGTCGCGCGGTCTGCAGACGCTCGTCGACGTGCACGCCGCCATCTGCCTCGAGGCCCGCGGATGCCGCAAGCTGGGTGTTCGGTGCCGCTCCGACGCCGACGACGACGGCATCCGCATCGACATGTCCGTCTGAGGTGTCGACCCCCGTGACGTTTCCATTCTCGCTCGTGATTCCGGTCACGTCGACGCCGACGCGAAGGTCGACGCCCTTCGAGCGGTGCAGCTGCAGCATGTACTCCGCGAGTCGTGTGCCGAGCACACGCTTCAGCGGCAGGTCCGCGTGCTCGAGCACGGTGACCTCGGTGCCCGCGAGGCGGGCGGCGGCCGCGACCTCGAGGCCGATCCATCCAGCGCCGATGATCGCCAGCGTGCGGCCCTCGCCGAAGTGCTGGCGGATCGCCTCCGTGTCGGGCATGCGACGCAGCGTCAGCACGCCGTTCGCGTCCATTCCGTCGAGCGGCAGGAGCCGCGGCGTCGACCCGGTCGCGAGCACGAGGTGCTCGTAGGTGATGCCCTCTCCGTTCGAGAGGCCGACGCGCTTGTTCTCGAGGTCGAGCGCTGTCACGGAGGTGTCGAACAGGGTCGTCACGTCGTGCTCCTCGGCCCACCCCTCGTCGTGCACGTAGAGCGAGTCAAGGGTGTCTTTGCCCATCATCACCTCTTTCGAGAGGCCCGGTCGCTCATACGGACGCACCGGTTCGTCGCCGATGAGCGTGATGGGCTTCGTGTACCCGAGCGAGCGCAGCTTCTCAGCGGTTTTCGCTCCCGCGAGTCCTGCTCCGACGATGACGGTTCCTGACGTGCTCATTGTTCGTCCTCTCTGCTTGCTGTTCGGTATATCAGCGCGGCAGTGCGCTGAGGAATTCTGATCGGTCGCTGTCGAGAGCGCCGGTGAATGCACTTGTTCGCGTGCGTGCTCCGACGGTTCGTACGCCGCGAAGGCTCATGCAGCTGTGCTCAGCCTCCATAACCACGCCGACACCGCGCGACTCGAGAGCGCTGTCGAGGTGCTCTGCGATCGCGGCTGTGAGAATCTCCTGTGTTTGGGGACCCCGCGCGAACATCTCGACGGTACGGGCGAGCTTTGACAGCCCGACGAGTCGGCGGTCGGGGAGGTAGCCGACGTGTGCAACGCCGGTGAACGGCAGAAAGTGGTGCTCGCAGAGGGAGTGGAACGGGATGTCTGTGACAAGCACAAGGTCCGTGTAGCCGGAATCGTTGTCAAACGTGGTCATCTCGAAGGGATCGCTCGACATCATTTCGAGGTATGCCTTGGCCATGCGGAGTGGGCTTGTGCGTCGCGAGGGCAGGTCGCAATCGACGCCGAGGGCCTCGAGCAGGCCGCGTGCGTGGTGCTCGGCGACGTCCACGTCGGGCAGGGCCGTGAGAGAGTTCGTCAACGTCATGGTGCAACTTCTTTCTAACGGATACAATTGTTCACGTTAGAGCGTTGATGAGCGAACGTCAAGGAACCGAGGAAGGTGAGCATGGGTGAGGATGCCGTGTCAGGCGACGACATTGCACGCGTGAGCGTGCTGAGTGACGAGACCCGTCGCGCTCTATATGAATACGTCAGCGCCCAACCGCATCCCGTGACTCGCGACCAGGCCTCTGCAGCGCTCGGTGTGCCGGTGCACACCGCCAAGTTCCACCTCGACAAACTGGAGTCGGTCGGGCTGCTCCGGGCATCCTATGCTCGACGCACCGGACGAACCGGACCGGGGGCCGGCCGCCCGGCGAAGCTCTATGAACGCGCAGAGGGCGAGGTGGCCGTGACTCTGCCCGCCCGCGAATACGCATTGGCCGGTGACCTGATGGCGCAAGCGATCGCGCGTGCGGCACGCGACGGCATCCCCGTCGCCCAGGCCCTCGACGATGCGGCGCACGAGAAGGGGCGCAGCATCGGGAGCCAGCATCGCGCGAGCGGCTCCGCATCGGCTTTCGAGCTCGCTCTCTCGGCATTGCGGGACTACGGCTACGAACCACGCGTTGAGGATGGCGAGATCGTGATGGCGAACTGCCCGTTCCATCAACTCGCTGGCGAACACACTGACCTTGTCTGCGGCATGAATCATGATCTGCTCGAGGGGTTCGCCGATGCCATCGCACCGGGCCACCTCATCGCTGAGTTGAGGCCGGGTCCGGGCCGGTGCTGCGTGACCATGAGAATGTCTGCGTGTTCGAGCGGAGATGACACGTAAAGTGGCGGTCATGACTGTGGAACCCCTCGCAATGCCCACCGACTCTGCCGCCTGGCCTGGCTTCGTCACTGAACGCTCAGACACCGCGCTCGCCGCGGCCCGCGAGGTGGTCGAGCGCCTGAAGGACGGCACGGAGCGCACGCCCATCGAGGTGCTCGACCTGTGGAACGAGGGAGAGACCGCGGTTGCGAACGTCGCCGGGTTCGCGTCGTTCTTCGCCGAGGTGCATCCGGATGCGTCCGTGCGCGACCTCGCCGAGAAGAAGGCGCAGGAGGCCATCGCCTTCGTCACGGAGCGCGGACAGGACCGCGAGCTCTACGAGGTCTTCGCCGCGCTCGACCGTGACGAGCTCGATGCAGACGCCGGACGCGTGCTCGATCACGTGCTGAGAGACTTCCGCCGCAGCGGCGTCGACAAGGACGATGCCACCCGCGACCGTCTTGCCGCGATCAGCGAGCGGATGACGCTCGTCGGCCAAGACTTCTCGCGCAACATCCGCGACGACGTTCGCTCGGTGCGCCTGCGTCCCGAACAGCTCGACGGCCTGCCCGACGACTACCGCGAGGCGCACCAGCCTGACGACGACGGACTCGTGACCATCACGACCGACTATCCCGACACCGTTCCGTTTCTCACCTTCGCGACCGACCGCGAGGCCCGGCACGCGGTGTCGCGGCAGTTCAACAGCAGAGCCTGGCCCGACAACGACCCGCTTCTGCACGAACTGTTCGAGCTCCGCGCCGAGCAGGCGCAGCTGCTCGGCTACGACTCGTGGCCCGCGTTCGATGCGGAGGTGAAGATGATCGGCTCCGGTCCGGCGATCGGCGAGTTCATCGACCGCATCGCAGACCTCGCCGACGAGGCCGGTCGCGCCGATGTGGCGACGCTGCTGGCTCGCGCGCAGAAGGACGACCCGTCGATCACAGAGATCACCTCGGGTGACACGGCCTACTACACCGAGCTTGTGCGCCGCGAACAGCACGACGTCGACGCGCAGCACGTGCGCCGCTACTTCGACTTCACGAAGGTGCGCGCCGGTCTCCTCGACGTGACCGGCCGCCTCTTCGGCATCCACTACCGTGAGCGCAAGCACACTGCCAAGTGGTCGGACGACGTCTCCTGCTACGACGTCTACCGCGATGAAACGCGCATCGGCCGCATCTACCTCGACCTGCACCCCCGCGAGGGCAAGTACAAGCACGCGGCGCAGTTCGATCTCGTCACGGGCGTCTCCGACACGCAGCTCCCGGAGGGCAGCCTCGTCTGCAACTTCCCGCGAGGGCTGATGGAGCACTCGCAGGTCGTCACCCTGTTCCACGAGTTCGGCCACCTCATCCACCACGTGCTCGGAGGCGACCAGCGCTGGGTGGCGTTCTCGGGCGTCGCGACGGAGTGGGACTTCGTCGAGGCGCCGTCCCAGATGCTCGAAGAATGGGCGTGGGATGCTGACATCCTCCGCTCCTTCGCAGTCGACGAGAGCGGCGAGCCGATCCCCGCGGACCTCGTCGCGCGCATGCGGACCGCGGAGGACGTCGGCCGAGCGCAGCGGGTGCGCACGCAGATGTACTACGCGGCCGTCTCGTACGTCCTGCACCTCGACCGCCCGACGGATCACGATGAGGCGGTGCGCGCTCTCGGCGACCGGTACTCGCTCATCCGGCCGCTCGACGACACGCACTTCCAGACCTCGTTCGGGCATCTCGAGGGCTACAGCTCCGGCTACTACACGTACATGTGGAGCCTCGTGATCGCGAAGGACCTCTTCTCAGCGTTCGACCCGAGCGACATGTTCGACACGGAGGTCGCGGGCCGCTACCGCGATGAGGTTCTCGCGCGCGGTGGATCGGCGGACGCAGCGGATCTCGTCGCGGCCTTCCTCGGGCGCCCGTACTCGTTCGAGGCGTTCGGGCGCTGGCTCAGCGGCGAGTGACGCGAGCGGTCACACGTTCAGTCGCTTCGCGAGCTCGTGCCGCATGTCGGCGCCGCGGGTGAGCTGCAGCAGCACGAGCACCAGAAGGCTCAGCCCGCCGCAGATCGCTGACGGGAGGGGATGCGTCACCCAGCCGAACACCACGAAGACGAGCGGCACGATGCCGAGCAGAACGGTGAGGATGCTGTAGAGAATGTGATCGCCGACCTCGACGCGCATCAGCCGCACGCTGATGAGAAGCGCGATGATCGCAGAACCGCAGACGATCGGGATCGCGTACGTCAGCGACCAGGCGTGCCATCCGGTGAGGAAGTCCCAGTAGGCGCACACGAGGCCGACGAGCACGATGAGGTACACCGTTCCCTTTGCGATGTTCCTCCGTTTGCGCACGGCCATCAGCACGACGAGCCACATCGAGACGATGCCGAGCCACACGATGCGCAGCGGTCCGATCGGAAGCTCGCGGCTGAACAGCAGCTGCGCGACGAACGACGCCGCGATCATCGCGAGCGAGGTGATGAACAGCACCCGCAGCACGAGTCGGCGCGAGAACTCGAGCGGAATCGTGGGGAGCGGGCGGGGAGTGGCCTCACCTGTGAGCTCCGTCTCGCAGAGCGGGCACGTGGCCCAGTCGCCCTCGATGGCGACGGCGCACTCCGGGCAGCGTCTCACAGCGCAGCCTCCTCGAGCTCGTCTTCGGTCACCCGCGCGGCAGCGACCCGCACGTCGATGCCCTCGGCGCTGAGAAAACGGGCGAACTCTCGCACGTGATCCGTCTCGACGAACGGAGAGGTGAAGCTGATCGTGAGCATGCCCCCGTGCGACATGGCGCAGAACTGCGGCCGCACCGCGGAGACGTGGAAGAGCATGCGGCCCACGTGAGATTCCGAGGGTTCGGGGAGTGCCACGCGCCCCAGGTTCGAGACCGCGACGGTCAGACCGCGGTTGTTGACCCAGTTGATGAGCCGCAGCAGAACGTCTTTGAGCACGCGTGGAACGATGCGCAGAACGACCATTCGCTCGAAGCGGATGAGTCGGCGCAGCTTGCGCGCGAGAAACTCCGCTGAGGCCTTGGGACGGAACTGCGCCTCCAGCCGACGCGCGACGGTGCCCACATCGTCGGGCCCGTCGCCGTATGTGTGCTCGACGCGAACGGTGGCGAAGAAGTTGCGTGCGGACGTCGACGGGAAGAACTGACGCAGGTTGACCGGGACGGATGCCGAGAAAGTCCGCTCTCGGGCGCGATGCCGCTTCTGCGAGCCGTCGTCGGAACGCCGGATCGACTCGAAGAATAACGCTGTCAGATACATCGTGATCGAGGCGCTCTCGGCGCGTGCGAGCGCGAGGACGTCAGCTGCGGGCACGGTGAGCTCGACCAGTCGCGGTCGGTTGTCGGGTGTGCGTGTTCCACGCACGCGGCGCACCAGCCGCGAGGGCCGATGCGGTTGCGTCGGCTCGACGGCATCCTCAGTGGTCTGGCGGGATGCCGGCAGCTCGCCCGTCCGCTCGGACATCGCGTGCTGAGGATCTCCGTAGGGGGAGAGCACGGCCGATTCAGCTTCGGTCCCGAATGAACGGCGGAGAGGAATCCGTCTGCGACGTCGGAAGTACCGGGTGAAGCTGTCGGCGGTCAGCTCCTGCAGGGCGTCGGTCGGTGAGGTCACCGGGCCGCCGCCGGAGTCGTCATACCGCAGCCGCGCGTACTCCGCGACGAGATCGGAGAGGAACCAGAGCGCGCCGGTCCCATCGGAGAGCGCGTGGAAGATCTCCAGCGTGATGCGACGCCGGTGGTGCACGACACGGAACAGGAGCGTTCGCCGGTCGGGATGGTAGATCGCCGCGCACGTGTGCTGCAGCTCGGGCATCACCGTCGGACGCAGATCGCTGTCGAGCAGGTAGTACCAGAAGACTCCGCTGCGAAGCACCGCGCTGTACAGGGGATACCGGTCGAACGTGGTGTCGAGTGCCTTCTGCAGGAGCCGCGGATTCACATCGCGGTCCATCTCCGCGCTGATGCGGAACACCTTCGGATCGACGTCGCTTCGCGCCGCGAGGAAGATGTTCGACGCGTTGTCGAGCCGAACCCAGGGGCGAACCGTCATGGTGCGGCCCTCGTGCCATCGTCACTGTCGAGAAACTCGTTGATCACCTCGTAGGCCTCCCGCAGAGAGCGTGAGAAGCGCGGCAGCGCGATGAATCCGTGCAGGGCGCCGCGCACGCGATGCATCCTCACTTCATTGCCTGCATGTGCGAGAGCCTCGCCGTACGCCTCGCCCTCGTCGCACAGCAGATCGAGCTCGGCCGAGATCAGAAGCGTCCGGGGTTGGTTGCTGAAGTCGTCCGCGAGCAGCGGGGCCACGCGGAAGTCACGGCGCTGCGCCGGATCGGGCGCGTATAGCTCGAAGTAGTCCTGCACCTCGATGTTGGTCAGGCGGTAATCATCGCCGTGGTGCCGCACGGACGCGAACGGCGCGGTTTCGGGGTCGTGGTCCCAGTGCGTGACCGGGTAGAGCAGAATCTGCCGCGAGGCCACGCGTCGACCGCGATCGCGGCGCAGAAGCGAGACGACCGCGGCGAGGTTCGCTCCGGCCGAGTCTCCGACGAGCACGATGTTCGCAGGGTCGTCGATGCCGACGCGGTGCGGGTCATCCAGGAGCACGTCCGCCACGCGCAGGCAATCCTCGAGGCCAGCGGGAAAGGGATGCTCCGGCGCGAGCCGGTAGTCCACCGAGGCGACGACGCACCCGGTGAGCTCCGCCATGGTCGCGCACGCGGGTGTGTAGCTCTCGATGTCGCCGGTCACCCAGCCGCCGCCGTGGAAGAAGAGGAGCACGTCGTCGCGCCTGCGCTCGCGGGGCCGAAAGACGCGCACGGGAATCCGATGGTCGCCGTCCGCCGACACGACCTCGCGATCGAGCGACTGGTAGCGGGGCAGCGGCCGAGCTGCGAGACGCCGCTGTGCGCGGCGCACCTTCTCGTAGTCTTCGCGGATGTTGAGCCGCGGTGCCGCAAACGGACGAAGCACGGCCCGGAGCAGTCGCCCGAGGGGCGCACGCGGGGGCGTCGGGGCCTGTTCCATGACTCAAGTCTAGGTTCGGGTCATCCGCGAGGCTGATTCGCGGGGGCATCCTGTCATTCGCTCGAGTGATCATCATGAATTCGACAGGTGCGCTCCGCTAGCGTCGTAGACATGTTGACTGCGGATGCCGCTGAGCCGGCGCTCTCGGAAGTGGCGGCCTGGGCCGTCTCGCTCATGGAGGCTCTCGGCGGTGTCGGTGCGGGCATCGCGATCGCGGCCGAAAACCTGTTTCCGCCGCTGCCGAGCGAGATCATCCTGCCGCTGGCCGGGTTCACCGCGAGCCAGGGCGACATGCACCTCGTCGAGGCGGTCGTGTGGACGACGCTCGGTTCGATCGTCGGCGCCTTCCTGCTCTACGGGCTCGGCGCGCTGCTCGGGCGGGAGCGCATGCTGCGCATCGCCGACTGGATGCCGTTCGTGAAGGTCTCCGAGGTGATCCGCGTCGAGGAGTGGTTCGCGAAGCACGGCCGCAAGGCGGTGTTCTTCGGGAGGATGCTCCCGATCTTCCGCAGCCTCATCTCGATTCCCGCGGGCATCGAGCGGATGAGCCTCGTCATCTTCGGTCTTCTCACCGCGGCGGGCAGCCTCATCTGGAACAGCATCTTCATCGGCGCCGGCTACATCCTCGGCGAGAACTGGCACATCGTCGAGACCTACGCCGACGTGCTGAAATACGTCGTCATCGTGGGCGTGCTCGTCGCGCTCGCCGTGTGGATCGCGTACCGCATCCGGGCGTCTCGGCGTCAGCGCGACGAGGAGCGCGGCGCGGCCTGACGCGGCATCCTCACCTGTTGTCGGCCGAGCCGCCGCCCGCGACCGGCATGACGCCCGTCACCGACTGCTCGCTCTCCCAGCAGGTGATGCCTTCGACATCGGGGAGCAGACTTCGTGTGAACACCGGGTCGCGGCCGAGCTTGCGCTGCGCCGAGTAGTCCTTGATGAGCCGGAACACGATGCCGGAGAGCAGTCCGATCGCGATGAGGTTCACGAGCGCCATGATGCCCATGATTCCGTCGGCCGTGTTCCAGATCAGCTCGGCGCTCGCGATCGACCCGACGAAGATCGCGACGACCGCGAGCAGACGGTAGCCGAACAGAACCTTGCGGCTGCGCGAGATGAACTCGATGTTCGACTCGCCGTAGTAGTAGTTGCCGAGGATCGAACTGAACGCGAGCAGGAAGATGATCACGTTCAGCAGGATGTTCGACCACGGGCCGAGCGCATCGACGATCGCCGATTGGGTGAGCCCGATGCCCTCCGCAGCATTGCTGAGGTCGGGCGAGGAGACCAGGATGATGAAGGCGGTGATCGAGCACACGAGGAACGTGTCGAAGTAGACACCGAGGGTCTGGACGAGGCCCTGCTTGACCGGGTGCGTGACAGCGGCGCTCGCTCCGGCGTTCGGGGCTGAGCCGAGACCCGCCTCGTTCGAGAACATGCCGCGCTTCACACCCGTCATGAGGATCATGCCGAACGCCGCGCCGACGACCTCGTTGAATCCGAACGCCTGCGAGTAGATCGACGCGAAGACGCTCGGCAGCTGGTCGATGTTGAGCGCCACGATGACGATGCCGATCAGAAGGTACAGCAGCGCCATGGCAGGCACGACCGACTGGGTGACCGAGGCGATGCGGCGAACCCCGCCGAACACCACGAGAGCCGTGAGCACCGCGAGCACGGCGCCCACGATGATCGAGATGAGCATCGGGTCGCCCTCGATGCTCGAGGTCACGGTGTCGCTGATCGTGTTGGCCTGCAGTGAGCTGAACGCGAAGGGGAAGCAGGCGATGAGGATGCCCGCAAAGAGCGTTCCCATCCACCGGGCCTTGAGCCCGCGCCACATGTAATAGGCGGGACCTCCACGGAAGCCGTCGTCGCCCTTCTCCTTGAAGAGCTGACCGAGCGTGGACTCGACGAAGCTTGACGCGCCGCCAAGGAAAGCCATCGTCCACATCCAGAACACGGCACCGGGGCCGCCGATCGCGATGGCGGTGCCGACACCCGCGATATTGCCGACGCCGACGCGGGATGCCGCCGAGATCGTGAACGCCTGGAACGCCGAGACGGACTGCGGCTTGCCGTTCTCATCGACCGGGGTCTTGTTCGTGAGGGTGCGCAGCATCTCGGGAATCCACCGGAACTGCACCACGCCCGACCGGATCGTGAAGTACAGACCGAGGAGAACCAGAACCGGGAGCACGATGTAGGTCCACAGCACGTCTCCGCCGCCGAGAACGAGGTCGTTCAGAAAATCTACGAGAACAAGTATCGCAGGGAGAACGCGCCGGTCGAGCTGTGGAAAATGTGTCGAAGAGCGCGCCGTAGGCAGGAACTCCCAGCGTGCGCCCGTAGCATTATGCGCATGCCACATCACGATTCAGAGCGCCCTCGCGTGGGCGTTGTCATGGGCAGCGATTCTGATTGGCGCGTCATGGGCGCCGCGAGCGAGCTGCTGAGCGAGTTCGGCATCGACCACGAGGTCGAAGTCGTGAGCGCGCACCGCACGCCCGAGAAGATGATCCAGTACGGCAAAGATGCCGCATCGCGAGGCCTCAAGGTGATCATCGCGGGAGCCGGCGGCGCCGCGCACCTGCCGGGAATGCTCGCCGCGGTCACGACGCTTCCCGTCGTCGGAGTTCCGGTGCCCCTCGCCACCCTCGACGGACTGGACTCGCTGCTCTCTATCGTGCAGATGCCCGCGGGCGTACCCGTTGCGACAGTGTCGATCGGTGGAGCGAAGAACGCCGGTCTGATCGCCGCGAAGATTCTCGCGACATCCGACTCTGAGCTTCAATCGAAGCTCGAGACCTACGCCGACGACCTCGCCGCTCAGGTTGAGGTCAAGAACGAGAAGCTTAAATCGGCTCTATGAGCTCGCTGGCCGCCAGCCCGATCAGGCACCCGGACACCGCCTCGGCCCCGCTGATGACGCGGCGAGCCTGGTGGCTCCTCGTGCTCAACTTCGTCATTCCCGGTTCGGCGCAGGTGCTCGCCGGCAACCGCAAGCTCGGCCGGTTCGGCCTCGGAGCGACGCTCGCGATGTGGGCGATGGGCCTCATCGGCATCCTTCTGTTCGCCTTCATGCGGACCGCGTTCGTCAATCTTGTCGCGCAGGGATGGTTCCTGCTGCTCGTCCAGGTCGTGCTCGTCGCGTATGCGCTGCTGTGGCTCGTGCTCTCCATCAACACGCTCCGCCTGCTGCGCATCATCAAGGCGGCTCCGGGAGCGCGGTTCTGGATCGCCGCGGCGACCGTTCTGCTGATGGCGCTGTCTGTGGGCACGGCGAGCGGCGCTGCGTACTACGCGGGAATCGCACGCGGCGCACTCGGCTCGATCTTCGGCAACTCGGTCCCCGTGGCCCCGGTCGACGGTCGCTACAACATTCTGATGCTCGGCGGTGATGCGGGGGAGGACCGCGAAGGCCTCCGACCCGACAGCATCTCGGTTGTGAGCATCGACGCGAAGACAGGCAAGGCGACCACGATCGGTCTGCCGCGTGACATGCTTCACGTGCCGTTCTCGGAGGGCCCCTTCCACGACCGGTACCCTGACGGCTACCAGCGCTGTGACGTGGGTGTCTGCAAACTGAACTCCGTCTACACCGAGGCAGAGCTGCGGCACGCCGACTGGTACCCGGATGCCGAGAAGAACGGCAGCTCTCCCGGCATCGAGGCCACGCGCGACGCGGTCGAGGGAGTGACAGGCCTCACCCTTCAGTTCTACGTGCTGATCGACATGGCCGGATTCCAACAGCTCGTGGATGCGCTCGGCGGTGTCGAGATCGACGTGAAGGAGCGCCTGCCGATCGGCGGCGACGAGAACCTCAACAATGTCGACGGGTGGATCGAACCGGGTAAGCAGACGCTCGACGGGTATCACGCTGAGTGGTACGCGCGCTCACGTCACTCGACGAGCGACTGGGACCGCATGCGTCGACAGCGCGAGCTGCAGGAGGCGATCCTCCGCCAGTTCACGCCCGGCAACGTCCTCACGAAGTTCCAGGCGATCGCCGATGCGGGCAGCCAGGTCGTGAAGACCGACGTTCCGCAGTCGATGCTCGGCTACTTCAGCGATCTCGCGATGAAGACGCGCGAGCATGAGATCACGAACGTGGAGCTCACGCCGCCGACCGTGCCCGACCCGGACAACCCGAACTTCGAGCACATCAGAGAGATCGTCGCGAAGGCCGTCGCTCCGCCCTCGACGGAGTCCGGCGAAGGCTGATCACTGAGCTACGCGGAGCAGGCGCCGGTCGGAACCGCTGATTGGAACGTGTCCGCTGCGGCGATGACCGGGGCGAGTTCCGCCATCGACAGCGCGTAGCCGACGTCGGAGTGGTTCTGCGCTTTCGCGAAGATCATTCCGACCACGGCGCCGTCTTCATTCACGAGCGGCCCGCCGGAGTTGCCCGGCTCGACGTGACCGGCGAGGGTCGTGACCGACCGCGTCACCTGGTGCTGCTCGTAGATGTCGTTCACGCTCATGCTCTGCGTGCCGACGACCGCGGCCGAGCGGGTTGTGAACGGGCCGCCGAACGGATAGCCCTGGAAGAACACGGTCTGCCCGGAGTCGGGGTTCTGTGCGAATGGCAGAATCGGCGTGCTGAGCTCATCTGCGGAGAGCACGGCGATATCGGCATCCGGGTCGAAATACACGACGGATGCCGCGCGAGGAATCTCACCGGGAGGCTCGACCACGATGTCCGTCGCGCCAGCGACCACGTGCGCGTTGGTCATGATGAGGCCGTCGTCGAAGACGAAGCCGCTTCCCGAGCTGCGCGTGCCGCACGAAGGGGCGTTTGCGGTGATGCGGGTCACGGATGCCGATGAACGCTGCAGCGCGGGCGTATTCGTGTCGGCATCCGGAACCGTGACATTAGAGGGGAGGCCGGCCGCGTCGAGGATCGCCGGGATGCCGTCGCTCATGACGATGGAGCGGAACTGAGAGAGTCCAGAGAGCAGGGGAGTCGGGGTGATCGTCTGGATGCCGCGCAGAACGTTTGACGATGCAACGGCTTGGGTGAGAACGGGAATGCCGAGCGAGCTTGTGCTCATTGCGAGCCCGAGGATGACGAGGATCGCGACGATGCCGCTCGCAATCGTGCCGAGCAGCCGATCGACGACGCCGATGCTGCGCTTCAGGAGGGGACGCGCGAGTGACTGCCCGACCCAGGAACCGAGCGAGATTCCGAGACCGATCACGAATGCGCCCGCGACGAGCGCGAGGATGACATTCCAACCGGGCGCCGGAACGAGCCCCGAGATGACGGGCATCACCAAGAGGGCGACAACTCCGCCGATGATGAGGCCGATGATGCTGCCCGCGGTGCGCAGAAGCCCACGACGCCAACCGCCGATGAGCGCGGCGATGACCGCGATGACGACGATGACGTCGAGGATGATGCCCGAGACCACGGCGCTCCCTAGAGGTCGGCGTGCAGTGCCCAGAGGGACTCTGCGGCGGAAGCCCAACTGAAGGAGTGGGCGCGGTCCTGAGAGAGGACGGCGAGGCGTCCGCGCATCTCAGAGTCGGTGACGACGTCGCTGAGTGCCTCGGCGAGACGCTCCGGGTAGCCGGGGCCGCCGGCTTCGACGACGTATCCGTATTCGCCCGCGGTCTCCATGAGCGCCGGGTCGTCCGAGTGGATGACGGGCGCGCCGAAGGTGAAGGCCTCCACGAGGGGCAGTCCGAAGCCCTCGCCGACGCCCGGGAAGACGAACGCGGTGGCACGTGACAGGACGAGCGCGAGATCGGCATCCGACAGCTGACCCAGCCCGGCGACGCGGCCCTCGGTCACGCCGGCCTCATCGGCGACGTTCTCGATCGTGAGTTCGCCCCAGCTGTCGGGACCGACGATCAGGAGGGGGATGTCCGGAGCGGACGGCAGCGCCATCGCTGAGATGAGGTCGACGATGCCGCGTCGCGGGTCGAGGCTGCCCTTCGCCACAAGGTACTGGGGTGGCAGCCCGAGCTCTTTCGCGCGCTGATCAGGGACGACCGGCAGTCGCAGGGTCGTCGGTGCGGCACCCGCGATCACTCGGAGGCGGTCTCCGAAGTCTGCGATCTCCGACAGCTGGTCGGCGACGGCGTGGGTCGGCACCACGACGCCATCCGCGTGTTTCTTCGCACGCTTGAGGAGCGCCTTCTGGAGCGCGACCGTTGCCGGAGTGAACGATTTGGGATGCGTCCACGCGAGGGTGTCGTGGACGGTGACGGTCGTCTGCGATCCCGAATCGAGGTCGTGCTTAACGAGCGGTGCCAGAAGCGTCGGGGCGTGGAGAAGGCCCGAGGCATACGAGGATGCTCCGACGCCCATCTGCCATGCGGCGGCGAGCTCACGGCGTCGAAGCGTCGTCTTCGTGAGTCCAGAGAGGGCGCCGAGGCGACTCTTCACCTTCTCGACCGCGTCGTCATCGTGCGATGCGATGAGGCCCTCGACGTCGCAACCGGCGGGAGCATGCCGGATGAGCGCACGCGTGAGGTCTCGCGTGTACGAACCGAGGTCCCCCCGTACGGGTGGCACCATCTCGTCGACCACCACGCGCATCGTGACCATGGAATCTCCTCTTCTGCCGTGCTGTGCCGCGCTTTTCGTCATAATTGCGGCTTCTTAAACGTAGGGGACGAAGCTGAACTGTGCCCAGTGTAAAAAGAGTGATGGGTGTGGTTTCTGTGAAAGTTGTGAATAGAATGTACGGCATGTCTCCGCGTATTCGCAGCGCAGCAATGCGTACACTGGTTCTTTTTGCGGTCGGTATCGTCACAGCGGCCGTACTCACGGCCACGCCGATTGCGACTCAGAAGGCCGAAGCAGCCACTTTCGACGCGGGGCACATCATCGATGACGAGGTGTTCTACGACTCGACGACGATGACGGAGTCGCAGATCCGCTCCTTCATCAACAGCAAGGTGCCGAAGTGCCGCTCCGGCTACACCTGTCTGGATGCGTACAAGGAGAACACGACGGCGCGCAGCGCGGACAAGTACTGCAAGGCGATCTCCGGCGGCAAGAACGAAGACGCCGCGCGCATCATCTACAAGGTCTCGCGCGCTTGCGACATCAACCCGCAGGTCATTCTCGTGACGCTTCAGAAGGAGCAGGGTCTGCTGACCCACGAGTGGCCGTCGACGTGGCGCTACACGATCGCGATGGGCTTCGGATGCCCCGATGGCGCCGCGTGCAACGAGAAGTACTACGGCTTCCAGAACCAGCTGTACCTCGGTGCGAGACAGTTCCAGATCTACCGCCTCTACCCATCGAGCTTCAACTACGTGGCGGGCAAGACGAACACGATCAAGTGGAATCCGAACTCGTCATGCGGGACCACGAAGGTCTACATCCAGAACCAGGCGACCGCCGGTCTCTACAACTACACGCCGTACGTTCCGAACAAGGCGGCACTGAATGCGGGTTACGGTGTCGGCGACAAGTGCTCGTCGTATGGAAACCGCAACTTCTTCCTCTACTTCAACGACTGGTTCGGCAGCACCTACCAGGGCTACTCCTCGAACCCGCAGATCAAGGCGCTGCAGAAGAAGTACTTCAGCACGTTGGGCTACACCACGAGCGGACTCGAGCAGTACTCCGATGGTGGTGCAGGCCAGGAGTTTGAGAAGGGGTGGGCCTACTGGCACTCCAAGACTGGCGCGTACTACACACGGACAGACATCGGTCGCTCGTACATCGCTCTTCGCGGACCCGTCGGAGTGCTCGGATATCCCACCTCCAACCCGAAGTCGGAGCGTGACGGCGGCTCGAGCCAGCAGTTCCAGAAGGGTGCGCTGTACTACTCGCCGAAGTTCAGCATTCACAGGCTGGAAGGTGAGATCCGCAACTCCTACGTCGCCCTCAAAGGACCCTCGGGTACTCTGGGCTATCCGCTTGACGGACAATCATCGCTCGGCGGTGACAAGGTGATGCAGCCCTTTGAGAAGGGTGCGCTGTACTCAACGAAGTCGCTCGGTACGCACCTCATGCTGAGCGCCATGAAGACTGCCTATGACAAGGCGGGCGGTGCGAAGGGCAGACTTGGTTTCCCGATCGACAGCACGGTCAAGAATTCTGACGGCTCGATGCTGCAGCGGTTCCAGAACGGAACTCTCGTGATCTCGAAGTCGGGTGTCGCGTCGACCACGGACCGCATCTACGGCAGCGACCGGTATGCGACATCGGTCAAGATCTCGCAGCAGAGCGGCTCGGCAACGGGTGGCACTGTCTACATCGCGACCGGGCAGAACTATCCGGACGCCTTGAGTGCAGCCGCACTGGCAGGGGCGAAGGATTCCCCGCTGCTTCTCGTCAAGGGCAACAGCGTGCCATCGACTGTCGCAACGGAGCTCAAGCGCCTGAAGCCGAGCAAGATCGTCATTGTCGGCGGCACCGGTGTTGTGACGTCTGGCGTGCAGAAGCAACTGAGCAGCTATGGGTCTGTGACGCGTATCCAAGGAGATGACCGCTATGAGACGTCGCGGAATGCGGCGGCCTCGTTCCCGGCTGGCAAGACGTCAACCGCGTTCATCGCGACGGGTCGGAACTTCCCTGACGCTCTCTCCGCAGGTGCGGCGGCGGGATCGGTCGGTGCGCCGGTGATCCTCGTAGACGGCATGCGCGAGCCCCTGACTGCGGCGACCAAGAGCACTCTGACGAAGCTCGGTGTGAAGAACGTCGTCATCGCAGGTGGGACCGGAGTCGTATCGACAAAGATCGAAAGCCAGCTCAAGAGCGCCGGCTTCAGCGTGAAGCGACTTGCCGGGGCCGACCGCTACGCGACTGCTGCGGCGATCAACTCGGCGTACTTCTCGTCATCGTCGAGTGCATACGTCGCAACAGGCGCCACCTACGCCGATGCGCTGACGGGCGGTGTCGCTGCGGCTCGTTCGGGCTCTGCGCTCTACATCACGACGCAGAAGTGCATGCCGACCTCGATCAGGAACACCGCCCTGAAGCAGGCGCCGAGCACGGTGCACGTGATCGGCGGACCGCTCGTGGTCTCCGACAAGTCGGCGCGCTTCGGCAGCTGCTGACGCGCGACGCCTTTCGGCGAACACCGAGGCGGTCGGGATAGACTCCCGGAGCGTCTTCGTACGTTCCAGGAAAGGTGGATGGTGGGCGGACCCTCGCGCGTGACAGCTGTGGTCGTCGCATACAACCGACGGGATCTGCTGGTCGAGGTGCTCGATGCTCTCGCTCGTCAATCGCGGCCCGTCGATGCGATCGTCGTCGTGAACAATGCATCCACCGATGACACATCGCAGGTTGTGCGCGATGCGGAGCGAGAGAACACACTGATCGAGCTCACGCGCAATACCGGCGGCGCTGGCGGCTTCGCCGTCGGAATGGCCGCTGCGGTCGCTCGACATCGCCCCGACTGGATTTGGGTCATGGACGACGACACAGTTCCCACCGAAGACGCGCTTCTCGGACTTATGAATGCTGCCACTCTCTACCCGGAGCCGAGGCTGGCAGCGGTCGGCTCGCGAGTCGTGTGGACGGACGGCGCCGAGCATCCGATGAACACCCCGCGACCGAACCCCTTCGCTGACGCTGCAGAGAAGAAAGCCGCGGATACTGTCGGGGCGATGCCCGTTCGCTCGCTCTCATTCGTGTCGTCTATGTATCGCGCCGATGTCGTGTACAAGGTCGGGTATCCGATCGCCGACTACTTCCTCTGGAATGACGACTTCGAGTTCAGCACCCGAGTGCTGTTAGGTCGCCGTGGTCTGTCGACTCCCGCGAGTGTCGTCGTCCACAAGACCACGCGCCGAGGGGCAACTGACGACGACCCGGGGGAGCGTTTTCGCTTTGAGGTGCGGAACAAGATCTGGATGTTCCGCCACTCACGTTCTCTCACGCGCGGCGAGAAGACTGTTTACGGTGCATCGAGTCTCGCTCGCTGGGTGCGCACGGCGCTGAAATCGAGTGACAGGCGCGTGCTGCGTGAGGGCTTCGACAGTGGTCGGCGCGAAGGCCTGCGACATCCACCTCGTCTGAACTCTGAGGTGCTACGTGACGCAGGAGTTCCCGATGATGTCCTCGCTGAATTGAGGCGAGCCGAGTGAGCAAGAGCACCACGGACGCACAGTTTTCGCTGCTTCTGCCCGTGTACGGAAACGACGAGGCGTCGCAGTTCGAGCGTGCCTTCACGAGCGCGACCTCAGCGCAGACCCTCGTGCCGTCGGAGGTGGTGCTCGTGCAGGACGGCCCCGTGCCTGACGCACTTGAGCAGGCGATCGAACGGGTGACGGCTGCGTGCCCCGCACCGGTCGTACGTGTGGTGATCGATGAACGCGGAGGCCTGGCGCAAGCGCTCACGATCGGGCTCGAGCGGTGCTCGTACGACATCGTGGCGCGAATGGATGCCGATGACGTGGCGCTGTCCGAACGTTTCGCCAAGCAGATGGCGAAGATGGCCGAAGGGTACGACCTCGTCGGAACGGGAATGTACGAGTTCGCGGATGACACCAGCAAGGTTCTCGGCCGTCGCACGCCGCCCGTCGGTGGTGCAGCGATCGCAAAATACGCCCGCTTCCACGATCCGTTCAACCATCCGACCGTCATGTATCGCAAGGCGACAGTGGCACGCGCCGGCAGCTACGAGGACATCGGGCTGATGGAGGACTACTGGCTGTTCGCTCGCATGATCAAAGCCGGTGCACGCGTCGAGAATCTGTCCGAGCCGCTCGTGATGTACCGCGTCGGTGCAGGAGCCTATGCCCGACGCGGCGGCACAAAGCAGTTTCAGGCAGAATGGAATCTGCAACGAGCGCTGCGACGCATCGGATTCACGACGCGCACGCAGTTCGCTCGAAACCTCGTCGTCCGCGGTGCTTATCGTTTCGTACCCGTCGGCATTCGGCGGGTGCTCTACCGCCGAATGATCCAGAAGGGGTTCTCCGACGTGTCGTCGCCCACACCCGACCAGACCGCACTGTGATTCGGGGTACGAGAGCGTGAAGAAGAGGACACAGATATGACCTGGCTCGGAGCCATTCCGGTGGCGGTGATCGCCCTGGTCGTCCTCTTCCTCCCGGGCGGGCTCGTCGCCGCAGCCGCTGGTGCTCGACGACTTCTCCTCGCGATCGCTGCGCCGGCAGTGACGATCTCTGTTCTCGCCGTCAGCGCGATCGCGTTCGGAAATCTGGGAGTGCCGTGGACAGCGCTGCCGATAACAGCAGTCTTCGTCGCGCTCGCACTTGTCGTTTGGGGCATGCGACGCCTTGTGACCGGAACGTGGGCACCGAATCCAGATAACCGGGTCATCGGGTTCTCTCGAGCGTTCGCATGTGGATTGACCATTGCGCTTGTGATCATCGTGCTGCAGGTCGGGTTCTCATTTGGCTCTCCAGATAACGTCTCGCAGACATATGACGCTCCGTTCCATCTCAATGGTGTGCGGTTCATCATCGACACAGCCAATGGTTCGTCATTTCACCTGACCGGGCTGATCTTGCCTTCGGGCCGGTCCACTTTTTACCCTGCGGCGTGGCACGACCTTGTCTCCTTCGTCGCGATGATGACCCCGTGGGCGGAGCTCGTGGGCGTCGCGAACATGGTGAACTTGGTGGTCTCCGCCGTGGTGTGGCCCCTCGGTGTGCTTGCGCTGCTGCGGCTGCTGGTTCCTACTCGTCCCTCCGCACTCGTGCTCGGTGGTGTGGCTGCCGCGGCCTTTCCTGCCTTTCCCCTCGGGATGCTCGACTACGGGGTGCTCTTCTCATACTTCCTCTCCTTGGCGCTCTTGCCCGCCGGGCTCGTTCTCGGGCTGAGCCTGTTCCGCCTCGTCAACGGCAAGCGCCTCGGAGCCATCACCCTGCAGATTCTGAGCCTCGCATGTGTAGTTGTGGCGATCGGTCTGGCGCAGCCATCTGTCGTGTTCGGTCTCGGGCTCTTCGGAGTCATCGGACTTGCTGCCCTCGGCGTCGCGGGTATCCGGCGCTCGACCTCGACGGGCAGGCGTCTGGTGTTGGCGGTCGTCATCGTCGTTGTTCTCGGTGCTTTCGCACTGGTCTGGCGCCGTGTCGGAAGTTTCGGATACAACGCACCGTGGCGCGACTACGGGACCTGGCCGGAAGTCATTCTCGATGCGTTCACGTTCGCGCGCGGAGATCGGCCGCTGGCCATCGTGGTCGGCATCCTTGTCATCGTCGGAGTCATCGTGGCAATTCGCCGTCGCCGGTGGTGGTTCGTGGCGATGTGGCTCGCCGCGGCCACGCTCTTCGTGCTCGCCGGTGCCCTGCCTCCGGGAGATCTGCGCAACATGTCGCTTGGGATGTTCTACAAGGACACCCCTCGTCTCGAAGCTTTCCTCGTGCTGCCTTCTGCGGTGCTCGTCGCAATTGGAGCGGATGCTCTGTGGCGTGCTCTCCAGCGGCGTGTGCCGAACACGCCGAGAATACTCGCGACGGTCGCAGCGGCTGGTCTCGCGGTGCTCATCGCTTCGACTCAGCTCACCGCGATGGTCTACGCCGTTCAGCACGCCTCTAACGCATACCGGCTCGACGACCGTTCTCAGATCCTTGATGACGACGAGCGGGCGCTGATTGAGAGGCTGCCCGACGAAGTGCCTGATGACGCTGTGATCGTCGGCAACCCGTGGACGGGAACCTCATGGGCGATGGCAATCTCGGACAGAGAGGTGCTGAACCCGCATTTCAACACTTCTCACGCCGAGGCAAACGAGATCATCAACTCTCAGCTCAACGAAGCTGACGACGAGCCAGCCGTGTGTGATGCTCTCAAGGCCACGGGAGTGCTCTACGTGCTCGATTTCGGTGCCGATCGTTTCAACGGCAGTCGCCTTGATGTGAAGACGTGGATCGGGTTCGAAGGGCTCCTTGACCTGGACGACTCAGCGGTTGTCGAAGAAGTTGATCGTCAGGGCGACAAGGTGCTGTACCGCATCACTGCCTGCGGCCTCTGATATCGGGGTGCTGATCTCGCCTGAACTGCGGGCTTAGTCCTCGTCTGAGCGCTTTTCATCCTTTTCGGTGGGCGGGTCGACGTCCTCGAGTGAGGCCTTTGCGAGAGTGATCTGCCGGGCCAGCTGCGTGATGCGTCGATTGATCTGCACGTTGCGGCGGTACGTCGTCGAGACGAAGACCAAGAACGCGAGAACGAGTGCGTACAGCAGAAGGTCGGCGCCTCGACCGACGCCGATGAGGTTCGCGAACCACGTCAGCCACGTGGGGAAGATGATCGACAGAATCGCGACGACGACGAAAGCACCGAGAAAGAGCCGTCGCAGTGCGAGGTGACTGTCGCTTCCGGTCGGGCGCGTGAAGAAGATTCCGACGGCGATGACGCCGATGACGAGAATGACCTGAATGAGCACGATGCGCCTAACGAACGATGAGATCGACGAGGATGTTGATGGAGTTCAGCACAGACTGTCCCTTGGCGCGCGAATAGTCCGTATACAGCAGCTCGACCGGGTATTCACGCCACGGCAGCTTTGTGCGGCCGAGCTTGAGGACGATCTCCGTTGCGTGCGCCATGCGGTCCTGCAGAAGCGTGACACGTGAGAGAGCATCCGTTCGGATCACACGGAGCCCGTTGTGTGCGTCCGTGAGGCGCAGCCCCGTGGTCATGTTGGTCACCCACACGGCGGTCTTGAGAATGATGCGCTTCAAAATGCCTGGGTTCGTGCGCTTGTCGAGGAACCGCGAGCCGAACACGATCGCGAGGTCCTCCGCCCGGGCTAGTGCGATCATCTCCGCGGCATCCACGACTCGGTGCTGACCGTCGGCGTCGAACGTGACCACGTAACGAGCATCCGGCTGGGTCAAGACATAGTCGAAGCCAGTCTGCAGGGCCGCACCCTGGCCGAGGTTGACGGGATGCTGCAGCACCTTCGCGCCCGCGCGTCGAGCAGCGTCGGCCGAGCCATCTGAGCTGCCGTCGTCGATGCACACCACGTGGGTGAATTCTTGGTGAAGATCGCGAATCACCATCTCGATGACGCTGGCTTCGTTGAAAAGCGGAATAACAACCCATACATCGGCTGCGCCAGAACTCGCACTCGACGGGGGCCCGGGCGTTGTCATGGCTCCATTCTGGCAGACCCGTTAGTCTGAGATGCGCGCCCACTCCACCCGAAAGAAGAGAGATACCCGTGACTTCTCACGCGAACGTCCGTGTCATCGACACAGCGGATGTGGCAGACAGCGCGGACGTCGGGCAAGGCTCGTCGATCTGGCATCTCGCGCAGGTGCGGGAAGACGCCGTGCTTGGCGACAACTGCGTCGTCGGCAGAGGCGCCTACATCGGCACGGGAGTGCGAATGGGCGACAACTGCAAGGTGCAAAACTACGCGCTCGTCTACGAACCGGCGGTTCTCGAGGACGGCGTGTTCGTCGGACCGGCAGCCGTACTCACGAATGACACGTATCCGCGTGCGATCAACTCCGACGGTACACAGAAGTCCGCGGACGACTGGGAAGCCGTTGGCGTGACACTGCGTCGAGGCGCAGCGGTCGGCGCGCGCGCAGTGTGCGTCGCGCCGGTGACGATCGGTCGCTGGGCGACGGTCGCGGCAGGGGCCGTCGTGACGAAAGACGTTCCAGATCACGCGCTCGTCGCTGGCGTACCGGCACGCCGTATCGGCTGGGTCGGCACGTCCGGGCATCCGCTCAGCGAACGTGACGGATACTGGGTGTGTTCCGAGACCGACGAGACGTACGTCGAGATTGACGGAGAACTGAAAGAGGTAACAGAACAGTGAGCGACGCGTTCATTCCACCGGCGAAGCCGATTATCGGAGATGAGGAACGCGAGGCGGTCGATCGTGTGCTGTTGAGCGGCATGGTCGCGCAGGGGCCGGAGGTCGCAGCCTTCGAGTCGGAGTTCGCTGAGCACTTTGTGCCGGGACGCACGGTTGTGGCGGTGAACTCGGGGACTTCGGGTCTGCATGTTGGCCTGCTGGCGGCGGGTGTCGGGCCGGGGGATGAGGTGATTGTTCCGTCGTTCACGTTCGCGGCGACGGGCAATGCTGTGGCTTTGACGGGTGCGACGCCGGTGTTTGTGGATATCGAACCGGGTCAGTTCACTCTTGATCCTGTGGCTGTTGAGGCTGCGATCACGTCGCGGACGAAGGGCATCATGCCGGTGCATCTGTATGGGCATCCGGCTCATATGCGTGAGCTGTCGGCGATCGCAGCGCGGCATGAGGTGATGGTGTTCGAGGACGCCGCGCAGGCTCACGGAGCGTCTCTTGATGGTGTTCCGGTGGGCACGTTCGGCCAGTTCGGCATGTTCAGCCTGTATCCGACGAAGAACATGACCAGTGGCGAGGGCGGGATGATCTCGTTCGGTGACGATGAGTTGGTGCGTCGGGCGCGGTTGTTGCGTAATCAGGGTATGGAGAAGCAGTACGAGAATGAGCTCGTGGGTTTCAATTACCGGATGACAGACATTCATGCGGCGATTGGTCGTGTGCAGCTGGGCAAGGTGGATGCGTGGACGGCGAAGCGGCAGCAGAACGCGAGCTTCCTCGACGCGAATCTTGAGGGCGTCGTGATTCCGCCGGTGGCCGAGGGGGCGGTGCACGTGTATCACCAGTACACGGTGCGGGTGCCGGAGGATCGTGATGGTTTCGTCGCGGCGTTGAAGTCCGAGCACAATGTGGGTGCGGGAGTGTACTATCCGGTGCCGAATCACCGTTTGCCGTCCTTGGCTGGTTTTGCTGAGGGTCTGGAGTTGCCGGAGACGGAGCGTGCCGCGGCGCAGGTGGTGTCGTTGCCGGTTCACCCGTCGTTGACGGGTGAGGATCTTGATCGCATCGTTGCCGCGGTGAATGCTGTGGCGAAGGCAGGAGCGTAATGGCTGAGACTCTTCGGGCCGGGCTGCTCGGTGTCGGAATGATGGGGCGGCATCACGCGCGTGTGCTGCGTGAGGTCGATGATGTCGATCTGGTCGCGATCGCTGACCCCGCGGGCGACCCGCACGGTGTCGCGGGCGGGCTTGAGGTTCTTCCTGATGTGGAGGGGCTGATCGAGGTGGGCATCGACATGGCGGTCGTTGCGGTTCCGACGCGGTTCCATGAGGATGCCGCGCTGAAGCTTGCCGCCGCGGGAGTGCATACGTTCGTGGAGAAGCCGATCGCGGAGACGGTTGAGGCGGGGCAGCGCATGACGAAGGCGTTTGCGGATGCCGGGCTTGTCGGCGCGGTCGGGCACATTGAGCGGTTCAACCCCGCGCTCCAGGAGCTGCGCCGCAGGCTTTCCGCGGGCGAGCTGGGCAACGTGTATCAGGTTGCTACGCGCAGGCAGGGGCCGTTCCCTGCCCGGATCGCTGATGTCGGGGTCGGTAAGGATCTCGCCTCGCACGACATTGATCTGACCGCGTGGGTGACCCAGAGCGACTACGAGCGCGTCTTCGCGCAGACCGCGTTCAAGAGTGGCCGCGAGTATGAGGACATGATCGCCGTCACGGGCAGGCTCACCTCCGGCGCCGTCGTCAGTCACCTCGTGAACTGGCTCAGCCCCATGAAGGAACGTGTCACCGTTGTGACCGGTGAGAAGGGCGCCTTCGTCGCTGACACTGCCACGGGAGATCTCACGTTCTACGCCAACGGCACGATTCCGCTCGAGTGGGAGTCCGTGAGTGCGTTCCGCGGTGTCTCCGAGGGAGACGTCACCAGGTACGCGTTCGCCAAGCGAGAGCCCCTGCGCGTCGAGCACGAAGCCTTCCGCGACGCCGTCCTCGGCAAACCCAGCGACGTGGTCACCATGCAGCAGGGCCTGCGCGCGCTCGAGGTCGTCGAGGCCGCGCTCGAGTCAGCTCAGACCGGTGAGGCGATCGCTCTCTGACCCATGCGGATCACCCTCGTCTCGCGCATCTTCGCGCCGGAGCCGTCAGCGGCATCGCTCAGGCTCGCCGCAGTCGTCCGTGAGTGCACGGAGCGCGGCGCAACGGTGCAGGTGCTGACGACGCACCCTCCCGCGGGTCTTGACCGCGACATCGGCCTGTCAGCACGCGTGTCGCGCTGGCCCGTCTTCCGCGACTCGAGCGGCTATGTGCGCGGATATGTCCAGTACATGAGCTTCGACATCCCCGCGTTCTTCCGAGTGCTCTTCGGCCGTCGTGCGAACGCTATCGTCGTCGAGCCGCCGCCAACAACGGGGTTCATGGTGCGCCTCGCGGCAGTGCTGAGGCGCACTCCGTACGTGTACTTCGCAGCAGACATCTGGTCAGATGCCGCGGCGTCGACGGGCGCGGCATCCTGGATCGTCAGCGGTGTCCGCTGGCTCGAGTCACAGGCACTACGCGGGGCCGCACACGTTGTTGCCGTTTCCGATGCAGTTGCCCAACGCGTGGCGAGTCTCGCTCCGCGAACTCCGACAACGGTCGTGGGCCACGGTGTCGACACCGACCTCTTCACCCCCGAGGGGTCACGGCCGAGCCACCCCGCAGACATTGTTTACGTCGGCACAGCGAGCGAGTGGCATGGTGCACGGGTGGCGATGGAGGCTGTCATCACGACACTTCAGCGCGATACCTCGCTGACGGCGGCCTTCATCGGTCAGGGCAGCGATTGGCCTGTGCTCACAGCGATGGCGGCCGCTTCGCCTGTCGCGGACCGCATCCGAATGCTGCCGACGGTCCCGGTGGAGGAAGCAGCCTCGTGGCTGCGGGCCGCGCGAGTGAGCATCGCGACACTGAAACCCGGAATCGGCTACGACTTCGCGGTTCCGACCAAGATCTACTCATCGCTTGCGACCGGAACACCGGTGGCGTACGCGGGCCCCGACCCCGTTCGCAGCATGATTTCCGACCACTCCCTGGGGGAGGCGTGCGAGTATGGCTCAGACGCACTCGCCAGTGCCATTTCCCGAGTGTGCGAGCGGGAGGATGCCTTGACCAGCCACGTTCGGAGCTGGGCGACGCAGAACGTCTCAGCCCAGGCGGTCGCCGGCCGAACGGCATCCGCGATCATGGCGGCTGCCCGGGGACGATGACGGTGCGCAAGACGAGAGGCAAGTGAGCGGAGAAATATGAAGGTCATCATCACGACTCTGCGGCGGATTCTTCCGTACCTTCCTGCCGGGGCGCGCCGGTTCCTCACATGGTTCGGCATCCTGTCGGCGGTGCTCGCGATCGTCGACGTCGTCGCTCTTCTCGTTCTCGCCGTGACTCTCGCCGCGGCCGTGACCGGTGCGGACTTCAGCATTCCTGTGCTCGGAACGGTGAGCGCGGATGCCACGATTTGGGTCATTCTCGTGGCCAGCGTGCTCGTGGTCGCCAAGTCTGCGATCAGCGTCTGGCTGCAGTGGCAGGCTACGAGACGCTTCGCGCGGTACGAACTGTCGATCGGGCAGCACCTGCTCTCCGCGTACATTCGGGCACCGTGGACAGACCGTCTCTCGCGAAACTCCTCGCAGATTCTGCAGATGTCGGACACCGGCATCGCGAACGTCATCGCGGGCTTCCTGCTTCCGGTCACAACGCTGCCCGGACTTATCGTCACGTCTGTCGGAGTGATCCTCGCGATCATTGTGTCGCAGCCTCTCACAGCCGTCGTCACGATCCTCTATCTTGGCGGTATTGCGACACTGCAGTACATCGTGCTTGGACGCAAGACTCGCCAGGCTGCTCGCGTGGCCCGTGACTCGGCGTTGCGAGTCGCCTCGCTCATCTCCGGCATGGTCTCGGCGCTCAAAGAGATCACGCTCCGAGGCAAGGCCGAAGAAGTCGAGGATGCCGTCTCGAACGTCCGTGCGCATACCGCGCGCGCTCGTGCAAACGCCAGCTTCCTCTCAACGGTTCCTCGATTCATCTTCGACGCGGCGATCATCGGCGGTTTCGTCCTCGCGGGCGGCGTCTCGTTTGCGATCGGCGGCATGGAACAGGCGATCACAGCTGTGGCACTCTTTGGAATTGCGGGCTTCCGCCTCGTGCCGTCGCTTACGGGATTCCAGAACATCATCACGCGGGCGATCACCGCAGGGCCATACGTCGACTCCGTCATCACCGACATCGACGACTCCAAGGAGTACCTCGCTCGACTTGAGCAGCTCGGGCGCGATCCGCTTCCGGAGAGTCCGCGTTCGCTCACGTTGCGGGACGTCGAGTTCACGTACCCGGGCGGTACGGGGCCCGTGCTTCACGGAGTCGACTTGGATATACCCTTCGGTTCGACGGTTGGCGTGGCAGGAGCATCGGGAGCCGGCAAGTCGACGCTGATCGACATTCTTCTCGGGCTGTTGGTTCCGACGCGCGGCGAAATAGCGATCGACGGTGCGAACCTCGCAGATGTGCTCTTGGCGTGGCGTCGTCAGGTGGGGTACGTACCACAGGAGGTCGCACTCTTCGACGGCACGATCGCGCAGAACATCGCGCTCACGTGGGGCGATGAACTCGATCTGGAGCGCGTGGAGCGCGCAGCGCGACGTGCACAGCTGTGGGAGGTCGTGCAGGAGCGCGAGGACGGTCTTCATACGCGCGTGGGGGAGCGCGGCCTCGCGCTTTCTGGCGGACAACGACAGAGACTCGGCATCGCTCGGGCACTCTACGACGACCCGCTCGTACTGGTTCTTGACGAGGCGACAAGTGCGCTCGACACCCGCACCGAAGCCGATGTCACCGACGCAATTCACGCACTTCACGGCGATATCACGGTGATCGCGGTTGCTCACAGGCTCTCGACTATCCGCGATTCCGACCTGCTGGTCTTCATGAAGGAAGGCCGCATTCAGGCGCAGGGGCGTTTCGCCGAGGTCGTGGAGAGCGACGAAGACTTCGCTGCGCAGGCGAGGCTCGCAGGACTGGCGTAGGTCGTCATGGCGCCGAAGCTGTCGCGGTTTGCTGCGGTCGGAACGAGGGTTCTGCGCGCACGGTTACCTGATCGCTTCGGAAACCTTCTGCGGCCCGCGGCGGAACGTGTGCGCGCGGAAGATGTTCCACCGCCAATCGCTGGGCCGACGGCATCCACCGCTCTATACATCGCGCCTGTGAACTTCGCAGGGCAGGGGCGTGCGTGGGCAGCTGCTGCGTCGACTCTTGAGGGGGTTGAGGCGCGAAACATGCAGTTTCGCGCACCGAATGATCTCGGATTTGACGCTGACTACGCGTTGCCCGAACACGTTTTCTGGAACTCCCACGATTGGGCGGCACGGCAGAAGCGCGCCGTTCGCACCGGGTTCACGCACGTGCTCGTCGAGGCGGAGCGCGCCCTCTTTGGATCAGCGTTCAGCGGCTATCTTCATCGAGAGGTTGAGTGGCTGCAGGCGGGAGGTCTCTCGGTCGCGGCAGTCAGCCACGGAACCGATCTGCGCCTGCCCTCACGACATGCGCTCCTCGACGAGTGGTCGCCCTTCCGTGGTGCGCCGGCCGACTGGGTGGCGGGACTCGAGTCTCGTGCGCGGCATAATCACGGCATCCTCGATCGACTCGGCATCCCGGTTTTTGTTTCGACCCCTGAGCTGCTCCTCGACCGCCCGGACGCCACCTGGCTCCCGCTGGTCGTCGATCCCGTTCGATGGGCGGCCGACACACCGATTCTCGAGCGCGACGTGCCGCGCGTGTTGCACGCGCCGACGAACCCTCTAGTAAAGGGCACCCAGCACATCGAACCGGTGCTGGAGACGCTTGAGGAGGAGGGGCTCATTGAGTACGTGCGGGTCCAGGGCGTTCCGTCGCAGCAAATGCCCCAGCTCTATCGAGACGCCGACGTCGTGCTTGAGCAGTTTGCGCTCGGTATGTACTCGGTAACTTCTATCGAGGCAATGGCCGCGGGACGCCTGGTCTTTGCGCACGTGCACGATCAGGTGCGTGACCATGTTCACAATGTGACGGGGTGGGAAGTTCCGGTTCAGTCAGTCACGCCTGACCAGCTTGATGCGCGACTACGCGATGTACTGCGCCGTCGCGACGAGTATCGTGCCATCGCGGCATCCGGTCCAGTCTTCGTGCGTGAGGTGCACGATGGTCGCCTTGCGGCGCGGGCTCTTGCCCCGTTCCTCGGGGTCAGCGCGTAAGCAGGTCACTGAGGATGGACCGGGCAACCTCCGACTCGGTCTCGAAGCTCAGTTCGTGCGCTGCGCGGTCGGCGTTCTGCTTGTAGTCGTTCACGCGCTGAGTCGTGAGCGAGCGCAGCGAGTCCGCGCAGGCTTCGGCGGTGAAGTCCGCACTGACGACGCCGAGTCCGTGGCGCTGAACGACGTCGACCATCTCCTCGGAGGGGCCGATGGCGATCGCGAGCCGGGCCTGCACAAAGTCGAAGAGCTTATTCGGCAGCGTGTAGCGCGCGTTCGTGTGCACCGGGGGTATCCAGAACACGCCTACATCGTATGAGTTGAGGGTGCTCGGCAGGTCGCCCGGGCGCACTGGGTCACGGAAGTGGATGCGCGAGTTGCCCGCTGCGCGCTCTTTCAACTGGGATAGATACGCGCCGCCATCCGCCGCGCTCACCAGGTAGAGATCGAGACTGAAGCGGTCGTCGAGCAGCGTCATCGCGTCGATCATGAGCTCGAGGTTGCGACCATGGATCGCCGCGCCGCTGTGAACAAGGCGGATCTCGCCGTCGCTCGCGGGCTGCAAAGGCAAGTCAGCGTAGGGAGCCGCGTTGCGCATCACGCGAGGACGCACGCCGAATGTCTCGCGGTAGAGGTCCGAGATTCGCCCGCCGACGGTAGTGACCGCCGCAGCACGCGGGAGGTACGTGCGGCACAGATGCGTCATGAACGGGGCGACGAGCAGACGCCAGGCGAGCACGTGTGTGCGCTCCTCTGGTGCCCACTCGTGCATGTCCGCCCACACTGGAGCATGGCCAGCGACCGCGAACGCAAGATCGAGCACACGCGCATCGTTCGCGACGACAAGGTCGAAGGAGCGACCTTCGAGTGAAGCAAGGGCTGATCGGATGCCGGGGGCGCTCAGCTCCGCGCTGCGGTGCATGTGCAGTGCGAGCTTCAGCACTCCGAGGGGATCTTGCGGCAGCGAGGGCTTGTCATCGGGAACTGCGATGTGGTCCGAGGCACCTGCGGGCAGGCCGCCGTAACCGACGGTTGTGACCTCGCCGTATTCACGAAGAACGGAGATCTGACGCAACACGCGTGCGTCCCGCTCGATGGGGGAGAGAGAAATGCACAGAATGCGTGGACGTGTCATGAGCGCTCCTTGTAGAGGCTGGCAAGTTGTCGGCAGCTCTCGTCGAGGCTGCGGGCGGTCACGGCAAAGTTGCGGGCATCACGACGCATCTGATCACGCGTTGCCTCGGGAAGAGCGAGAAACTCAGCGAGTGCGTCCCCGAGGCCGGGAATATCGCCTTCCACGGTGAGTATTCCCGTCTTTCCCTCGTCCATCATCTCCGAGGTGCCGCCGCTGTCATACGCGATAACCGGTGTGCCGCAAGCCTGGGCCTCGACCAGAACAAGACCGGCGGCTTCGCGGGCGCCGTTGTTCACTCGAGTGGGGAGCACGAGAGCATCCGCCTGCTGCATGTGCTCACGTACGACGTCGCGCGGCTGTGCTCCGTGCACGCGAATATGAGGTGAGGATGCCGCGAGCTGTCGAGCGCTCTCAACCATGGGGCCGCCACCGATGAACTCGAGCGTGTGAGGTTCACGTTTGCTGGCTTGCTGTGACGCCTCGATGAGATCGCGCACGCCTTTGGTCTCGACCATCCGGCCCACGAACAGCAGGCGTGGCATCTCATGCGCCTCGCGTTCGGCCGGAGTGAACCAGTCGGTGTCGACTCCTTGATAGTGCACAGTGATGCGCGATGGGTCAGCGCCGCCTTCGATCGCGATATCGGCGATGTACTCACTTACGGCGAGAATCTTCTGCGCTGAAGTGTATGCGGCCGAGACGTGGCGCTGCATGCGTGCAAGCGCGGGGCGTCCAGCAAGCGACCGCGACGACATGGGCTTCAACATCGAGAACGCATCGCCACCGTGAACGGTGACAAACAGGGGAGCACCCGTGTCGCGCGCAGCGCGCACGGCAGGGATCGATGCGTACCCGAAATGCTGATGAATGAGATCAGGATGCCACGCAGTGATGCGCCGCCGAAGAATAAGCGGCAGTGCCGCGGAGAGCTTCTCGCGCTGACGAATAGACAGACGACGGGTCACCGGAGCGACATCGTCGAGCGCGTCG
This sequence comes from Paramicrobacterium salitolerans, assembly GCF_051513965.1. Lineage (GTDB taxonomy): Bacteria > Actinomycetota > Actinomycetes > Actinomycetales > Microbacteriaceae > Paramicrobacterium. The sequence goes on from NZ_CP195847.1 coordinate 831,143, forward strand.
ATGACGTCGACGGCGCCGAGTGCTGCGGCATCCGTGATCTCTGTCGTTCCCGCAAACACAGAGAAGTCGAACTCGCCCGCAAGACGCGCCGCGTGCTGGACCGCGAAGTAGGTCGGGGGAATGAGGAGCGAGCCCTTTGTGATCGCGATCTTCACGGCGTCGTCATTCCTCTCCCTCTGACATGGCGCGTCGTTTGCTGCGTGCTAGTGTGACTTTCGTCCATCGCCGAGCGTGCTGCCCTGATCGGAGAAGGCCGACTTGTCCCTCGAACGACGTCCACACCTACTCTATGTCGCTTGGGGCTACCCACCATCGCGAAGCGGCGGTGCGTACAGGCTCCTCGCAACGGCGAACGCTTTCGCAGCGGCAGGCTGGCGTGTCACAGTGCTGACGTGTGAACGCGAGGTGTTTCTGCGCAGCACAGGCATCGACCCGTCGATGGAGGAGCGCATTGATCCTTCGATCGACGTGCGACGCCTTCCCTTCCCTAACCGCGAGACGGTGCTTGATCTTCGGCAGTGGAGTCGGTTCCGCGCGTGGGCGCCCGAGATCTGGAACATGTGGCAGGCGCTTCTGACCGCGCGTACGTTCCCAGAGCCACGCTACGGACTTTGGCGCCCGGTGCTCGAAAACGCCGCGGCTCAGGTCCACGCGCAGCATCCCGTCGACCTCGTCATCGGTTCGGCAAACCCCAACGTGGTGCACGTCGCCGGTGCGCACCTGAAAGAGCAGCATGGCGTTCCGTACGTCATGGACTATCGCGACACGTGGCAGCTCGACATGTATTCAGGCAAGCGTACGCTGAGCGATCGCAACCCCGCTGCGAAGTGGGAGCGCTCGCTCGTGGCTGACGCCGACGAAGTGTGGTTCGTGAACGACCCCATCGCCCAGTGGCACGCCGAGCTTTACCCGAACGCTGCGGATCGTATCCACGTTGTGCCGAACGGGTTCGACCCGGGTTTCGTGGGTGCGTCTGCGGTCAGCAAGCCTGAGCCTCCCAGCGAAGTTCGCGTCGGCAACATCGGAACGATGACCGGCCAGACACCGATCCGCCCGCTTGTCGAAGGGTGGATGCATGCGCGACAAAGCGGCACAGCGCTCGCCGATGCGACTCTCGAACTCTACGGCTACCTTGGGCACCAAGGTGATGACGAGGGAGGCGTGCTTACGGCGATCGACGAGGTCGGCGATGATTCCGTCGCATACCGCGGCCCTGTCGCGAAGGCGGAGATCGGCGCTGTGTATCGAGAGCTTGATGTGCTCATTCTGCCGCTCGGCAAGAGCCGCTTTATGACAAGCGGCAAGGTCTTCGAGTACATGGCGACCGGACTCCCCATCGTCTCCGTGCATGACCCCGTCAACGCGGCGAGCGGCGTTTTGAATGGGTATCCAGGCTGGTTCCCGGTCGAACGAATGGATGCCGAGAGCATCGGCGCCGCCCTCACAAAGGCTGTCGAGTTTGCTCGGATCCAGACCGACGACGACCGAGTCGCGGCCCGCGAGTGGGCCTCCCGATATGAGCGTTCGAACATTCTCGAGCCCGTTGTCGAGCGCTGGGCCGAGCGCGTCGGGGAGGGCAACTGACATGTCGAAGATCGTCTATGTTGCAACGCGCACGAGCGCAGTGCCTCGCGAGGATGCCATTGATGGTGCTCGGCAGGCCGTCGTGATCGGCCCGGGCGAAACACCGACGTCCACGTCGCAGCGGCTGGTGGTCGCAAATGTCGCTGAGCTCCGCCCCGGTCTGCAGCGGCTGGTGGACATTCTGTGGCGCAGCGCCCCCGGCCGTACTCTCGTGCGGATCTCTCCGTTCGACCGCTCGCGTCGCTTCTGGCGAGCTGTGCGCGAGCAGCGGCCGGTCGTCGCTGATGCGCTGAAAGGTGCCGACGTCATTGTCGCAGCCGACCGTGATGCGCTGTGGGCTACGTGGCATCTTGCTCGCAAGACCCGTGGTCCAGCCGTGGTCTACGGCGTATCTGCCGCAAAGTTCGCGCTGAACATCCAGTGACTGAGAGCTCGGCGTCTCACCGAGCCGTGCCGGGACCGTAGACTGAAGACCATGCAGATTGCGGTTGTTGCCCTCGGAAAGATCGGTCTTCCTCTTGCTGTTCAGTTCGCTGACGCAGGTCATGATGTCGTCGGCGTCGACGTGAACCCGAATGTTGTCGACCTGGTGAACAAAGGGGTCGAGCCATTCCCCGGTGAGGCGCACCTTCAGGAGAAGCTCTCGGAGCTGGTTCCGGCCGGGCGGCTGAAGGCGACGACCGACTATGCGGAGGCGATTCCGAATGCGGACGCCGTCGTGCTCGTGGTACCGCTCTTCGTCAACGATGAGACTTGGGAGCCTGATTTCGCGTGGATGGATGCCGCGACGAAGTCGCTGTCTGAGCATCTCACGGCGAACACGCTTGTCTCCTACGAGACGACTCTCCCGGTGGGCACGACTCGTCATCGTTGGAAGCCCATGCTCGAGCAGGGCTCAGGCTTGACCGAAGGCGCAGACTTCCACCTCGTCTTCTCGCCCGAGCGCGTGCTCACGGGCCGCGTGTTCGAAGACCTGCGTAAGTACCCCAAGCTGATCGGTGGGCTCACGCCGGAGGGGGCGCAGAAGGCGAAAGAGTTCTACGAGGCGGTGCTCACCTTCGATGAGCGTCCCGATCTGACGCGCGCGAACGGCGTCTGGGATCTCAGCACGGCAGAAGCCGCAGAAATGGCGAAGCTCGCGGAGACCACGTACCGCGACGTCAACATCGGGCTGGCCAATCAGTTCGCCGTCTACGCGGACACGATCGGCGTCGACGTGTATCAGGTGATCGAAGCGTGCAACTCGCAGCCCTACAGCCACATCCACCGTCCGGGGATCGCCGTCGGCGGTCACTGCATCCCCGTCTATCCGCGCCTGTACCTCTCCACTGACCCGGATGCAGACATCGTGCGTCGGGCCCGGCTTTTCAACGCTGGGATGCCTGAGCGTGTCGTCACGAAGGCGGAAGAAGTCCTCGGCAGCCTGTCCGGAGTGAGCGCAGTCGTACTCGGCGCTTCGTACCGCGGTGGTGTGAAGGAGACCGCGTTCTCCGGAGTCTTCGAGACGGTCAATGCGCTGCGCGAGCGCGGCGCGAACGTGACCGTGCACGATCCGATGTACACCGACGATGAGCTTGCCGCGTTCGGCTGGGACACCTACCACCTCGGCGATGCCGCAGATCTCGCGATCATCCAGGCCGACCACGCTGAGTACAAAGCCATCTCGGCATCCGATCTTCCCGGCATCAAACTGCTCATCGACGGCCGTAACACGACCGACCCGGCAGTCTGGGCAGGGACGCCGCGTCTTGTCATCGGCGGGGGCCAGTAGGCCGAGACGCGATTCGCAGGTCGAATACCGAGGGGGAAAGCAGTGAGCGTTCTTGTCACTGGGGGAGCAGGCTACATCGGTGGTCACATCGTCAGGCTGCTGCGAGAGCGCGGCGACGTTGTTGTCGTCGACAACTTCAGCACCGGGAGTCGAGACCGCATCGGCGACGTTCCCGCTCACGACATCGACCTGACCGCGAGTTACGCGGTCAACGAGCTGCGGCACGTTCTTCGCACCCACTCGGTGGAGGCTGTCATTCACATGGCAGCGCTGAAACAGGTGGGGGAGTCCGTCGAGCAGCCGCTGCGCTACTACCGTGAGAACACCCAGACGCTCGCTCACGTGCTCGAGGCGATGGAAGCCGAGAGCGTACCTCTTCTCGTCTTCTCCTCATCAGCCGCTGTTTATGGCAGCCCTGAGAGCGGACTGGTTCGTGAAGACGATCCCACTGACCCAGTGAATCCCTATGGGGCATCGAAGCTCGTGGGCGAATGGCTCGTTCGTGACGTTGCCCGATCGACGTCGATTCGGGCCGTGAGTCTTCGCTACTTTAACGTGGCGGGCGCAGGTGCTCCTGAGCTTGCCGACACGGTGCCGGCCAACCTCGTGACGCTTGCGATCGAGGCGGTGACGGAGGGGCGTGCTCCGAAGATCTTCGGAGACGACTACGACACGTCCGACGGCACAGGCATTCGCGATTATGTCCACGTGCAGGATCTCGCCTCCGCCCACATCGCTGCCATCGAATACCTGCGCGGCTCACCTGCGAGCTACTCGGTCTTCAATATTGGTACAGGCCGCGGCGCCAGCGTGCGCGAGGTGCTCTGTGAGCTCCTCGATGTGAGTGGGAGCGACCTCACGCCCGAAGTCATCGAGCGACGCCCCGGCGATCCGGCAGAGGTCGTGGCTGATACCTCGAGAGTCAGCGCGAACTTCAGCTGGACACCGACGCACACAGTGCGCGACATGGTGGAGTCCGCGTGGACTGCTCGCGCCCACTCGGAGCGCTGACAGCCGTCACCGTCTAAAGTCGTTATGGACGAACCCCGCTGCAATCTAGGAGTATGAGCACTCGTGAACTGTGACCTTCTCGTTGTCGGGTCTGGCTTCTTCGGCCTGACCATCGCTGAGCGTGCTGCAGAGGCCGGGCGCAAAGTCACCGTGATCGAGCGGCGCCCGCACATCGGCGGTAATGCCTACAGCGAGGCCGAGCCCGAGACGGGGATCGAGATTCACAAGTATGGCGCGCACCTCTTCCACACGTCCAACAAGGCGGTGTGGGAGTACGTCAACCGCTTCACGACGTTCACGAGCTATGTGCACAAGGTCTATACGACGCACAAGGGTGTCGTATACCCGATGCCGGTGAACCTGGGCACCATCAACCAGTTCTTCCAAGCCGCGTACACGCCGACTCAGGCACGAGAGCTCATTGCTGAGCAGGCAGGGGAGTTCAACTCGAAGAACGCGAGCAACTTCGTTGAGAAGGGCATTTCGCTTGTCGGGCGCCCTCTGTATGAGGCGTTCTTCCGCGACTACACGGCAAAACAGTGGCAGACGGATCCGCATGACCTGCCAGCCTCAATCGTGAGCCGACTGCCAGTGCGCTACACATACGACAACCGCTATTTCAACGACACGTGGGAGGGTCTGCCGACCGACGGCTACACGCCGTGGCTCGAGCGAATGGCCGATCACCCCAACATCGAGGTGAAGCTTAACGTCGACTTTTTCGACGAGTCGCAGCCGTTCAACAAAAAAGCGACAGTCGGGCAGATCCCGATCGTCTACACGGGACCGGTCGACAGGTACTTTGACTACGCCGAGGGTGAGCTCTCGTGGCGCACGCTCGACTTCGAGCAGGAGGTTCTGCAGGTCGGCGACTTCCAAGGGACGTCAGTGATGAACTACCCGGACATGGATGTTCCGTTCACCCGCATCCACGAGTTCCGTCACTTCCATCCTGAGCGTGATTACTACCCGAAGGACAAGACAGTGATCATGCGCGAGTTCTCGCGATTCGCTGAGCGAGGGGATGAGCCGTACTATCCGGTGAACACAGCCTCCGACCGTGAGGGGCTCCTCAAGTACCGTGAACTGCAGGAGGGCGAGCCGGAGGTCTACTTCGGTGGGCGTCTCGGCACTTATCAGTACCTCGACATGCACATGGCAATCGGATCGGCCCTGTCGATGTGGAACAACAAGCTTGCCAACCAGTAGAGTCACAGGAATGAAGGCAGCGTTGCTCAGCAAACGAGGGATATTTGTCCGTCCCGGGGCCGCAACGTCGTCATTGAATGTCTACCTCGACGACCGTCATCTCTGGACAGTCTCCTCTGATGCTGTTGCTCGGAAGGCGGGCATCCTTGTCCCGTGGCCGGACGAGCTTCTGCGCCAGATGAACGGTCGGAGCCGCTTCGACGTGCGCAATGAGAACGGTGATGTTCTTGACCGACGGGTTCTCTCCTTTGGAGACTCGGATCGGCCCATCGTTCTGAAAGACGCTGACGGTCGAACCCTTACCGTGAACAAATGGGGCAGGCTGACATACAGCTTCGAACAGCAGACACGTGGCGACAAGGATCGACTGATCGCGCGAACAGCCGAGGTTCTTGAGCGGCTTCGTGACTTTGGCTTTGACGCCTTCATCGTGGGAGGCACGCTTCTCGGAGCTGTGCGCAACGGAGACGTCCTCGAGCACGACGACGACGCAGACACCGCATATCTCAGCAAGTACTCGCACCCCTCAGACGTCGCCCTCGAGAGCTTTAAGCTGCAGAGAGACTTCGAAGAACTGGGCTACTGGATCGTCCGCCACAGTGTCAGCCACTTCCAGGTCATGTTTAAGACCGAATCGGGGCACATCGACCATTTCGTGGATGTGTTCACCGCGCTGTTCAAAGACGGCCAGTTCTACGAACCGATCCATGTCGATACGGACGAGCTGACAGAAAGCGATATCGCACCGACGAGCACGCTGACGCTCGGCGGCGTGGAACTTGCCGCACCCGCGAACCCGGAGGGCTGGCTGGCCGCCTGCTACGGCCCGAATTGGCGAACGCCTGACCCAACCTTCACGTTTGAGACTCCAGACGAGACAGTTCGGCGGTTTCACTTCTGGTTCGGCCGTCAGAGTCTGCACCGACTTTACTGGGATGCGCGTTACCAAAGCCTCTCAGAACTGCGCGGTCCTTCTGACTCCGTCAAACGTTTTGCCGAGATGCTGCCCGAGAACGCACGTGTACTGGAGATCGGATGCGGCACTGGCGCCGACGCGCGTTTCCTCGCTTCTCAGGGACACGAAGTGACCGCGTTCGATTTCTCGTGGGTAGCGATTGACCTTGCTAGGCAACAGAAGGACGCATCTGTCGACTTTCGTGTTGCGAATCTCTACGACCGCAAGCAGATGCTTCAGCTGGCTATTGAGCTTCGGCAGGAAGAGCGTCCGGTCTATATCTACATGCGACACGCGATCGACGGAGTCACGAACTCGGCGCGCATCAACGCCACGCTTCTCTGCAAATACTTGCTGCGAGACGGCTCGTTCGCCTTCATGACGTCGTTCGCCTCACCGGGACGTGGCTTCGATATGACGCGGCCGCAGACGTGGCACATTCCGATCAACAGTATCTATCACACAGCCGGCGACCATGATTTGCGAGTCAGAATCATCCGCTCCAAGACGGAGATGAGCAGCGAAGGTCGGCGGATGGTCACCGATTCAGTCATCGGCCAGAGAACGGAGAGTTAGCCTTGGGAATGAAGAACAGGTTGAAGCGTCTTGCGTGGACAGCAGCTCCGGAGGGCATGGTTGCGAGTGAGGAGATCCAAGATCTTCGGCAGCAGGTGAGCGACCTGAAGTATGACGTCGAGCGTCTCAAGAAAGAAGTCGACGAGGCACGCCGGGACAGTCTCCGTATCGCCGAGCTTACGGACCTCGTCGTGGACAGGCTCGGGTACACGCATTCAGCAGATTAGAAGCGATAGTACCGTCGGTAATTGCTCAGGCTTGTTGGGTATTGATGGCAATGGCTAACCGAAAAATGTCCGATCAGGACTGACAGTCATGGCGCGATGTCGACATCGATATCACGAAGAACAGGGGGAGCATGGCCGTTTTCATGGTTTTCGGCGGGATGGGTAACGGTGGAGGAACCTTTGCGGCGATGAGCCGTGCCAATATGTTTCACCGCCATGGGGAACGCGCTGGAATCGTGTACCTGTCGTGGGTGCCCGAGTTTGACAAACGAGTTCGTAATTTTCGCGCAGCCGGAAGGCTCGATGAACACGTCGAAGTTCTCAATCCATACAAGACTCTCCAAACACACGTGGAGAAGCAAAGGATACGTACTCAGAGCTCATTACGCGCCTGGCTGAGACGAAAGAGCAATGCGGTTCGCTACAAGCGCGCAGGGGAGTACACGGTTGAAACGTCTCGTCGCAATGATACACGCCAGACCCCGTATCGGATCCGTCGCTTTGTGGATTCGAAACTGGTCTCGGAGGAGCACTTCGCCAATACAGGTCAGAAAACACTCGAGTTTCTCTTTGATAAAGAGAAACTGTCATCGATTCGTGCTTATTGGCCAAGCGCGAAGAAGTTTCGTGAGTTCAAGACGAAAGCAGAGTGGCACATCGCGTGGATGGAACAGCTTGCGAAAGATTCAAATGAACGGTCTACGTTTATCTGTGATGGGCCTGGGAGCGCTCGAAGTGTCAGCAAGATTGATCGTTCGATTGCAAATCGAGTTTTTCAGATGCATACGAACCAATTTGCGGAGCCGCCGTATGCTCTCGGCAATGTACTCAAGCCCATGTACGCAGACCTCATGACTTTCGCTCATACGCTCGACGCTTTTGTCGTATTGACGGAAGCGCAGGCACGCGACATTCGGGCTCAATTCCCAAAACTGAAAAACATTCATGTGATCCCGAACATCATCACGGCAGAAGCTCCCGAATCGGTTCAGAAAGATGCTGAAAAGGTCACGATGATAGCGCGACTCGTGAGTTCGAAGGCGGTTGATGAAGCAATACAAGCTTTTGCACTTGTGCATGAAAAATTTCCTCAGGCACGTCTTGAAATTTTCGGGGAAGGAAACCAACGCTACAAACTGGAATGTCTTGTTAAGGAGCTTCATCTCGAGGATGTCGTGAAGCTGCCGGGACACACTAATGAGCCTTTGAAGGAGATGGCTAGTTCAGTCTGTACTGTGCTGCCATCGAAATATGAAGGATTCTCCTTTGCTATAGCGGAGTCGTTGTTAGCAGGGACGCCACCGGTGTCGTATAACTGCAATTACGGTCCAAGCGATCTGATAGACGACGGTGTGGACGGAATTCTTACTCCATTGGGGAACGTGGAGGCGCTGGCGGCTGGGGTTTCGGAGCTCCTGACTGATCAAGAACGTGCTGGAGAAATGGGACGGCGTGGGCGTGCAAAAATTAAGGAACGATATACCGGAGACGCGGTCCACCGTCAGTGGAAATACTTGCTTCGCGAGTTGGACGACGGTTTCCAGGAGAACTGAATGCGCGCTGGGCTAGTGCCTGGCGCCTAAGTAATTAGAAAGACGAAAAGTAGACATTGTCCGCCGAAAACACCAGTAGTGCGACGAAAGTGGCCCAAGCCGCTGCGCGAGCCGGAACTCCCTCAGGTAGTCACGCTTCGCGAGTGGATCGTAACGTCCGCCGAAAGGAGCTGTTAGCCGGATATTGGGATAACTTCGTCCGTTGGGGGGGCCGCGAACAGGTACTCACGCTGCTCGCGCTCGTTGTTGTGTTGTCGTCAACTTTCTTCACAGGATCCGAGATACTCCCCGTACTCGCTGGCGTGGTTCTTGTTCTGGTCTTCCTGACTGCTCTTACAAGCCGGGTCTGGGTTGGTAAGTACGTTCCCGCACGGCTCGTAATTTTGATCTTCCCGGTTGTCATGGCCTGGCACGACGTTCCGGGAACTATCCTCGTGTGTGTCTTTGCTATCGCTCTCACAGTTGAGGCACTGCTGCGTAAGCCGATGGAACGTTTGCCTTATGAACCGGCTGCAAACCTCCCCGGAATGCATGAGCTTCCGCGAACATCGCTTGAGAGAACTGATAAGTTGCTCTTTAGTCTCGCATTGACGCTAGAGCTCTTGCTCGTTATCTCAGTCGCGTACGAATGGTCCCCTGTAATCTCCCTGCTGACCGTGCTGGCGATGATCGGAGTGGTCGGTGCTGCGGCCGCGAGGCTCAAGCTTTACAGGCTCAAGCATCACCGGATGGTAATCGCAAAGCACGTTGCGCTCAAGCAACTCGAACCAAAGTTCTTGGTGCATTGGGATGGCCCTGACGATGGCCTTTATCAGGTTGGTATGTGGGCGGATTATCTAGAACGCACAGGCATTAATTACGCCGTAATCGTTCGTAAGGATAAGTTTGTCGCGCCAATGGCGCGACTGGTTGGATCACCCGTCGTTCATGCTGGAGACATGATCGACGTCGACAACACGATCGTGCCGTCGCTAAGAGCAATCGTCTACGTGAACACTACGGTGAAGAATGCTCACTATATTCGCTTCACGCATCTGAAGCACATTCAGATAAACCACGGAGATAGCGATAAGCCCGCTAGCGTGAGTCCGATGTTCCGCATGTTCGATATGAATTTCGTAGCTGGGCAAGCTGCTATCGATCGTTTCGAGCATTACGGGGTGTACATGCCCCGAGAGCTTGTGAAGGTTGTAGGAAGACCGCAGGTTGCGAGCATTCAAGTCAGCTCTCACACCCGCGGTGTCGAGACTGTGCTTTACGCGCCGACTTGGGCCGGGTTCTTTAATGATTCAGACTTCAGTTCGCTCCGCGTAGCTCCTGAGATTGTGAAGGAGCTTCTAGCTCGGGGGAAGACCGTCATCTTCAGGCCGCATGCATTCACCAATCGAAACAGTGAACTCCAGGCGAAGGCATCAGAGATTCGTACTATGTTGGCCAGAGACCGAGACCTAACTGGGAGACGGCACATTTTCGGCCAGGCAGCGGAGACATCGATGTCAATCATCGACTGTTTCAACGCATCAGACGCCATGATTGCGGATATTTCAAGCATCGTATCTGACTATCTTTTCTCTGAGAAGCCTGTCGCGTTGGTAGCTGCCAATACTTCGAGAGAGCTCTTCCAGACGTCGTTCCCAGTGTCCACCCGGCTCCCGGTAATTGACGGCAAGCTTAAGGACCTGCCAGTGGTTCTGGATGACATGTTCGGGAACGATACAGCGCGGGATAACCGAATCAGCGCTAAGTCTTACTATCTAGGTGACTTTTCGTCTGATGGCTACGCTGACCATTTCGTCGACTCGTTGCGTGAAGAAATAGTAAGCGCTTAGCGCCGCAAGTTGCTACTGTGGTTATTTATAACCACGGTTCGTGCACATAGGTACGGGCCCCTTCTTTGATGAATGGGTGAGGAAATTTAAGCGGTTACTTGTTCGATCGGGAAAATCCCCCATGGACGTTCTCTCGAATGAAGCAGCGGCTGCGAGAAAAACTTTCGGAGTTTTTGCATCAAACTCGGGAAACTTCTTGTTTACACACGCCGTTCATCGCGCTTTGAGTACACCGGACACCGAGGTAATTTCGGACTCTCTGACAACGGAGCGAACCGGCGTCACTGAGGAATACATCTCTCGTATTAACGGTGAGTTCGACGCCTTCATTGTACCGCTAGCTAATGCGTTCCGTGAGAGTTTTCGTCCCGCACTGCGCAGACTCACAAACGTGATTGAGAAGCTGGATATTCCAGTCGTGGTGACGGGCGTCGGGGCGCAGGTTGGGTTGAATGGCGACGTGAGCTCAACCTCTCCTGAGCTGGATTATGACTGCCGGAAATTTGTCGCCGCAGTATTGGACCGATCTGCCTCCATTGGAGTTAGAGGTGATATTACTGCGGACTATCTGAGTCGCCTAGGGTTTGAGAGCAACTCAATAGACGTCATCGGGTGCCCATCGTTGCATGATTTCGAGGGGACAGCGCCGCAAGTCGTTCGCAAGGTGCCCCAGCTTGACGCAAATGGGCGATTGGCAATCAACATTTCGCCTCAAGTCAGCCGGATTGCGGAAGTGCTGCAATGGCACTATGAGCGGTTCCCGAACTTGGTCTATATTCCTCAAAACCATCCGGAGCTCTTGCTACTGCTTTGGGGGCAGGAGATTCGCAATTTTCCTCCAGGCCTTCCAAGCTCCGTGGATCATCCTATGTATCGCGAAGGCAAGATCAGGTTTTTTACTGACGCGGAGCCGTGGAAGAAGTTTCTCTCCCAACAAGACTTTGCGTTTGGGACGAGAATCCATGGGAACATCGCGGCGTTGGCTTCCGGAACGCCGGCGATGCTATTGGCACACGACTCACGTACTTTGGAACTTGCTCGTTTTCACGGGATGCCTTATATCGAGATGCCGTCGGATCCCACACAAGTCGATGCATCGAAACTATATTCCGAAACCGAGCTATCGGAATTTAACGCTCGCCGCGCGCCGAACCGCGCTAGCTGGCATGAGTTCCTGCAGCGAAATAGGGTACCGTCTATTCACGACAAGGGTTGCAGCAATCCCGATTACACGAGGCTACTTGAAGCTACGTCTCATCCTGGTGGGGCGTTGCCGGTCTCAGCGGCAAGTCGAGAGGAGCTTGCAGCCCGACTGCGCTGGATTTGGCAAGGCATTCAGGCCGATCAATACCGACCGTTCGAGGCCTATGAACCGCGCTTCGAGCCTCGGACGCAGGCGCGGCGATCCTCCCACGAGATTGCCACCGCCGTAGAGAAAGAGACGAAGAGGATCAGAGCGGAAGTAGCCGATTTGACGTCCGCCGTCCGCGCCGCTCAGAAAACATCTGTCCAGACTCAGGCTGAGTTAGATGATTTCAAGAACTATTTAGGAGTCCCGTTTGAGCGACGGGTGCTACGGGCGCTCAAGCACCGCTTACGTCGCTTGTTCAAACGCGTCTAGAGTACACAACAGTCAAAGTCGGACGCTGATCACCTGACCGGTCAGCGAAGATGCCATGATGCGAAGGGTTGCTTCGGCCACTGCTTCAGCGGTCAGGAGGGTGCCTTCTGGCTCATCGCCAAATGCAGCCGTCCTCATTGGAGTATGAGTCCGCTGCGGATTAACACAGTTGACGCGAACATGCTCGTCTCCCCATTCCTCGGCGAGGGCCTGCGTCATGTTGACAACTCCGGCTTTGGTCGCAGAGTACAAGCTGTAGCCTGCGCGGCCTCGCGTGTAGGAGCTGGACGTGAAGAACGTCAGAGATCCGCTGGAATCCTTCAGCAGTTCATACGACTCTTGAGCGATGATTGCCGGCGCCGTGAGGTTAGTGCGGATCGTCTGTTTGATTTGCTTTTTCGGAGCATCGGCGAGAGGAGATATGGACAGCACACCAGCCGTGACAATGACATAGTCGACACGACCGAATTTCTGTTTCGCTTCTGTCAGCGCGTGCTTGACATCCTTGCGTGACGTGACGTCAGTGTTGGTTGAACTTCTGCTGAACGGGAAGACTGTTGCGCCACGCTCGCGGCACAACTCGACCACGCTCTGGCCGATCCCGTAGCTGCCGCCGAATACCACGACCGACTTCTCCGCGAGGTCGGGCAAGTCGGCTGCGTCGTTGGAGAGGCTCGCAGACTGGAGCTGGAAGATTTTGTCAGCGATATGGATGTCGATTGGCTCGGTGACTTTCATATTCTCGGCCGTACCTTCCACGACGAAGATCTTCACATCGGGAAGGTACTTGAAGATGACACCGCAGTCATCCGTTGCCTTGAAGTTTTCGTCCTCCCGGGCAAGCGCGTATGCCTCACGAATGGTCGAGACCTTGAAAGCCTGTGGAGTTTGTCCTCGCCTAAGGACAGAACGGTCAGGCATCGCGTCGATGCAGCCGTCTTGTCCGACCTGAATGATGGTGTCGGCCGAGGGTATTGCCGTGTCGACAGCGTCGTACGTATCGAGAGCTGCCACGCACTCGTTCAAAATGCGCTGGTCCACGAATGGCCTGACAGCGTCGTGGAAGAGGACCTTGCATTCGTCTTCGGGTAATGCATCGAGAGCACGTTGCGTCGTGTCATTACGAGTCTCACCCCCTGGAAGAATGCGACTGAGCTTAGAGAAGCGAGAGTCGTGCCGCAGGTGATCAAGCTCGTGAATCGACGCCTCATTCATCATGATGATGATTTCATCGATGTGCTCGTTGGCTTCGACCGCTTCGAGCGTGTGCTCGACGATTGCCTTACCCGCAATCTTGATGAGTTGCTTGGGGATGCCGAGACCAACGCGCACGCCGACGCCTCCGGCAAGGATGACAGCTACAGTTCTCATATCTCTTGCTACTCCTTACGCTCACTGCTGCGTGAACGTCTTGTTCCATTCTCCGACCGACGTGATCTCTGGCAGAGCGCGCTGGTACGAAGCGCGAACCGAGCTCCAATTGTCGCGGAGCTGCTTGTGCAGGCTGAGGCTCTCTCTCAGTAGACGGCGGAAGGTCGCTCGGTCACGCTGATACCAGGACTTACCCGAGCCATCAGCTGTTGAGATCAAGGCGCTGTCGTAGTGAGGCGTGCGGAACCAGGTCGCATCGCGCTTGGCAAGCTCAACCTCAGGACGCTTCCGGTTTCGGGCCGAGGGCGAGGTGAACCAGTGACGGAGAGTCATCTTCGCTGTGAAGATAGCGAGGCTGGCTCCACGCGGTCCCTTTGGGCCCGAGAACGGGGGATCGATCGGGAATACCTGCTTGCCCCTGTTAGTACTGGGCATGTCGTCTTGCTTGCGAATGACCTGCATCTCGCTGAACGACGAAGCTGTGTTGCGCAGAATGCTTAGCTGGGTCGGGAGCGTCTTGTGCATATGCTCAGGCCCGTTAAGGATGTCGCGCAGAGCCATGTGCCGCAGCGTGACCGCGTAATACTGCATCGACAGCAGGTGCTTCAGGTCGAGACGGAAACTGTCGCGAAGCAGACCACCGCTCTTTGGGAACGGCGAATGAAGCAGCCCCGCGACGATTCGGTTTCTCGCGTGGAAGTACGCTTGCCAGTCGATCGAATCGTCCTTGTCTAGCCACGAGACATGCCAGAGCGCCACTCCGGGCAGCGAGACTGTGTGGAATCCCTTGCTGCGGGCGCGCAGGCTGTACTCGGAATCATCCCATTTGATGAATGCGGGCAGCGAGAGACCGATCTCCTGAATGACCTTCTTCGGAATGAGGCAGAACCACCAGCCATTGTAATCTGCGTCCATACGTGAGTGCATCCAGCGCGTTTGACGCAGGTTGGTCGTGCGGAAATCGTGCGGGAAGTACTCACGGTGCTGTGGTCGCCAGATGAAAGGCCCTTGGTCAACGATCTCCGCAAACGCATGAAGCACAGGTCGATTGAGTAGATCGAACATGTGGCCGCCCACGATGGTGGGGTTCTTGCTGTGGCGCGCGAACGCCACTGCGCGAAGGATGCTCTCGGGCTCAATCTTCACGTCATCGTCAAGGAGGATGAGGAAGTCACTGTCCTCACGCTTGAGAGTCTCAGCCATCGAGCGAGAGAAGCCGCCCGAGCCCCCGAGGTTGGCTTGAGTGATGATCTCCAGCTGGTCGCCGAGAGCCGCACTGACCTTGTCGAAGCCCTCTTCGTCTGCGACCTTCTCGTTCCCCTGATCAATGATGAAGATTCGATCGATAAGTTCGAGCACTTCAGGGCTCTGCGCCAAGGCGTCGAGAGTTCGAACGCAGTAGTCGGGCTTATTGAACGTCGTCGTCCCAAGCGAGGCTTTGCCTGCCTGCTTCTGCTTCGCATCGGTGAGCCACGCACCGCGGCTCAGAATCAAGTCTCCTGAATCTGCTTCGAGCTCGAACCAGTACCAACCGCCGTCCCCAAAGGTCTTCAGTGGAAGGTCAAAGGTGGAAGTGGAGACTCCAGACACGCGTCGAGACTCGACCCGCTGTTGAGCGCCCTGCGAATTCGAGCGGTAGACGAGAACCGTGCCTGACCCGGATGTCTCCACTTCCAGTCGTACGCGCTTGACGTTTGTCCAGTGCTGCCAATAGGAGGCTGGGAACGCGTTGAAATAGCTGGCGAAAGAAACCCGGCGCCCTTCGGGCACCCGTGCGCTGTGTCGGCCAAGAACATTATCGATGTGAGCATTGCTGCTCACCTTGACACTCTCGCCTTCGATTACTGTCCACGTTTCCGGGTCAGAGTAAAGCGGAAGGACGTCTGGATCGCGGTCCAGGGGGAAGACAACGTTCTGCAATGCAGTCCACATGCGCGCGGTAAGACTCCTGATATCTCGGGGTTTGCGGCCCGTTTGCCTCTCTGAGCCTAACGGCACAGTTCAGATAATTGCTGGAAGCAACCTGCACCCGAGAGGAATTCAGCTTGACAGCGCTATGATTCCAGTTGGCCCCAGAGCTTGACCCGAGAGCGCAATGACATTGGCAGATGGATTGACGAACGCTGACCTGAGCGAGTTTAAGACCCCCGGCAGGGGACGTGGAATTCTCGATATCTTCACGCGGCGCTACCTGTTGAAGGTTCTAGTCAAGAAGGACGTCTCAACTCGATACCGTAACTCCGTCTTCGGCTGGCTATGGTCGTACGCGAAACCCGCATCGCAGTTCTTGGTGTACTACCTTGTGATGGGCCACATTCTGGGCTTGAACAAGGGGATCGATAACTTTCCGGTGTATCTATTCTCGGGAATCGTCGTGGTGAATCTCTTCAATGAGTCGTTCCATAACGCCACTACCTCGATTGTCAGCAATAAAGCGCTCGTGAAGAAGATCTACCTCCCGCGCGAGCTCTTCCCAGTTGCGACCGTCATAGTCGCGTTCGTGCACTTTTTGCCCCAAGCGGCGATTTTGCTCTTCGTCTCGCTATTGACCGGTTGGGTACCTTCACTGCTAGGCGTCGTTGCCGCTCTATTAGGAATGCTTCTAATAGTTCTGTTCTCGACCGGTCTCGGGTTGTTCTTTGGTGCTTTGAACGTCGCCTATCGTGATGCGCAGAACTTCGTTGAAATCATCCGCACGTTTGCGACATGGACTGCTCCGGTCCTCTATTCGTGGAACATGCTGTCAGACAAGGCGCCCGGATGGCTGTTCAATATCTATATGTGCAACCCACTTACCTCCGCGGTTGAGCTATTCCATTATGGTTTCTGGTTCCCCACCTCGGACGGCTCTTTGCCGACGCCGGTCCACCTGCCGTTGTATGTCGTCGCATCATTCACGATCGCGATTTGCGCGATCATCGTCGGCCAGCTGGTGTTCCGTCGTTTCGAGCGCAACTTCGCCCAGGACCTGTAAGCGCATGACTACTACTACGACAAAACCCAGCATCATCGTTGAGAACGTCCGTAAGACCTTCCTCATTCGGCACAGCCACTCGATGAAGGAAGCCGTCATCGGGAAGATTCGTGGTCGCAAAGTCGGATCCTCGCCGTTCCAAGCTCTCGACGACGTGTCGTTCACGATCGACGAGGGCGAATCGGTGGCTATCCTCGGGCACAACGGATCCGGCAAATCGACCATGCTCAAGCTGATCTCTGGTGTGCTTGAGCCGAACGCTGGCCGTATCCTGGTGCGTGGTCGCCTTGCAGGTCTCATCGAGGTTGGGGCCGGCTTCCATCCCGATCTGTCTGGTCGCGAGAATATCTACCTCAACGCTGCCATTCTGGGAATGACCGAGAAAGAGACGGATGATCGGTTCGACGAGATCGTCGACTTTTCAGGCATCCGTGAATTCATCGATCAAGAGGTCAAGCACTACTCCTCGGGCATGTTCATGCGTCTGGCGTTTTCCGTCGCTATTCACACAGAACTGGATGTCCTCCTCGTCGACGAGATCCTGTCGGTCGGAGACGCGCCGTTCCGTGAGAAGTGCAATCAGAAGATCCAAGAGCTTATCGACCAGGGCAAGACCATGGTGGTTGTCAGCCACAGCGAGGGCACGGTGAAGAAGCTGTGTGATCGAGGCATCGTGCTGCGCAAGGGTAAGAAGATCTTCGACGGACCGATCGAAGAAGCCCTCGAGGTTCACAAGGCCAAGAACAAGTAGCTTCCCGCTAAACCGTCAGACTGGGCGCGCCTACTAAGGAATGTTGTCAGGATGCTGGAGCGGCGCCGCCGGTCCAGAAGGACGTTGCCCGATCTTATTTCGCCAGCTCATGGTCTGCGAGGCCTTGGCAGCGCAGATCACAAGCAGAAGCCAACCGGCACCCGACAGGATGGTGCTCTCGGCCGCGGAGCCGATCAGCAGGGCGACGAGGACGAGTGCAGGCCAGGCGTACACGACGCTGCGCCGGTTCGACGCGAGGTTCCACGACCTGAGGAACGCGTACATGCACAGCATCAGGAACAGGAAGATCCCGACCAGGCCCACCTGCAGGTAGACGTCGAGGTAAGCGTTGAGCGCCGAAGCATGCTGCCGGTCCACGACGATGTTGATGTACATGTACGGGAAGACCTCGCTGCGCCACGCGCCGAGCCATCCCCATCCCTCGAGGAAGTTTGTCTTCACGATGTCCCACGCTGCGCGCCACAGACGATACCGGACTCCAAACTCGCTTCCCGCGTTCAACCAGTCGATGAGCCGGAAGCGCAGCACATAGATGCCGATGATGGTCAGCAGTGACGCGGTGAGCAGGAACCCCTGGATGAGGCGGCGTCGCTCAGGAGGCGAGGTGCGTAGCCAGATGAGCGCGAGCGTCGCGACCAGCACGAAGAGAATAAGGAGCTGGTTCACGGGGGACTGCGTGAGCAGAAGACACAGCGCGGCGAGCCCGATCGAGAAGAACGCCACCGGCTTGTCGACGGAGCGTGTGCGCCGCTCGATGACGAAGGTGATGAGAGCGATCACCGTCACGAGTCCGAGCAGATTACGCGTTACGAAGATGCCCTGAATGGGACCCCCGACAGCGATATTGCCCTCGATGCTGAGGAAGGGAATCGGCAGATCGAGGAAGATTCCGCTGAGCATCTCCAGGCCGAGCGAAATCGACAGCAGCCACCGGAGCACGCCGCCCGTGGCGCGAACGATCTGGATCATGTCTCTGCTCAACGCGATCGTCATGGCCAGAATCGCGACGAGCACCTGGTACCCGACACCCACGAGACTGTAGATCGAGTAGTCGCTCCACACGACGCTCATCGCGCACCAGATGATGAACGCGAACACGGAGAGCGGCCACCATCCGCGCCACTCGATGTATTCGCGCCGCCCGATCAGCACGATCACGGCAAGTACGACGAGGGTGCAGAGCACGCCGACGACGCCCGGCCAGCCCATGAGATTCCGCAGCAGCGGAATCATGAACGTTGCGGCGATCGCGCAAATCGTGAACGCCTGGGCAAACGGCGCTGAGCTCAGGACCTTGCTGAGCTCATTGGGGAAGCCCCCTCCGTTACCGCGGGCTGCTGTCACGTCACTCCGTCTTCGACGATGGTGCGCTGCTGTTTCGTCTTGAGCGAGAGCAACACGACGAGCACCCACCCCGATTCGACCAGGATGCGGCTCTCCGCGAGGCTCTGCACGAGCAGAACCACGAGAACAAGCAACGGAAGCAACGAGAGCGCCGAGTAGGGACGGTCAGTGCGGAGATCCCACCGTGGGCGGTCGATCGCGCAGAACCACGAGCGCCACAGCAGGGCGAGAATGAGCGAACCGAACAGCACGAGGCCGATGATGCCGAGCTGAAGCCAGACATCGAGCCACGCGTTGTGCGCGTGAAGCTGCTCCACATGATGGCGGATCATCGGCTCTTTCAATGGCGTCTGCCCGGGCACCCATGGGCTGGAATAACCCCAGCCGAACCACGGGCGCTCCGACGCGCGATCCGTCACGCGAGCCCAGAACTCACTTCGACCGGTGAGGTCTTCGCTCTTGCCGAGCAGATGCAGAATCTGATCGGCGAAGATCAGACCGACGGTGACAGACGCCGCGACAAGCGCCGCGACCACCGCATACAGCACCGTGCGCGCCTTCGGCGCTGCCCGCCGGGCGAGAAGCGCCGCGGCAAGCACGACGGCGACGGCGACGGCGGCGATGATCATCGTGCCGGAGCGCGTGAGTATGAAAGTCGCGACGGAAAGGAGCATCCAGAACCAGCCCCACATCGGCTTCACCGAGCGAATCGCGAGCTGGATGCCGATCACGACGATCGCGAGGAGCGCGCAGATCGCCAGCAGATTGGAGTTGCCGAGAATGCCCTGGATCTTGCCGCCGGAGAACAGCAGGTTGCGCGACCAGTACGCCAGCAGGGGAGCGTCGTCTCCGATGTACACGCCGCCCGAGAGTGGCATCACCATGTCTCGCACGACGATCGAGACCCACAGCTCGAACAGGAGCGACAGCCCGATGACCCACTTGAGCGCGTTCGCAAGACGCGTCAGCACCTGCTGCCACGTGAACATCAGTGCTGTGTAGACGCCGACGATCGTGCACAGGAGAGCGCCGGCATACGTCATCAGCGTCGCACCCGGATACGCCGACCACGCCACTGAGATCAGGGCGTACAGCAGAAACGCGATGAGCGCCTTCGGCAGTATCCGCCGGGAGAACGGCGGTCTGTTCACCGCGAGAACGATGATGGATGCCGCGGCGATCGCGATCACGATCACCACGTACGCCGGCCAGCCGAGGAGGTTCCGCACTCCGTCGCCGCCGAACGCCACCGCAAGGCCCAGCGTGCCCAGCCCGAGCGCGACCCGGTGCCGGGTGGACTGGTTCGCTGGCGGGGCGATCGCGGGCGAGGTCATTGCTCCAATCTATCGCGTGAGTGTGCCATGCACGGTTTAGACGAACGCGTTGTGGCCGGTGACGGCACGCCCCACGATGAGGGAGTTCATCTCGTGAGTGCCCTCGTACGAGTACAGCGCCTCGGCGTCGGCGAAGAACCGGGCGACCTCGTAGTCCAGCACGATGCCGTTGCCGCCCATGGCCTCACGAGCCCACGCCACCGTCTCGCGCATGCGAGCCGTGCAGAAGCCCTTTGCGAGTGCCGAGTGCTCATCGCGCTGCGTGCCCTCGTCGAGCATCTGCGACACACGGACGCACATCGCGATGGATGCCGTGATGTTGCCGAGGCACCGCGACAGGTGGTCTTGGATGAGCTGGTGCGTCGCGAGAGGCTTGCCGAACTGCTCGCGCTCCTTCGCGTAGGCGACAGCATTCTCGTACGCGCCGACCGCGACGCCCACCGACGACCACGCCACCTGTGCGCGCGTCAGTCGAAGCACGGCCGCGGTGTCGCGGAACGAGTTCGCGTTCTGCAAACGGAGGCTCTCCGGCACTCGCACGTTCTCGAGAGTGATGTCGGCGTTCTGCACCGAGCGGAGGCTGATCTTGCCTTCGATCTTGGTCGCGGTGTAGCCGGGCGTGGACGTCGGCACGATGAAGCCCTTGACCTGGCCGTCCGCCTCATCCTTCGCCCAGATGATCGTGATGTCACTGAACGTGGCGTTGCCGATCCAGCGCTTCGCACCGTTGATGACCCACTCGTCGCCCTCGCGACGCGCGGTCGTGCGCAGGCCTCGGGCCGAGTCACTGCCTGAGAGTGGCTCCGTCAAGCCGAAGGCGCCGACAACCTCGCCGCTGGCAAGCTTCGGCAGCCACTCATCGCGCTGCTCCTGCGAGCCGGTGACGCTGATGGACCCCATCGCGAGGCCCTCCTGCACACCGATGAACGTCGCCATCGACGCATCCACTCGCGACATCTCAAGTGCAGCGAAGCCACGAAACACCGCCGAGTTCTCGAACGGGCGCGTCTCGGGGAACGCGAAACGAGCGACGTCCGTCGCCAAGAAGCTGCTCACCAGCTCGTGCGGAAACTCCGCCTTCTCCCAGTACTCGTTGATGACCGGGCGCACTGAGGTCTCCATGTAATCGCGGATGACCTGGAGCGCGTTCTTCTCCGCGTCCGTCAGAGCATCGGAGAACCCGTAGAAGTCGCTGGTGAGAGGTTCGAACGTCATTTCTTTGTCTCCAGAATTCGAGTGGCGCGGCATCCATGCCGTGTGCCAGAGCCTACGATCGGACGTCGCCGCCAGCTCAAACCGTTGGTAGGTTGATGCAAGCGACTCCAGCCACGAAGTTTGGCGATTGTGGGGACGCGACAAGCTGAGATCTGTGAGGTGCCCCTTGTTCGTTGCGATCGACAACACTCCGCGCCCGTATGCGTGGGGTTCACACACCGCCATTGCGGAGCTTCAGGGCCGCGCGCCCTCGGAGGAGCCTGAGGCGGAGCTGTGGCTCGGCGCCCATTCGGGGTCGCCGTCGAAGATCGCGCCGGGCTCGGGCGTCGGGTTCCCGGACCTCGCGGCGTGGATCGCCGATGACCCGGCATCCGCTGGTCTGACCGAGTCCCGCCTGCCCTTCCTCCTCAAGCTGCTTGCCGCTGATGCACCCCTCTCACTGCAGGCGCACCCGACGAACGAGCAGGCCGCCGCGGGTTTCGAACGCGAGAACGCTGCGGGCGTGCCGCTCGATGCGCCCAACCGCAATTACAAGGATCAGTTCCACAAGCCCGAGCTCGTCGTCGCGCTGAGCGAGACCTATGATGCGCTGTGCGGCTTCCGCCCCGTCGCTGAAGCCATCGCCGACATCGACGCGCTGATCGCCGTCGCCGACGAGAAGGGGCAGTCTTTGGCGGGCGAGCACGTGCGTGGGCTGCGCGAGAGGCTCCAAGGTGAGGATGCCGAGGTGCTCCGCTCCGTCGTCGAATACCTTCTCGGCTCTGACGTCTCCGGGCTGGTCGCGGCGGTCACCGACCTGGCGGCATCCGCTCCTGTAACCCCGGCCGTCGACACTGTCCGCCTGCTCGCGGAGCACTACCCGGGCGACCCTGGCATCGTCGTGTCGCTGTTCATCAACAGAGTGACGCTCAAGCGGGGAGAGGCCCTCTACCTCCCTGCGGGCAACATCCACGCGTACCTGAAGGGCTTCGGCGTCGAGCTGATGGCCTCAAGCGACAACGTCATGCGCGGCGGCCTCACGCCGAAGCACGTCGACGTTCCCGAGCTGCTGCACGTGCTGGCCTTCGAGCCGGTGCCCGTGCCGTATCTCACACCGAAGCCCATCTCCGACGGTGTGGAGCTCTTCGCGCCTGATATTCCGGACTTCGAGCTGTTCCGCGTGGAGGTCGACGAGTCTGACGCATCCATTGACCTGCCCGAGGTGGCGATCGCCGTGGTGACGCGCGGCGAGGTCGACCTCACGGGCGCACAGGGCGCCGCGACGCTGCGTGCGGGGCAGGCCGTATACGTGACTCCCGATGAGACCGCGCTCAGCGTCTCCGGCACGGGCGAGGTCTTCGTCGCGACGACGCTGCTGTAGCCCCGCCACGGCTGACTCCCGCATTTCCAAAGGAAAAAGGCAGCTCACGAGGACTCTTCTTGCTCAATGCTCCTCGTGAGTTGTCTTCTTCCTATGGAGTTGCGTTTGGTTCCGTGGGCCTCGGCGATACTCCTCCACAGAACGGGACGCACGTGTTGTTTTCCACATGGGAGTTCGGAGAGTAGAACCAAGCGAAGCCGAATCGGCACGCTGTTTGCATGGATTTGGCGCGATGGATTGATCAAGAGGGTTCACTTGTGCGCAGCTCGCGGGTGCGGGACGCGGGCTACGGGCGAAGCGCTGTCGAATCGGCGATCGCAGACGGCACTGTCAAGCGGTTGCGACGAACCTGGCTGCATACCCGCAACTGTGACGATTCACTGCGCGCAGTTGCAGCCGTCGGCGGGCATCTGACGTGTGTGAGCGCGGCTGCCCATCTCGAGTTGTGGACTCTCGGCAGCCATCGAACGCACATCGCTCTTCCCCGACGGTCTGGTGAAAAGCCCGACCGTCGCCGCTACCACGTGCATTACAACGAGGGGCCGCTATCGCGCCCTCGCCATGCCGTCATCGACCCCATAGAGAACGTGCTGGCAGTGGTCGCACAGTGTCAACCATTTGAACACGCTGTTGCGATCGCAGAGTCAGCCATTCGCAACAGCCTGATCAGCAGCGAGGCTCTTCGCTCGCTCCCTGTGAGCGCCCGGTCTTTTCACCGAGTCGCTGAGGAAGCAAGCGAGCTCTCTGATTCAGGCTTAGAAAGCATTGTGCGGCTGAGGCTCGCTCTTCGAGGAGTGACGATGAAGCAGCAGGTGAGGCTTCTCGGTCGCCCCGTGGATGGACTCATCGGAGAGCGTCTCGTCATCCAGACCGACGGGTCGACGCATCTAACGAAGGAGCAGAAGCAGCGGGATGCTGAAGCTGATGCGCAACTGCAACTCAGGGGGTTCACAGTGCTTCGCTTCACCTACCGGGACGTGATGTCGCGTTGGGATTACGTGGAACACACGATCTTGCAGGCGGTCGCACAGAGAAAGCATCGTGCATAGCTGGCATCGGAGCCCGCAACTCCACAGGACTTAAGCATTTCAAAAGGATGAATATTCAGCTTCAGTCCTGTGGAAGTGCGATTTTCCTTTGGAAGTGCGGGTCGTGTTTCCGCTTGTTACTCGCCGGGCAGACACGCAGGGGCTGCGAGTGGCACGCTTTCTTGACGCACCTGATCGGAGGAAAGCATGGTGAGTGACTGTCCGTTCGACCTGATCCAACGCGAAGACCTCGAGCGGCCGTGGAGCCGCAAGTGGAGTCTTCACCCGGGAACCATCGGAGCCTGGGTCGCCGAGATGGATTTCGGGACAGCACCCGAAGTCACTGAGGCGCTCACAGGGGCGGTGACCGACGGCATCCTGGGGTATCTGTCGCCGTCGACGGCAGCGGATATGGGACAGGCGACTGCGGACTGGATGTTGCGCGAGTACGGGTGGTCAGTGGATGCCGAGCGCGTGCACCCGGTCTCCGACGTGATGTCAGCGCTCGCCGTCGCTGTCGAGCGGTACACGCCAGAGAGCAGCGCGGTCATCGTGCCGACGCCGGCGTACATGCCGTTCCTGAGCTTCCTGCCGACGATCGGTCGCGAGGTGATTCAGGTTCCGGGCATCGTCGAGAACGGCCGCTGGCGGCACGACCTTGACGCGATCGACGCCGCGTTCTCCCGTGCGCACACGCTGGTGCTGTGCAACCCCCACAACCCCACCGGAAGTGTAGCGACGCGTGACGAGCTGCTCGCGCTCGCCGAGATCGTCGAGCGGCACGGCGGCAGGGTCTTCTCTGACGAGATTCACGCTCCGCTGACCTTCGAGAGTGAACACGTGCCGTACGCGTCGGTGTCGGAGGCGGCGGCCGCGCACACCATCACGGCGACGAGCGCGTCGAAGGCATGGAACATCCCGGGGCTCAAAGCCGCTCAGCTCATCACGTCGAACGACGCGGACGAAGCGACGTATCAGCGCTTCGGGTTCTCCGTGCTGCACGGGGCATCCACTCTTGGCGTGATCGCCTCGACCGCGGCCTATCGGGCCGACCGGCAGTGGCTGGACAGCACGATCTCGTACCTTGACCGCAACCGCCGCAGGCTCAGCCAACTCGTGACGCAGCATCTTCCGGGAGCGAAATACAGGATGCCCGAAGCCACGTACATCGGCTGGCTCGACGTCAGCGAACTGGACCTCGGCTCGCCCGCGCAGTTCTTCCGCGAGCGGGCGGGCGTCACCCTGACCGACGGTGCACTGTGCGGCACCGGCTTCGACCAACATGTGCGCGTCGTGTTCGCGACTCCGCGGCACATTCTCGAGGAGGCAGTCGCCTCAATGGGTGCTGCCGTGGGGCAGCGTGAGGGGGTACTCCAGTGAGCAACCAGCTGGGCTTCGAGACCCGTCAGATTCATGCCGGCGCGTTCGTGGATGCCGAGGCAGGGGCACGCATCACCCCGATCTACCAGAGCGCGGGCTACGTGTTCGAGGACTTCGATGAGGGAGTAGAGCGCTTCGCGGGGCGCAGCCGAAAGCGGGCATACTCTCGCAATGACAACCCGACGAACGTCGTCGCAAGCAGGCGCCTCGCCGATCTGGAAGGCGGCGTCGACGGCATCCTCGTGGGAAGCGGCCAGGCCGCCATCGCTGCGACGCTCTTCGCCCTCGCCTCGGCGGGCGACCACATTCTGACAACGACCGGTCTCTACGAGGGCACGCGCGAGATGTTCCGCGGGGCGCTCAGACGTCAGGGGCTGACGTTCGAAGCGCTCGACGACAGCGCGCCGATCGAACAGTGGCTCGCGGCCGTGCGCCCCGAGACGAAGGCAATCTACACCGAGTCGATTCCGAATCCGCTCGGCACCGTCGTCGACGTAGAGAAGCTCGCGGAGGTCGCCGACCGCGTGGGCATCCCGCTCGTCGTCGACAACACGGTCGCCACGCCGTATCTGATGCGCCCCTTCGAATGGGGAGCGCACATCGTCATCCACTCGACGTCGAAGTGGCTCGCCGGCCACGGCTCCGTCATCGGGGGAGCGGTGATCGACGGCGGCAACTTCACCTGGAGTCGCGAGAGGTTCCCGCAGCTGCACGCACCAGGGCCGCACGACGGCCCCTCGTTCGTGGAGCGCTTCGGCGATGCGGCGTTCGGGGCGTACCTGCGGTCGGTCGTCGTGCTCGAGTACGGACCAACGGCGCCGCCGACGAGTACGTTCCTGCTGCTGCACGGCATCGAGACGCTCTCCGTCCGCATGGAGCGGCACGTGGAGAACGCGCAGCGAGTCGCGGAAGCTCTCGAGCGGCATCCTGCCATCACGCGCATCCACTATCCGGGCCTCGCTGCTGACCCCTACAACCCCCGGGCGCGCCGGTACCTGCCGGACGGTGCGGGTTCCATCGTGTCGATCGACCTCGGCACGCGCGACAAAGCGCGCAGCTTCCTCGACCGCCTGCAGATCGTGAGCCAGATGACGCACATCGGCGACGTCCGCACCCTCGCCATTCACACGGGCAGCACGATCCACGGCAAGCTCAGCGAGGACGAACGCCTCTCGCTCGGCATCACGCCGGGGCTCGTCCGCCTCTCGATCGGACTTGAGAAGGCCGATGACATCATCGACGACCTGCTGCAGGCGCTTGAGCCGCAGGATGCCGCAGACGCGACGCGCGCTGAGCTGACGCCCGCCGACCCGCCTCGTGAAAAGATGGAGGTATGACGATCACGGCTGCCGCTGACGGCTCGGCTCTCGGCAACCCCGGCCCCGCGGGCTGGGCCTGGTACATCGACGACTCCTCGTGGGAAGCCGGCGGGTGGCCCCACGGCACCAACAACATGGGCGAGCTCATGGCGGTGCTCGCGCTGTTCCGCGCGACTGCGCACGTGCCCGAGGAGCCCCTGCGGATTCTGTGCGACAGCCAGTACGCGATCAACTGCATCTCGAAGTGGATGCCGGGCTGGAAGCGCAAGGGGTGGCGCAAGGCCGACGGCAAGCCCGTGCAGAACGTCGATCTGCTGAAGCAGCTCGACGAGGCGATCGCGGGCCGTTCGTACACGTTCGAGTGGGTTCGCGGCCACGCGGGTCACGAGCTCAACGAGGCGGCCGACGCGCGAGCGCGGGCCGTCGCCACGGCGTATCAGAGCGGAAGCGAGATTCCGACCGGACCGGGCTTCGCGGGGCAGGGTGCCACGGCATCCGCTCCTGTGGGAACGCCGAGCGCAGAGCCCGATCTGTTCTCGGGGCTGGACGGCTTCGACCTGCGGTAGAGGGCGTACCTAACGTTCGCGGATCGCGGAACGCACTGGCCGGAGGGCTCGCGGAGTGGTTAGCTGAGACCATGGCTAACTCTTACGTCCCCACCATCGAGCTGAACGACGGTCATCACATTCCGCAGCTCGGCTTCGGCGTCTTCCTCGTCGACCCTGAGCAGACCGAGCGCATCGTTTCGGACGCTCTCGAAGCGGGTTACCGCCACATCGACACCGCCGCGATCTACGGCAATGAAGAGGGCGTCGGTCGCGCCATCGCGAAGAGTGGGATCCCTCGGGACGAGCTGTTCGTCACCACGAAGCTGTGGAACGACGCGCAGGGCACGCAGTCCGCGTTCGACGCGATCGACTCGAGCCTCGAGAAGCTCGGCCTGGACAACGTCGACCTGTACCTCATCCACTGGCCGACGCCGGAACGCGACCTGTACGCCGAGACGTGGCGCGCTCTCGAGCAGATCAAGGCAGACGGCAAGGCGCGCTCCATCGGCGTCTCGAACTTCCTGAAGTCGCACCTCGAGCGGATCATGGCCGAGAGTGACACCGTTCCCGCTGTGGATCAGATCGAGCTTCACCCGGCGCTTCAGTCGCGCGAGCTCACGTCGTTCGCACGCTCGGTCGGCACGCAGATCGAGGCGTGGGGGCCGCTCGGCCAGGGCAAGTACCCGCTCTTCGAGGAGCAGTCCGTTGTGTCCGCCGCTGAGGCGCACGGCAAGTCCCCGGCGCAGGTCGTCATCCGCTGGCACCTGCAGCACGGAAACATCGTCTTCCCGAAGTCCAACCGTGCCGAGCGCATGGCAGAGAACTTCGATGTTCTCGACTTCACGCTCACGGAGAGCGAGATGGCGGGCATCGACGCTCTCGAGCGCGACGGACGCGTCGGAACACACCCGAACGAATTCAACTGATGCACGCACACATCGCCCAGCTGTCATAGGCTGGGCGATGTGCGGTGCCATCGCGCTGCCACGGACTGCACTGCGTCAAACGCTCGAGGAGAACTGATGACCGACCCCACCGATTTCGCCGCCGCGTGGGCGGACTGGCACGAATCTCGCGTTCGCGCCACGAGCTCGCCACTCGGTCTCGCATCATTGGTGGCCACCCACTGGCTGACAGACGAATCCGCAGAATACGAGGGTGTTCCGGGAACGTGGAAGGCCGCAGGCGAGAACATCGTCGGTGTCGCGCCGAGCCTCCACGGAAAGACGATCCTTCAGGATGGTCGCCCGGTTGACACCGTTCAGGGTGCGGCGATCGAGCTGCAGCCGGGGCAGGACATCGAGTGGGGTGACAAGCGCCTGCGCTACTTCTCACGCGACGGTGCGCTTGCTCTGCGTCTGATCGACCCGGATGCTCCGACACGGACGAGCATCCGTGACATCGCAGCTTTCGAGCCCGACGAATCGTGGGTTCTCCAGGGTCGGTTCACTCCCGTCGACGAGGGCACCATGCGCTCCGTCGAGACGATCGACGGCCACGTCTCCGACTCGGAGTATGCAGGACACATCGACGTCGACCTGCCGGGAGGGGAGCACGCCACGCTGGTCGTCGCACCTGATCCGCGCGGGCTCGCACTCGTATTCGGCGACGCCACCAACGGCGAGGAGACCTACCGATTCCGGTTCCTCACGATCGCGGCCGCCGATGAGTCCGGCGCCGTCACTCTCGACTTCAACCGGGCCTATCTGCCGCCGTGCGCGTTCGCGGACCACTACGTGTGCCCGCTGCCCGCGCCGAGCAACGTTCTGTCAACCGCTGTGCGCGCCGGAGAGAAGGCCGTCGTCCGCGACTGATCGCCGTCTGCCCGCGGCATCCCCTCTGAGATTCCCGCGTCGTGTTACGTCGGCGGTAGCTCGGTGCGTTCAGAGCCGGTCGTCGCGCACAGATCGTGGTTCTTGAAGGGCAGGTCCGACGCGGGCGGGAACGACCTTGTCATCGGAGTCCGTCGTGTCGGTCGGCAGAGTCGGCCAGCGTCGGATCAACTCATTGCGCAGCTCTGCGTCACCTCGGCTCCGGGCAGCGTTCCACAGAAGCGCGGCGACGAAGAGGAGAATCGCGACGACCGTGGTGATGATCGCGGCGGGTCGGAACGATGTGAAGAGCTCCAAGCCGCCTCGGAAATTGTCGCTGCGGAAGAGACCGAGCAGCAGCGCTGACGGACCGAGTACGATCCCGATGCCCGAAAGCATGGCGAGCGTCTGCGCGAGACCGACCGAGCGGCGGTTCGCGTAGTCTGCGAGCAGCTGCGTGCCCGGGCGCGGCGAGTTCGGGTCTGCGAGAGCGTCGCGCAAGGACGCCATCTCCGCCTGACGCCCGAGTCCCTCGACGAACTGCCCGACGATAGCACCGGCGACAGCGAGCGCAACGAGGCCGAGCATGATCCACATCGCCGCGGCGAGCATCGTCTCGATGGCATCCGGGTAGGTGACGCGCGGCCCCGCGTCGGGGTCGCCGCCACCTCTCGCATAGGGATGGGTGATCATCATCACGGCATAGAGAAGAACGACCGCGACTCCGCCGAACGCTGAGCTTCGTTTGAGGATGCGGCGACCGCGTTTGAGTCGCGGATCGCGTGCCGTCGAGCCGACACTCTCCTTCTCCGAGGCGCGGGCGGCGGTCCAGGCCGAGCTTTCGTGATCGAACGTCCAATGCGCGGCGATGATGGCACGCCGCGCCGCATGCTTGGCGGGAAGCTCACGGTGGACGACGTAGAAGCAGAGCCCGAAGATCGCGGCGGCCACGACGAGGCCGAGCGCGACGAGGAGCCCCTCGGGAAACCCTTCGGCGAGAGAGAAGATGACGAGCAGGATGGCCACGAACAGGAGGCAGCTTGTGGAGATCACCAGAAAGATCCAGATCGGCCAGAAGCGCTCTTTGATCACGCTCTCCACCTGACGAGGGTGCGGCACTGCCGATTGTGAGGCTCCCGATTTCGCCGCGGTTGCGAGAGCCGTGGATGCCGTGACATCACGAGCGCAGAGGGCGACGCAGCTGCCGAGGCCGACGAGATAGCCGACGATCAGCAGCGGCAGCATCGACATGCGGAACAGGTAGTCGAGCCCCGTTGAGATCGCGTCGCGGGCCTCTGCGCTCAGGACGCCGTAGAGCGCCTCCGAGATGAGATTCTCTTCGTTGACGATGCCGATCACCAGGATGAGCGCGAAGGTGAGCAGAAGTGCGACCCCGAACGGGATGAGAGTGCGCACGAACACACGCGCCAGCTCTCCGCCGAACCCGACCGGGTATTCGCGCCAGTAGTGCGTCGTGTTCGTCCCTGGCGTCTCGTCATCCCTCGTGGCCATGGCGACAACGGTAGCAGCGCGGAGATTCTGAGAACCGGATTATGCGCTGCTTCTCGTGGTCCACTGACGACCTGCCGCGCACGTGCGCTCTGGCCCAACACGAACTCTGCATATTCCACAGGTCCTGTCGCGAGGTCGGTGCCCGCACGTAGGCTGAGGGTATGAATCGCCTCGCAGAATCGATGAGCCCCTATCTGCGGTCGCACGCCGGCAATCCGGTCGACTGGCACCCCTGGGGCGAGGAGGCGTTCGCCGAGGCACGGGAACGCGACGTTCCCGTTTTCATCTCGATCGGCTACGCCACCTGCCACTGGTGCCACGTGATGGCCCGCGAATCGTTCAGCGACGAGACGACGGCGGCGTACCTCAACGAGCACTTCGTGTGCATCAAGGTCGATCGGGAGGAGCATCCCAGTGTGGACGCCAGCTATCTGGCTCAGGCGTCTGCCTTCGCTCAGGGGCTGGGGTGGCCGCTCAGCGTTTTCACGACGCCGGAGGGCGAGACGTTCTTCGCCGGAACCTACTTTCCGCCGGAGCCCATGCAGGGGCGCGCGTCGTTCCGTCAGGTGGTCGAAGCCGTCGTCGAGGCGTGGACGGAGCGTCGGGAGCAGGCCGTCGGCTCGGCGAAGGCGGTGGCAGACGCGGTGCGTGCGGCGGGGGAGCGACGGAGAGAGGGTGCTTCGCTGCCGACGAGCGACGAGCTCGCGGCATCCGTTCGCCTGATCGCGAGTCGCGAAGACGCGCTGTTCGGCGGGTTCGGAACAGCACCGAAGTTTCCCGTCGCCCCCGCGCTCGGGTTCTTGCTTGCCTCAGGCGAGACCGCCCTGCTGCACCGCACGCTCGAATCGATGGCGGGCTCGCCGCTGCGCGATCGAGACGGTGGGTTCTTCCGCTACGCGACACAGCGCGACTGGTCAGAACCGCATTACGAGCGGATGCTGTACGACAACGCGCTGCTGCTCGGGGTGTACACGCGCGCCTGGCAGACCGGCCTTGACAGCGCGCGCGACGTCGCCGAGGGAATCGCGCGCTTTCTGCTCGACACGCTGTTTCTCGGGTGGGGGTTCGCGAGTGGCCAGGACTCCGAGAGCGTCGTCGACGGTGTGCGGACCGAGGGCGGGTACTTCCTCGCGGCCGAGCGCGACGGCCTGGAGCCTCCGTCGCTCGATGGCAAGGTTCTGACCGGGTGGAACGGACTTGCGATCGAGGCGCTCGCTCGGGCGGGCGTTGTGCTCGCGCGACCGGACTGCGTCGACGCTGCGCGCACCGCCGCCGACGAGATTCTGCGCCGTCACGATATCGACGGGCGGCTCCGCCGCGCATCGACGGCGGAACAGAACTCAGACGCCGTCGCGACGCTCGAAGACTACGGCATGCTGGCGTGCGGACTGATCGAGCTGACATGCGCGACGGGTGAGATCTCGTATCTGGAACGAGCGCGTGATCTGCTTGCGCGCGTGACCGTTCCCGGCGGCTTCGCCGAACCGGAGAGCGACGCCGTGCTCGAGCAGGCGGGCCTCGTGCTGCGCGATGATCCGAGCGAGGGCGCGTACCCGTCGGGCATCAGCGCGTGCGCTCGGGCGAGTCGTATGCTGTGGGCGCTCACGGGGGATGCCGGGGACAGAGAACGCGCGGAGAACGCCCTCGCACCCTTCGCGGAGGATGCCCTGAAGAACCCGGTCGGCTTCGGCGCCGTGCTCGAGGAGCTGACGCGGCTGCAGCAGCCGATGCGGCAGGCCATCGTGATCGACGCGGGAGGGCCGAGCCAGATTCCCGAGCGCGTGCGACGCGACCCGGCGGACGTTCTGATGCGAGTCAGCGAGGAGCGGGCGCGGTCGCTCGCGGCATCCGGTCTCACGCTTCTTGAGTCGCGCACCTCGGTCGAGGGCCGCCCCACACTGTACGTGTGCGAGAACTTCGTGTGCCGTCTGCCGGAGACGTTGGACCGATGAGGAGACACGTATGAGAATCGCCGTGGTCGGCGCGGGAATCGGCGGCCTCTGCGCCGCGATCGGGCTGCAGCGCGCGGGTGCTCGGGTCTCAGTCTTCGAGCGAGCGGGCGAGGTGCGTTCGGGAGGGTCCGGCCTGTCGATCTTCGGTAACGGGATTCGAGCGCTCGACTACCTCGGGCTGGGGGAGCAATTCCGGCAGATCGCGACGACAGGGCCGGAGGGTCTGCGCACCGGGCAGCGACGATCCGACGGGACGTGGCTTGTCACGCTGCCGGACGGAACGGCAGACGGAGCCAGAATCGTCGATCGAGCCGCGCTCCATCGGATGCTCGTGAGCGAAGCCGCCGACGTCGACATTCGCACCGGTGCGCCGGTCGCCGCGGTGAGCGACGGGGTCGTGCGTGTCGAGCAGGCCGCTGGGGCATACAACGACCGGTTCGACCTGGTCGTCGCGGCGGACGGTCTGCGCAGCGGCATCCGATCGACCTGGCCCGAGGACCCAGGTATCAGATACGCCGGGTACGCGGCCTGGCGCGGCATCACCTCTGAGCCGTTCGATCTTGAGGAGGCCGGAGAGACCTGGGGCGTCGGTGAGCGCTTCGGAATCGCACCCCTCGCGGACGGACGCGTGTACTGGTTCGCCGTCGCCACCATGCCGCGCGACATCACCTTCGCCGACGAACGAGCCGAGGTGCTGCGCCGGTTCGGCGACTGGCACGCCCCCGTGCGGGCACTGATCGAAGCGACCGATGACGACGCCGTCACCCGGCTGCCGATCGAGGAGCTGGCGGCGCCGCTGCCGAGCTTCCGCCGCGGCTCGACGGTACTGCTGGGCGATGCCGCGCACGCCATGACGCCGAATCTCGGCCAGGGCGGCGGCCAGTCGATGGAGGATGCCGCGACACTCGCGGCCGTGCTGCATCACATCGCGGATGCTCCGGCCGCGGCATCCCTCGGCGTCGCACTCGATCGATACGATGCCCTGCGTCGACCGCGCTCACAGCGCATCGCCCGGCAGTCCCGTCTGCTCGGGGAAGCCGCCCAGCGCGGCGGGCCCGGGCTCGCTCGTGCGCGAGACGCTGTGTTTCGCGTGACGCCCGCGTGGGCGGTCGCCCGTAAGGCCAGGGCAGTGCAGGCGTGGCAACCGCCCGCCATCTGACCCGTCAGCACTCGATGACGTTGACGGCGAGCCCGCCTTCGCTGGTCTCCTTGTACTTCGTCGACATGTCCACGCCCGTCTGGCGCATCGTCTCGATGACGGCATCCAGAGACACCACATGGGTGCCGTCGCCGTTCAGCGAGAGCCTCGCCGCCGTGACCGCGGTGGAGGAAGCCACCGCGTTCCGCTCGATGCACGGCACCTGCACCAGCCCCGCCACCGGGTCGCACGTCAAACCGAGATGGTGCTCCATCGCGATCTCCGCAGCGTTCTCCACCTGCTGAGGGGTTCCGCCGAGAACGGCGCACAGCGCGCCGGCCGCCATCGCGCACGCGGAGCCGACCTCCGCCTGGCATCCGCCGACGGCGCCCGAGATCGAGGCGTTCGCCTTGAAGAGCGTGCCGATCGCCGTCGCCGTGAGCAGATACGTGCGCATTCCTTCGGCATCCGCACCGTCGATGAACGTGAGGTAGTAGCGCCCGACCGCGGGGATGATCCCGGCCGCTCCGTTCGTCGGCGCCGTCACGACGCGGCCTCCCGACGCGTTCTCCTCGTTCACCGCGAGCGCATACGCGAGGAGCCATTCGCCGGGCAGCGACCGACCGTTCTCGGCCTCGGTGTGACGCAGCTTCTCGCGCAGGTCGTGAGCGCGTCGGGCGACCTTGAGTGGGCCGGGCAGCGTGCCGCCCGTGGACATACCGGCCGTGATGCAGTCGTCCATGACCTGCCAAAGGCGATCGAGCCCGGCATCCACCTCGTCTGTGTCTCGAAGTGATTCCTCGTTGACGCGCGCGATCTGCGCGATGCTGAGGCCGCGGTCGGTACAGAGCTGCAGCAACTCGGCGGCGTTGCGGTAGGGCAGCGGCACCTCCACAGTCGCCTCGTTCTCGTCGTCGCCCTCGCGCTGAATGAACCCGCCGCCGACAGAGAAGTAGGTGTGCTCCATGAGCGGCACCGGGCTCTCCGACCACGCCGCGAGCGTCATCGCATTCGGATGCTGCAGGCGCGTGCGCGGTTCGAGGGAGATATCGTCGTGCTCGAATTCGATGTCGTGGATGCCGCCGAGGCGGAGTGACCGCGCGCCCGCCGAGGCATCCCATGCGCCCGTCACCTGCGTCGGATCGCACGTGGTCGGCTCGAGTCCGGCGAGCCCGGCGACGACCGCGTCTGGCGTGCCGTGCCCGAGCCCCGTGGCGCCGAGCGAGCCGTACAGGGTGCAGCCGACGCGATGGACATCCTCCAGGGTCCCCTCATCGCGAAGCCTGGTGACGAAGTCGAGTGCGGCCCGCATCGGGCCGACGGTGTGAGAACTCGATGGGCCGATGCCGATCGAGAACAGATCGAAGACTGAGACGTACATGCTCCTCCTTGAACTCCTTAAATGTTACGTCTCATTCACTGAGTGTGGGGCGTGACGAGGGATGCCGTGACGGCTACGCTCGACACGGAGGGCCGCGCCTCGGCGTCCGACGCGCGGTGTGAGGGGAGACGATGTGACCGCTGTGGGCACATGGACGTAACGACGGCAATCGCGGCCGGAGTCGCCATCCTGATCGGAGCGACGCTGCAGCGGCTGTCCGGCACGGGCGTCGGGCTCGTCGTCGCACCGGTGCTCGCTGTGCTGATCGGCCCTGTCGCCGGCATCCTCGTGACGAACGCGACGACAGTCGTCTCCGGAGTTCTGATCCTCCTGTCGATGCGACGCGACATCGAGTGGCGCCGTTACGTGGGGTTTCTGCCCGGAATCATCGTCGGAGCGGTCGCGGCCTCGTTCGTCGTGCGCGCCGCCCCGGTCGCATGGCTCCAGATTCTGATCGGCGGAATCGTTCTGCTCGCTCTGGCAACCACCTTCGGACTTCCCGACATGCCGCACATCCGATCAGGGGCGCTCGGCCCGGTCACGGGAGCCATCGGCGGTTTCTTCAACACGTGCGCGGGAGTCGCAGCTCCCGTCATGGTCATCAACGCCAAGCTCACCCGGTGGCCGCAGAGCGCCTTCGCCGCGACCATGCAGCCGACGTTCCTGACCATGGGCGTGCTGTCAGTGGTCTCGAAGATCACGCTCGGCGCGACGACGCTCGACGAGCTGCCGCCGCTCTGGATGTTCGGCGGCATCGTCGTGGTCGTCGTCTTCGGCATCCTCATCGGAACCTTCCTGAGCGCTCGAGTGTCGTCGCGAGCGGCTCGAAACACCGCAATCACTCTCGCCGCATTAGGAGGTGCTGCCGCCCTGATCAGAGGTCTGCTCGCGTTGTGAACCCGACGACGCGTCGCGAATCGCTCACGTCTACTCAGCAAAGGAGCTGTCATGACAGTCACCGACCTGGTGAAATCCGAGGGCCAGCTGGACAGCGGCCTCGACCGCCCGACCAATCGACGGCGCTGGATCGGCTTCGTCGTCGGTCTCGTACTCGCCGTCGCCGTGTTCGTCGCGATGCCCGCCGACCTGCCGCACTCGCCGAAGGTCACCGCCGCAACCGCTGTTCTCATGGGCGTCTGGTGGATGACCGAGGCCATCCCGATTCCGGCCACAGCGCTTCTTCCGGTGCTGATCTTCCCCGTCGCGCACATGATCGACTCGAACGACGAACCGGTCAGCTTCGATTCGGTCGGAGCGTCGTACGGCAACAACATCATCTTCCTCTTCATGGGCGGGTTCCTCATTGCGCTCGCCATGCAGCGGTGGAACCTGCACCGACGCATCGCCCTGCATATCGTGCGGATCATGGGAGGCAAGTCCCAGGCCATGATCGGTGGCTTCATGATCGCCACGGGGTTCATCAGCATGTGGGTCTCGAACACCGCGACCGCCGTCATGATGCTGCCTCTCGGGACGTCTGTCCTCGTGCTTGTCTCCGAACAGATGAAGGAGGCCGGCGCGCTCGAAAAGGGCAAGACGGGCACAGCCTCCGACGTGATCCGCACCAACTTCGGCACGGCGCTGATGCTGGGCATCGCCTACTCGGCATCCCTCGGTTCACTCAGCACCATCATCGGAACACCGCCCAACACCCTCCTCGTCGGGTACCTCGCGAGCAATCACGACATTCACATCGGTTTCGGACAGTGGATGCTCGTTGGCCTGCCACTCGCGATCGTGTTCACGTTCATCTGCTGGTTCCTTCTCACGCACATCCTCTTCAAACCCGAGATGAAGGAGATCCCCGGCGGACGCGAGCTGGTCGCCGACGAACTGCGCAAGCTCGGACCGATGGCGACGGGGGAGAAGCTCGTTCTCGGCGTGTTCGCTCTCGCCGCGATCAGCTGGATCTTCATCCCGGTCATCTTCGAGGAGCCGCCGATCGACGACGCGGGCATCGCGATCGCCGCGGGTCTCATCCTGTTCCTGTTCCCGGCGAAAGCGAACCGCGGCGTCAAGCTGCTCGATTGGGACTCCGCGGTTCAGCTGCCCTGGGGTGTGCTGCTGCTCTTCGGCGGCGGTCTCGCACTCTCTGCGCAGTTCACCGAGTCGGGCCTGTCGAAGTGGATCGGAACCCAGGCTGAGGTCGTCGGCGTTCTGCCGGCCGTGCTGATCGTCGCGATCATCGCTACGCTCATCCTCTTCCTCACCGAGCTGACCAGCAACACGGCGACCGCTGCGACGTTCCTGCCCGTCGTCGGGGGAGTCGCGCTCGGTGTCGGACTCGACCCGATGCTGCTCGCCATTCCGACCGCGCTCGCCGCGACCTGCGCCTTCATGCTGCCGGTTGCGACGCCGCCCAACGCGGTCGCGTTCGGCTCCGGGTATGTGACGATCGGGTCGATGATCAGAGGCGGCATCTGGCTCAACCTGATCGGAATCGTGCTCGTGACGGCGACGACGATGACCCTCGCGGTCTGGGTCTTCGGCATCGCATACTGACTGGCGAGTCTGCGGCGCTGCGGCCGGTGTCGCCCTCACTGACACCGGCCGCTCGTCGTGTAAGCGTCGTGTGAGTGCGATGTAAGCGCCGCGCGTGAGAGTGGAGTCCGATGAAAGGACACCACATGACCGCATCTCACCCTGCTGTCGAGGCAACCGGGCTCGTGAAGCTCTTCGGTTCGAACCGCGCCGTCGACGGCGTCGACCTCACTGTTCCGGCGGGGACCGTCTACGGCGTACTCGGACCGAACGGCGCCGGCAAGACGACGACGATCAACATGCTCGCGACACTGATGAAGCCGGATGCCGGAACCGCACGCATCTTCGGCCACGACGTCGTCCGCGACGCGGGCATCGTCCGTCAGCTGATCGGCGTCACTGGCCAGTTCGCGTCCGTCGACGAGAAGCTGAGCGCCACCGAGAATCTCGTGCTGTTCGGACGGCTGCTCGGGCTCAGCGGACGGGCCGCCAAGCGCAAGGCCGACGAGCTTCTCGAGGAGTTCTCCCTCACCGAAGCCGCCCGCAGGCCGCTGGCGAAGTTCTCCGGCGGAATGCGCCGACGGCTCGACCTCGCGGCGAGCCTCATCGCGCAGCCGCCGCTCATCTTCCTCGACGAGCCGACTACGGGTCTCGACCCGCGCACCCGCAACCAGATGTGGGACACCGTGCGCCGCCTCGTCTCCGAGGGCTCGACCGTGCTGCTCACGACGCAGTACCTCGACGAGGCCGACCAGCTCGCCGACCGCATCGCCGTGATCGACTCCGGCCGCGTCGTCGCTGAGGGCACCTCCGACGATCTCAAGGCCTCGATCGGCACGTCGTCGCTGAACCTGCGACTGAGCGATACAGGCGACACGGATGCTGCGCTGCAGGCGATCCGCCAGGTACTCGGCGTCGAGGCCGCGCTGTCTCCGGAAGCCGCGCGCATCAGCGTTCCGCTGCTCGAGGCCGACCGGGTCACCGACCTTCTCGTTGAGCTGCGCAGCCGCGGCATCCACCTCGCTGAAATGAGCGTGCAGAAGCCCAGCCTCGACGAAGTCTTCCTCACCATCACGGGGCATGGTGCCTCGGCATCCGACCCCGAGCTCGAAGGAGCCCACTCATGACCACCGCGACACTCGACCGGCCGCTGAGCCGAACCGTCAGCCTCGGCGACACCGTCTCGCACTCGCTGACGATGGCCCACCGGGGCCTGCTGAAGATCAAGCGCACGCCCGAGCAGCTGATCGACGTGACGGTGCAGCCGCTCATCTTCACCCTCATGTTCACGTACATCTTCGGCGGCGCCATCTCGGGGGACGTCGAAAGCTACCTGCCGGTCATCATCCCCGGCATCCTCGTGCAGACCGTCATCACGACGTCCGTCGTGACCGGTGTGCAGCTGCGGGAGGACATGGACAAGGGGGTGTTCGACCGCTTCCGATCGCTGCCCATCGCGCGCATCGCACCGCTAGCCGGAGCGCTGCTCGCCGACACGATCCGCTACACGATCGCCACGACGCTGACGTTCGTGATGGGGTACATCATGGGCTGGCGGCCCGAGGGAGGTCTCGGCTCGGTCGTGCTCGCCGGCCTCGCGGTGATCGCGTGCGCGTGGGCGATCAGCTGGGTCTTCGCGTTCTTCGGGGTCATTGCGCGCTCGGCATCCAGCGTGCAGGGCATCTCGATGCTTCTGCTGTTTCCGCTCACCTTCCTCTCCAACGCGTTTGTGCCGGTGGAGACGATGCCGACGTGGCTTCAGGGCTTCGTGAACGTCAACCCGATCTCGCACCTCGTCAGCGCGGTTCGCGAGATGACCGGCGCCGGCGCCTTCGGAGGGGACCTCACCATGTCGCTCATCGGCGCCGTGGTGATCGTCGTGATCTTCGCGCCGCTCACCGTGCGGGCCTACATGCGCAAGGCGTAGCCGCCCGCACTTGTGGGGAGCCTGCCCGCGCTGGGGCACTCCCCACAGGCAGAGAATCGGAAAATTTGGCGACACGCCGTGCTGGGTCGACTCCAGTGCGGCGCGTCGCCAAAATTTCCGACTGAGTGCGCACCGGTACCATCGACCCAGAGGGGAGTCTCATGGAGACAGCGCTGATCGTGGCCGTGCTGGGGCTGCTCGCGATCGCGGGCGCCTCCTCGTTCGCGCAGCGTCTCGGCGTGGCATCCCCGCTGATTCTCGTGCTTCTCGGCATCGGCGTCAGTCTCCTGCCGATGGTTCCGGACGTCGTCGTCGAGCCCGAGTGGATCCTCGCGGGGGTGCTTCCGCCCCTGCTGTACTCGGCGTCCGTCTCGATGCCGTCGCTCGACTTCCGCCGCGAGTTCACGGCGATCAGCGAGCTGTCGGTCGTGCTCGTCGTGATCAGCAGCCTCGTGCTCGGGCTGTTCTTCTGGTGGCTGATCCCCGACATCTCGTTCGCGTGGGGCGTCGCTCTGGGCGCCGTGGTGAGCCCGACGGATGCCGTGGCCACATCGATCGTCAAAGGCCTCGGCGTCTCGCCCCGCGTCGTCACGATGCTCGAGGGGGAGAGCCTGCTGAACGACGCGACGGCGCTCGTGCTTCTGCGCACGGCGATCGCCGGTGCTGCGGCATCCGTCTCGCTGTGGGGAGTGCTCGGCACGTTCGCGTTCTCGATCGCCGTGGCCTCAGCGATCGGCGCACTCGTCGGCTGGCTCAACCTCGTGGTGCGCAGCCGCGTCTCCGACCCGACAGTGGGCACCGTCATCTCGTTCACGATTCCGTTCATCGCCTCGATTCCGGCCGAGCTGCTCGGAGCATCCGGTCTCGTCGCCGCCGTCGTGGCAGGCCTCGTGACCGGTCGCGGCGCGCTCGCCCGCCTCACCCCGAGCGATCGCCTGGCCGAGCAGCAGAATTGGAAGACCATCGAGCTCGTGCTGGAGGGCGCGGTGTTCCTGCTCATGGGGCTTGAGCTCACCGCGATCGTGAAGGACGTCGTCGATGTGCATGATGGCGTTCTGCCGGCGCTGCTGATCGCGCTCGGCGGACTCGTGCTCGTGATTGCGGTGCGCTCCGGGTACGTGTCGCTGCTGGTCACGGCGCTGAAGCATCAGGCACAGCGCCGCGAGAAGATGCGGCCGCGCGTCGAAAAGGTCAAGACGTACATCGAGCAGCCGGACGCTCTCGAGCGGATGCAACGGTATCGCGATGGGATGCGCGGGCCCGGCCGGGCACGAGCCGACGGCGACCGCCCGCGTCCGCCACGCATCACGACGGCCGAGCGGTTCGAACGGGCGCGCACGCGCGTCGTGCGGATGGCCGCCGACCTCGATTACTTTCTCAGCAGACCGCTCGGGTGGCGCGAGGGCACCGTCGTCGTGTGGGCCGGCATGCGCGGCGCCGTCACGGTGGCAGCGGCTCAGACCCTCCCGCACGACACCCCGCACAGATCGATGCTGATTCTCATCGCGTTCGTGGTCGCCGCGGTGTCGCTGCTCGCGCAGGGTGGCACGCTGAAGTGGGTGATCCGCACGGTGAAGCCGCGCCCGGAGCCCGAGGCTGCGATGCAGGCTGAACGTCAACGCCTGACCGAATTGCTGCAGGATGCCGCGGGGGCCGCCCGCGCTGAGGCGGACGAAGCTGGCCGCGAGGCGTCCGAGCTGTCGATCATCCGCGCGAAGCGGGAGACCCTCTTGCGGGTGCGGGATGAGGGTACGTATTCGTCGTCGACGCTCGCGGGCGCACTCGAGGTGCTGGACGCTCAGGAGATCAGTCTCGAGCTTCGCGGCGGCTGACGGCGTCGACGACTCGGTCGAGCAGCGTCGGCACCGCGCGGAGTCGGCCGAGCGGGGTGAGGGATGCCGTGTGGCGGCGCGCCGCTTCGACGGCATCCGCCCCGACCAGCTGCGCCGCTCGCTCGTAGAGGGGAGCATCTGCGAGGGCAGAGAAGTCGCGCCGGTACCCCATGCTGTCGGCGAGGGCGAGCAGGTCGACCCCGAGCTGCGCGGTCGAGGCATCGCGGAGCAGCGCCGCAGCGAGAGCGGCGAGGCCCGCACCGATCACCGGCTGGTCGGTGCTTCCGCGGCGCACGCGTGAGGTCGCCCGCAGACGCGTCGTGAGCGTCAGAATATCGTCGTGCGTGACTGTGGCGCTGTGCGTGGCTGTGGCGCTGTGCGCGTCTGTATCGCCGTGAAGGATCCGCGTCGACAGGTGCATCGCGGAGAGCAGGATCATCCACGGCGCAGACCTGCCCCCGAGGGGAAGCGCGTCGAGTGATTCGTCGAGCGTCGCGACCGCTGCGACGGAGTCTCCGGTGTGCAGGTGGAGCTCCGCTTTCAGGCTCAGCAGAAGCGCGCGGATCTCGAGAGTTGCGTCGTCCAGCAGCTCGTCGATGAGCTGCTGGGCGGAGGCCGGGTCGCCCTGTCGAAGAAGGGCGAGCGACAGCATCCACTGTGCCTGCGTCATGTCTTCGTTCGACTGCGTGCGAGCAGATGCGTCGCGGGCGATGCGCGACCACCGCACCGCCTCGGGGAGGTTGTCGCTCTCGCCGTACAGCTGCGCGAGGATCATCGCCGCGGACCCGGCGAGCCAGGTGTCTCCGAGGGCCGTCGCCCGGTCATACGATGTGCGTCCGTACCTGATGGCCCGCCCGATCTCGCCCAGGTTCTCGGCCGCGTTCGCCCCGAGCAGCGCGGCGCAGGCCGCTCGCGCATCGTCGTTCAGCTGCGAGAGGGCATCGAGATGATCGAAGAGATCGGCGATTCCCTCGTCGGTGTCGGGGGATGCTCGACCGAGCATGTTCGCGAGGATGAGAGCGCGCGCATCGGTGACGACGCCCGCCGCGATCAGGCGCCGCGCGCGAGAGTGCGCGGGGTAGGTGATGTGGCGGACGCCGAACATCGCAAACATGATCGAGAGCAGTGACAGACCGAACGCCGCGGGGTTCGCGAC
The DNA here is from genome assembly GCF_051513965.1 of Paramicrobacterium salitolerans. Lineage (GTDB taxonomy): Bacteria > Actinomycetota > Actinomycetes > Actinomycetales > Microbacteriaceae > Paramicrobacterium. Next base: position 873,314 of record NZ_CP195847.1, read on the forward strand.
GCGATCTGCGATGTCGCGGGCCTCGGTCGCGGGCAGGATGTCTGCGCCGAACGCAGCGAACTCCTCGTGTTCGCCGCGGATGGCCCACATGGCTGCGAGCATGCCGAACAGCGCGTACACGGTGTCGCTGTCGCGCCGGGCGATCGCGCTGCGGAGCGCGGCGATGATGTTCTCACGCTCGGCGACGGCGATCGCGAGGGCATCGAGCTGCTCAGCGCCGAGCAGACGATCGAACAGGTCGAGGGCGAGATCGACGACCCAGGTCGTGTACCGCTGCTCGATCTGCCGGCGCTCGTCGGCCTCATCCAGTCGGTCGCGCGCGAACTCTCCCACGGTCTCGAGCAGTCGGTAGCGGACCCCGGCGCCGTCATCGCGCACCTGTACGAGCGACTGCATCACGAGAGCATCGAGATCGTCGATCACGTCGTGCCCGTCACCCGCGATCTGCGCGGCGGCGTCAGCGGTGAACCCGTCCGCGAAGAGCGCCAAGCGCCGCAGAACGGTGCGCTGGGACGGGTCGAGGAGCTTCCAGCTCCAGTCGATCACGGCGAAGAGCGTGCGGTGGCGTGCCGGTGCGGAGCGGTCCACCGTGGTCAGCAGCGCGAAGCGGTTGCGCAGGCGGCGCTCGATGTCGTCGAGCGACAGTGACCGGATGCGTGCGGCAGCGAGCTCGATGGCGAGGGGCAGACCGTCGAGGCTCGCGCACACGCGCTGAACCGCGTCGAGAGGGAGTTCGGCGTCGGGGCGGACGGCACGGGCGCGCTGAATGAACAGGTCGATGGCAGGGCCTGGAGACCCGGCATCCATCACCGCGAGCGCCGGCAGCTCAATCACCTGCTCGCCCTCGATCGCGAGGGGAGCGCGGCTCGTGGCGAGAACGCGCAGCGTCGGCACAGCCGCGAGCAGATCATCAGCGAGATCGGCGGCCGCATCGACCAGATGCTCGCAGTTGTCGAGCACGAGGAACGTGTCGCGTTCGGCGAGTGCAGCGATCGCTCGCGACTTCAGGTCCGTGCGCACGAGCGGGTCGGCGAGGCGCGCCACTGACGAGACCGTGCGGATGCCGAGCGTCGTCGTCACCGTGATGAGGACGTCGTCGGGGTTCGTGGCGCCGGCGAGCTCGACGACGGCCGTGAGCGGAGTCATCGAGCGCTCGGCGACGGCATGAGCGAGACTCGTCTTGCCCAGCCCGCCGACCCCGAGAATCGTGGTCAGACGGTTCGCGGCGACGCTCGTCTCAACCCGGCGAATGTCATCGTCGCGCCCGATGAGCGGGCTGCGGCGAGAGCGCACACCGATGCGATGGCGGGGCGGATGCCTCTCAGCGCGCAGCAGCTTCGTATTCAGGGCGACAGCATCGTCTCCCGGATCGGCGCCGAGCGTCTCCGCGAGAGCGGAGCGCAGCCGGGCGAATGCGGCGAGGGCCTCGGTGCGACGCCCCGCGGCATCCAGCGCTGTCATGAGCGCGACTGCTGTGGCCTCATCGAGCGGATCAGCCGCCGCGAGGCCCTCGAGAACGGCCGCCGCGTCGTCCCAGCGTTCGGCGTCGCCGAGCTGCTCGGCTCGTTGGCGCGTAAGGGCACGCCGGAGCCGCAGGGCCTCGCTCCGCAGATCAGCTGCGATCGGAGAATCGCCGAGGTCGTCGCCCGGCTCGCCGCGCCAGAGGGGAATGGAGGACCCGTCCGTGAGCTGAGAAGGCAATGCGCTGTCGGAGAGCGCGGCGCGTGCCTCGTCGAGGTCGGTCTGCACCTCGAGTCGGTAGCCCGCAGGTGTCAGCTCGATCGCGCTCTGGCCGACGACCGCTCGCGACCGCGAGACGAGCGTCTGCAGCGCTCCGCGTGCGTTCGCCGGGGGAGCATCGCCCCACACCGCGTCCACGAGCGCCGCAGAACTGAGAGCGCGCGGCCGGGCGATAGCGAGCGCGGCGATGAGACGCCGAGGCAGCGGGCCCGCGACCGGAGCGCCATCGACGAGCACGGGGCCGAGCACGCGGACGCGCGGGCCCTGGGTCTCCGTCTCGTGCGCCGCCACGTGGCCAGTGTAGTGTCGCGATCCGAGCGGGCTCTGACGCTCATCGGGAGAGTATGCCGAGCGTTGCGCCTCGCGCGCCACGGCTGCACCATGGTGAGGTGTGTGAATGCGATGGTGAGAGCAGGATGCCGTGAGCCGCACGTTCGACTGGAATGCGTACTACGCCGCGATGGTCGGGAGGCAGCCGCGGCAGAACTTCCTCGCGGCTCTCGACGCGTGGGGCGACCGCGAGCCGGGCAGCGCGGTCGATCTCGGCGCAGGTGACGGCCTCGAGTCACGCGAGCTCGCGCAGCGCGGCTGGACGGTGACGTCGTTCGATGCCGACGCCGGGTTCGAAGCGCGTCTCGCAGAGGTGCCGGGCGTCACGGCGGTGCGGCGTGATTTCACGCAGATCGCCGAGTTGCCGGCATCCGATCTGGTCTTCGCCGGTTTTTCGCTGCCGTTCTGTCCGCCCGAGCACTTCGCGACCCTCTGGCAGGCGATCCGCGAGTGCCTCGCGCCCGACGGTCTGCTCGCAGTGGAGCTCTTCGGACCCGATGACGAGTGGGCGGGCACTCCCGGAATGAGCTTCCACTCGCGCGTAGAGGTCGAGGGGATGCTCCGGGGGCTCGAACTCCGTCAGCTGACGGAAGACAACCGCGACGGTCGGTCCTTCGACGGACCGAAGCACTGGCACGTGTTCCACGTGCTGGCCCGCAGACCCGGGGTTTGAGCGGCGCTACTCAGGCTGGACGAGCGCGTTTCGAAGAGCCTGGCGAGCGTCGGCGTCCAGCCCGTGCGCGGTGAGGTACTCGACGGAGCCGCCGTGTTCGGCATCCACGTGCTCGAGCGTGCGCTGCATGGCGTCGGGCTCAGTTCCGGTCACGAGCATTCGCACCTGGGGCGTCAGCTCCACGCCCATCTGCCGCGCGAGCCCCAGCATTCGCTCCGCCCAGGGGCCGGCAAGGTTCTGCGCTGACGCGACGTAGTCCTCGATGATCGTCTGCCGCGGAACCCCGACGGCGTCGAGCAGAAGCGCGACCGCGACTCCGGTGCGGTCTTTACCCGCGGTGCAGTGCACCAGCACACCGCCGCGGGAGCGCACCGCAACCCATTCCGCGATGCGCGCGAAGCTGTCTCCCGCCGTGTCGACGAGTCCGGTGTACAGCTCGGTCAGGGTCGGAACCCGCGTCGTCACGTCTTCGACCGCACCCTCCATGAGCGGAAGTGACAGGTACTCGCCGAGCGTCGACTCGTCGAGCATCGGCTGGGTCTGCTCCACCTCGGTGCGGCTGCGCAGATCGATGATCGTGGTGATGGGAGAGTCCTTGAGTTGACGGATGCCGTCGGGCGAGAGGGCGACGAGCGCGTCGGATCGGTAGAGGCGCCCCGTGCGTACGCGTCCGCCCTCCGCGGGCAGACCACCGAGATCGCGGAAGTTGACGAGGCCCTCCGGGATCGCAGACGTACGTTCGCTCATTGCGGCATCCTCACTCTCACTCGATCTCGGGTCCACCAGAATCCAATCAGGAACCCACGACACTGTCGAGACAGAGCCGCCGTGTCTACCGCAGGGTCTTCTTCGCCGAGATGATTCCGGTGTCGAAGCCGAAAAGATACAGCCCGCGGTGGAAGCGTGCGTGTTCGATCTTGATGCAGCGGTCCATCACGACGGTGAGCCCGCGCCCCTCGGCGTCCCGCGCGGCCTCCTCGTTCCAGATGCCCAGCTGAATCCAGATGGTGCTGATGCCCGCGGCCGCGACGTCGTCGACGACCTGCGGAATATCGCTGGCCTTGCGGAACACGACGGCGATGTCAGGAGTCTCTGGAAGCGAGGCGAGGTCAGGGTAGACCGGTTCGCCGAGGATCTCCGTCGCGTTCGGGTTGATGAAGTACAGCGTGTAGTCGCTGGACTGCTGCAGGTAGGTTCCGACGAAGTAGCTGGCGCGTGCCGGGTTGGTGGATGCTCCGATGATCGCGACCGACGTCGCGGCGCGCAGGATGCCCAGACGTTCTGTCGCGCCTGGTCCGACCCACGTGCGCGGGGACTGCGTGCTGTCTGCCATGGTCATTCCTCCGCTGCCTGGCTGAGCGCTTGATCGAGGTCGTAGATGATGTCGGCGGCGTCTTCGAGCCCGACGCTGAGGCGGACGAGACCGGGTTGAACACCGGCATCCACCAGCTGCTCTTCGGTCAGCTGCGCGTGCGTTGTCGAGCCGGGATGGATGATGAGCGTCTTGGTGTCGCCGATGTTCGCGACGTGGCTGGCGAGGTTGACCGATTCGATGAGCTTTTGCCCGGCGGACCTGCCGCCCTTCACGACGAAGCTGAATACCGAGCTCGGCCCGAGCGGAAGATAGGTCGCAGCACGTTCGTGGTGGGGATGGCTCTCGAGCCCTGCCCAGAGCACCGCCTCGACACGGTCGTCCTGCTCGAGCCAGGTTGCGACGTGACGCGCGTTCTCGACGTGCGCGGACATGCGGAACGGCAGCGTCTCGATGCCCTGCGCGAGCTGTTGGGCGGCGGTCGCCGACAGCGCGGGTCCGATGTCGCGAAGCTGCTCCGCCCGCAGACGGGTGAGGAACGCGTACTCGCCGAAGTTCCCGGCCCACTGCAGATCGCCGTACGTGTGCGCGGGCTCGTGGAAGAGTGGGAACTTCTCGCGCGTGTAGGTGAAGCGGCCGGATTCCACGACGAGTCCGCCCATTGTGGTCCCGTGGCCGCCGAGGAACTTAGTGGCCGAGTGGGTGACGATGTCGGCGCCCCATTCGATCGGGCGGTTGAGAAACGGCGTCGCGATTGTCGAGTCGATGATGAGAGGGATGCCGTGGGCGTGCGCCACCTCGGCAAGCCCCGCGATATCGGCGATCTCGCCCGACGGGTTTGCGATCGTCTCGGCGAAGACGGCCTTCGTGCGATCGGTGATCGCCGCGGCGTAGTCGGCGGGATCCGTCGAGTGCACGAACGTCGTCTCGACGCCGAAGCGGCGCAGGGTCACGTCCAGCTGCGTGATCGACCCGCCGTAGAGACTCGACGAGGCGACGATGTGATCGCCCGCGCCCGCGAGGCTCGCGAACGTGATGTATTGCGCCGAGAGGCCCGATGCGGTGGCGACGGCGCCCAGTCCTCCTTCGAGGCTCGCCACGCGCTCCTCGAGGCTCGCGACGGTCGGATTCGCGAGGCGCGCGTAGATGTTGCCGTATTTCTGAAGGGCGAAGCGTGCCGCGGCATCCGCGGTGTCGTCGAACACGAAGGCCGTCGATTGATAGATGGGGAGCGCCCGTGCTCCCGTCTCGGGGTCGGGGATGTTGCCCGCGTGAATTGCCCGCGTGCGGAAGCCGTACTCGCGATCTGCCATGCGTCGAGGCTAACGACGAGGGATGCCGCAGCGCAGCGCGCCGCGTAACACGCGGTCGCATTCGACCGTCGCTCTTTTCACATTGTGGATGTTTCAGAACCGGCTGCGGAAAAACTATAGGCTTGAGGGTAATGAATTCTCGCGGCTCCTCTGGATCGAGCACCGGGGGAGGCGCACGGAGCCTCCGGCCGGGCTTCGTCATCATCGGCATCCTCCTGGTTGCCTCGAACCTGCGCGCCGCCATCACAGTCGTCGGGCCGGTTCTCGACCAGGCGCGCGTCGATGCAGATCTCTCTGCGATCGAAGCATCCGCACTGATCAGCGTGCCCCTGCTCGCGTTCGCGGTCTTCTCGCCGATCATGCCCTCAATCGCCGTCAAGCTCGGACTCGAGCGAACGATCGGCGCCTCGCTCATCGTGCTCGCCGCCGGAATCATCGCGCGGTCGGTGCCCGGCGACATCTTCCTCTGGGCCGGCACGCTCGCGCTCGGTGCGGCCATCGCCGCGATCAACGTGCTGCTGCCCTCCGTGCTGAAACGCGACTTCCCGCGGGAGATCGGACGCCTGACGGGCGTCTACTCGGCGGTGCAGTCGGCGTTCGCCGCGGCCGCCGCGGGCCTCGCGGTGCCGATCGCCGGTCTCTCCGACAGCGGTTGGCGCCTCGCATACGGAATCTGGGCGGGCCTCGCGCTCATTGCCTTCGCGGTCTTTGCGCCGCAGATGCGCAAACCCGGCGCCATCACACTCGAGATGCGCGCCGTACAGGTCGATGACGAGTCGAAGGGCGGCCGAAGCCCGTGGGTGCAAGCCCTCGCGTGGCAGGTCACGATCTTCATGGGGCTGCAGTCGACGATCTTCTACGTCGTGATCACATGGATGCCCGCCATCGAGCAGTCCGTCGGAATCGACGCGTTCACCGCCGGGTGGCACCAGAGCGCCTTCCAGGTGTTCGGAATCGTCGGCACGCTCACGGCCGCGTGGATGCTGCACAAGTGGCAGCGCGATCAGCGCATCGTCGTGACGATCTACTCCATCTCTTCGGCGTGCGGCATCTTCGGCATCCTGCTTCAGCCCTCGCTCGTGCTGCTCTGGATCGGCATGATCGGATTCGCGCAGGGCGGACTCATCGTGCTCGCTCTCGCGCTGTTCGGGCTGCGTGCGAGCAACCACCGCGATGCGGCATCCCTCTCTGGTATGGCGCAGTCCATCGGCTACTTTCTCGCCGCAGCCGGTCCGATCGCGATCGGCGCGATCCACGACGCGACGGGTGGTTGGGAGATGCCGCTCAGCGTCATGCTCGGTGTCGTCGCGGTGCAGTTCACTTGCGGTGTGCTGGCGTGCCGCCCGCGCGTTCTGCGGTAACCAGGGCCTGCGAGTCAGACGAGCTGCACGGCTCCGAACGCCAGCGCAGCCATCAGCGCCCAGGCGAGGAGGCCCGCGATGAGGCCGCGACCGCCCGTGGCGATGAGGCGTCGGATGTCGACCGCTGTTCCGAGGGCGAACAGCGCCATGCTGAGCAGTGCGGTCTGAGCGATGTCAGCGGCCTGCAGAGCAGCGTCGGGGAGCGCGACCATCGAACGCAGGGCCACGGCGAGAGCGAAGCCCGCGATCACGATGAGCGTCGTCGCGAGAGGCGCCGCGTGCGATCGCGGACCGGGGCGCCCCTGACCGCGCTCGCGGGCACGCGCCACGGCGAGCATGGGCGTCAGCATGAGCGTGCGCAGCAGAAGGAGAGCGACCGCGATGGCCACGGCGCTGCCGCCCGCGAACTGCGTTGCTGCGGCCGCTGCGCCCACGGACGGGACGTTCATGCCGACGAACGGCCCGAACCGCGCGTCACTGAGCGCGAGCGGCTGCTGAAGCGCCGGCACTGCGAACATCGCGATCGCGCCGAACAGCGTCACGACGGCCATGGGGTGGGATGCCTCGCGCCGACGAGCTCCGATCATGCCCGACATCGCTCCCGCGGCGAACGAGCCCCCGACGGAGATGCCGGTTGCGAGCAGGAGCGGTTCGTTCCCAGGCATCCGCAGCAGCCTGCCCAGCCCGAAAGCGACTCCGAGACCGACGATCGCGACGATGACGGTCGAGACGAGAACGCTCCAGCCGAGGCTCGCCAGGGTACCGAAGCTCAGCTGCAACCCGAGCACCACGATGCCGATGCGCAGCAGCCACGTCGAGGTGACGGCGAAGCCCGTCGAGAAGACTCCGCGGATGAGGCCCTGCGTGCCGGGAAGCTGCGCGAGCACGACGCCGAGCGCGGCGCAGATCGTCAGGATCGGCGCGTCAGGAACCTGCAGATGGATGCCCCACGCGATGAGCGTGGCCGCACCGGCCGCCGCGATTCCGGGAAGCGCTCGCGCGGCATCCTTCACTGTCGATGCGCCCACGGCGCTCCTCTCTGGCTGGGGTGACCACCTACCAGGTTAAGCCGTCAGACGTGCAGGTGCAGACCGGTCAGATCCACGTGGTCAGCCAGTAGTGCAGCCCCACGAACCACGTGGGCACGGGGATTGCCGCCCACAGGGGGTACCAGAACGCCGAGAGCAGCAGACAGAAGGCTCCGAAGACCCCGACGGTCGCGATGCCGCTCGTTCGTCGCGTGCGTTCATCCTCTCGGCTGCCGAGCACGAGCCCGATGACGAGCGTCAGCGCGAGAATCAGGTACGGCTCGAACGCGATCGTGTAGAACTGGAACACCGTGCGATTCGTGTAGAGCAGCCAGGGCAGGTAGCCGCCCACGAGACCCATGAGAATGAGCCCGCTCGTCCAGTCGCGGCGCATCACGAGGCGCACGACGAGGAAGATCGCGGATGCCGCTCCCGCCCACCAGATGAGCGGGTTGGCGATCGATGTGATGTCGACGGCGCAGTCGCCGGTGCATCCCGTGCCTGCTGGCGCGCCCTCGTACCACATCGCAACCGGCCGGATCATGAGCAGCCACGTCCACGGATTCGACTGATACGGATGCGGCGTCGAGAGGCCGACGTGGAACTGGTAGACGCCCTGGTGGTAGGCGACGAGGCTCTGCAGCGCGTCGGGAACCCACGCGAACGCTCCCGTCCAGGGCTCCGCCGCCGCGAACTGGCGATCGTAGCCGCCCTCGGTGACGAACCAGCCCGTCCAGCTCGCGATGTACGTGAGCACCGCGACGGGAACGAGCAGCAGGAATGTCGCCGGGCCCTGCTTGAGGATCGCCGCGGACGCCCAGAACGGCACTCCCGCGCGGCGTCTGGCAAAGGCATCCACCGCGACGAGATACAGCCCGAAGGCCGCCAGGAAGTACGCCCCCGACCACTTCGTCGCCGCGCACATGCCGAAGGCGACCCCGGCCGCGATGACCCAGGGACGTGCCCAGATCACCGGCCCCCACGTGAGGGGCCGATCGGATGCTTCACGCTCGGCGAGCGTCTGGAGCAGACGTCTCTCGTGCCATCGTCGATCGAGCAGAACGCAGGCGAATCCGCAGAGCGCGAAGAACATGACGGTGTTGTCGAGCAGAGCGACGCGCGACATGACGATCGCGTGCCCGTCGATCGCCATGAGGCCGCCCGCCACGAGGGTGAGCAGCCGCGAGCCGAACAGCCGGTGCGCGATGAACATCACGAGCGCGACGGCGAGGATGCCGACGACGGCGGTGGAGATGCGCCAGCCGACGCTCGAATCGGCGCCCATCACGGCCATTCCGAGGCCGATCAGCCACTTGCCGAGCGGCGGATGCACGACGTAGGAGCCCGTCGAAGAGAAGATGTCCGTCTGCCCGGAGGCGAAGCGCTCATCGGCATCATCGGGCCAGGTCGACTCATACCCGTTGTTCCACAGCGACCAGGCGTCTTTGACGTAGAACGTCTCGTCGAAGACGAGGGCGTGCGGGCTGCCGAGGTTCCACAGCCGCAGGACCGCGGCGAGCACGAGCACTGCGATCGGGCCGCCCCACCGCCACAGCGCCTGACGTGCCGGCGTACGGAGGGTGCGCTCCCACCAGTTGTCGATTCGCGAGCCGCGCTCTGTCGCTTCGTGCCGCGGCGCACCGGGTGCGTCGTCGCGCAGCATGGAGTCGAAGGAGGCAGGGGGCACGGAGTACATGCTAGTCACGCGCGGTCCCGCCACACTGTGCGCTCGATGGCAGACTGAGGGAATGATCATTCTCGCGGCGACGCCGATCGGCAACCTCGGCGACGCATCGGCCCGCCTCGTCGAGACTCTGAGCTCAGCGAAGTTCGTCGCGGCGGAGGACACCCGGTCGACAGTGCGGCTGCTCGCGGGACTCGGAATCGAGAACCGGCCGCAGATCGTTCCGCTGCATGACCACAACGAACGCGAGAAGTCCGCCGACCTCGTCGAGCGAGCGCGCGACACCGACATCGTGGTGATGAGCGACGCCGGCATGCCGACGGTCTCCGACCCCGGCTACCACCTCGTGCAGGCGGCCATCGCTGCGGGCGTCGACGTCACGGTCATTCCCGGTCCGAGCGCCGTCGTGACCGCGCTTGCGCTGTCGGGCATGCCGACGGACCGCTTCACCTTCGAGGGCTTTCTGCCGCGCAAGCCTGCGGAGCGGCGCCGCACCCTGCGCGCACTCGCGGACGAGCGTCGCACCATGGTGTTCTTCGAATCGCCGCAGCGCATCGCGTCTGCGCTCGACGACGTCGTGGCCGAGCTCGGCGCCGAACGTCGTGTCGCCGTCTGCCGCGAGCTGACGAAGCTCTACGAGCAGGTGAAGCGCGGCTCCGCAGAGGAGGTCGCCGCGTGGGCGGCTGAGGGCGTCAAGGGGGAGATCGTCCTCGTGGTGCGCGGAGCGGACGCGGCATCCTTCTCGATCGAAGACGGCCTTGCGCGCGTCACCGAGCGAGTGGCCAGGGGGGAGAGACTCAAGGATGCCGCCGCGGCGGTCGCCGCGGAGACGGCGCTCAGCAAGCGCGACCTGTACCAGGCCGCGCTCAACGCTCGGCAGAGCTGAGCTCCTGCGCGAGAGCATTAAACAGTCGGAAAAATGAACGACTCGCGGCTGAAGAAGGCGTTCTCCACCGCGTGTTGCGCTGATTTTCCGATTCTTTGTCACCGAGAGAACGCGAGCTGCGCACCACTGAACAGCGATCAGCCGCTGGACGTCCTGTCGGCGAGCTCGGGCGGCCATACGACCGCGAAGCGCTCGAGAATCAGATCTTCCGCTTCGTCGTAGTGGGTTCCTCGCGCCTCGCACACGCGCGTGAAGAAACGTCGGTGCTCACGTCGCCACGACTCCAGCGAACGGTCGTCCTCTCCTTCGTCGTGCGCGAAGTCGGCGTCGACCTGCAGGAGAGGCGCAACTCGCAGCTCGATCGTGCGAAGAACGGCGCGCGGAGTTCCTCGGCCATCGCAAGCCACCCAGTGCGCTCCGATCACCGGAAACGGTTCGGCCTCATCGCGGTACTCGGAGGCGAGAGACGACGTCGCGCGCTTGCGGCCGCCGATCACGAGATCGAGAAGCTCATCCGCCAACTCCGCGGAGTCGCCGAACTGATCGACCTCGTAGTCGTCGAACACACGGGTCACCGCTGGGTGCGCCTCTGCGTAGTCGCGCCACATCGCGGCAGCGGCATCCTGATCGGGAGAGGACATCGGAGTCGTCATCTCACAGAGCCTATCTCCGCGGCAGAAGGAACAGGCCGTCATGTGGGCGAGAAGCTCAGCGGCGGCACCTTAGGATGGAAGCCATGTCCTCAGGCAATTCCTTCTACGTCACGACCCCGATCTTCTACGTCAACGACGCGCCTCACATCGGCCACGCCTACACCGAGGTGGCCGCAGATGTTCTCGCGCGCTGGCACCGTCAGGCAGGGGACACGACATGGATGCTGACGGGCACTGACGAGCACGGAGAGAAGATCCTCCGCACCGCCACCGCGAACGGCGTGAGCCCGAAGGAGTGGGCTGACAAACTCGTCGAGAAGAGCTGGCGTCCTCTGCTGGAGACCATCGACGTCGCCAACGATGACTTCATCCGCACGACAGAGCCCCGGCACGAGGAGGCCGTGCAGAAGTTTCTGCAGAAGCTGTACGACGACGGCTTCATCTACGCGGGTGAGTACGAGGGCTACTACTGCGTCGGCTGCGAGGAGTACAAGCAGGAATCCGAGCTCGTCGATGGCACCGGACCGTACGAGGGCCAGAAGGTCTGTGCGATCCACTCGAAGCCCGTCGAGCTGCTGCAGGAGCGCAACTACTTCTTCCGCATGAGCGAGTTCGCCGAGCGGCTGCTTGCGCTGTACGCCGACAACCCCGAGTTCGTGCAGCCGGAGTCGGCGCGCAACGAGGTGACGCAGTTCGTGAAGCAGGGACTCAGCGACCTGTCGATCTCACGGTCGAGTTTCGACTGGGGCGTCAAGGTGCCATGGGACGACACGCACGTCGTCTACGTCTGGTTCGATGCACTGCTCAACTACATCACCGCGATCGGCTACGGCAACGACGACGAGAGCCGCCTCGATGAGCTGTGGCCCGCCGTGCACATCGTCGGCAAAGACATCCTGCGCTTCCATGCCGTGATCTGGCCCGCGATGCTCATGGCTGCGGGGCTCGAGGTGCCGCACCGCGTGTACGGTCACGGTTGGCTGCTCGTGGGCGGCGAGAAGATGTCGAAGTCGAAGCTCACCGGAATTGCGCCGAACGAGATCACCGATACCTTCGGCTCCGACGCGTTCCGCTACTACTTCATGCGCGCGATCGCCTTCGGGCAAGACGGCTCGTTCAGCTGGGAGGACCTCTCCGCGCGCTATCAGGCGGAGCTGGCGAACGGGTTCGGCAATCTCGCCTCGCGCGCGCTCGCGATGGTCACGCGCTACTTCGACGGCACGATTCCCGAGCAGGGCGAGCCGACGGACGACGACCTCGAGATCCAGAAGCTCGTCGCCGATGCCGCACGTGAGGCGGATGCCGCGATCGAGAAGCTCGCGATTCACGACGCACTCGCGCACATCTGGACGATCGTCGACGAGCTCAACGGTTACATCACCGATCAGCAGCCGTGGGTACTCGCGAAGGACGACGAGCAGCGCGAGCGTCTCGCCACCGTGCTCTACACCGTCGTCGAGGGGCTGCGCGCGCTTGCCGTGCTGCTCGCCCCGGTGATTCCGGTGGCGACAGATAAGCTGTGGACGGCACTCGGTGCCGCCGAGAGCCTCGGCGCTCTCGCCGACCAGCCGATTCGGGATGCCGGGCGTTGGGGCCAGCTTCCCGCGGGCACCGTCGTGCATCAGCTCGAAGCGCTGTTCCCGCGCATCGAGACCGCGAACGCCTGACGGAGGAGATATGAGCGACAAGCCCCGAACGTCGAAGAAGCAGCGCGATCGGAGCTACCCTCCCATCCCGGAGGAACTCGTCGTTCCCGTCTACGACAACCACACGCACATCGATCCGGGCATCATGGAGGAGTTCCCGGCGGAGGGCGGTTCGCTGACCCCTCCGGAACAGCTTGATCGCGCCTCTGCGGCCGGCATCCGGGGAATCGTGCAGGTCGGCACGGATCTGCGGTCTTCGCAGTGGTCTGCGAAAGCGGCATCCGTCGAACCTCGCATGCTCGCGGCCGTCGCTCTGCACCCGAACGAAGCTCCGGAGCTCGAGAAGGCGGGCACTCTCGACGACGCGATTCAGGGCATTGCCGAGCTCGCACCGCTGCCGCGCGTGCGCTGCATCGGCGAGACCGGACTCGACTACTACCGAACAGGTGAAGACGGGCGTGCCGCGCAGATCCGCTCGTTCGAGGAGCACATCGCTATCGCGAAGGAGCACGACCTCGCGCTGCAGATCCACGATCGTGATGCCCACGACGACGTCGTCGCGACTCTCAAACGTGTCGGCGCTCCCGAGCGCACGGTCTTCCACTGCTTCTCCGGCGACGCCGAGCTCGCTGAGGTCTGCACCGAGAACGGCTGGTACATGTCGTTCGCCGGAACCGCGACGTTCAAGAACGCCCCCAACCTGCGGCGCGCTCTCGACGCGGTTCCACGGGCGCTGCTGCTGGTCGAGACGGATGCACCGTTTTTGACCCCCATGCCGTACCGAGGCCGCCCGAACGCGTCGTACCTGCTGCCGCACACCGTGCGCTTCATCGCCGACCACCTTGAGACCGACGTCAACATGCTCGCCGCTCAGGTCGCGTCGAACACGGAGTACGTGTACGGGCACTGGGATTCCGACCCGGTCGTCTCACCGCCCGACCCGTACGAACTGGGCTGGCAATGAGTGGGGTGACGCTGCTCGGCCCGGTGGAGATCCGCGAGCTCGCGGGACGCCTCGGTGTGCAGCCGACGAAGAAGCTGGGCCAGAACTTCGTGGTCGACGCGAATACGGTCCGCAAGATCGTCACCGCGGCGAACGTCGCCGCGGGTGATCGCGTCGTCGAGGTGGGGCCGGGTCTCGGCTCGCTGACGCTGGGGCTGCTCGAGGCAGGAGCTCGCGTCGTCGCGGTCGAGATCGACAAGCGTCTCGCGGAAGAGCTGCCGACGACGGTCGCGAGGATGGCGCCGGGCGCAGACCTCACGGTGCTCGCGGAGGATGCCCTTCGTGTGCAGGACCTGCCGGGGGAGCCCACGCGGCTCGTCGCGAACCTGCCGTACAACGTGTCGGTTCCGGTGCTGCTGCACCTCATGGAGACCGTGCCCAGTCTCACGGCGGGCGTCGTCATGGTGCAGGCCGAGGTCGGTTATCGTCTCGCTGCGGACCCCGGCTCGAAGGTCTACGGCAGCCCGAGCGTCAAGGCCGCGTGGTACGGCTCGTGGCGCATCGCCGGAACCGTCAGTCGGCAGGTGTTCTGGCCGGTGCCCAACGTCGACAGCGTGCTGGTTGAGTTTGCCCGTCACGCGGAGCCGTTCGGCACTGAGGAGGAGCGCAGCCGCACCTTCGCTCTCGTGGATGCCGCGTTCGCGCAGCGCCGCAAGATGCTGCGCCAGTCGCTCGGTCCGGTACTCGGCAACGCCCAGGCAGCCTCCGCGGTGCTCGAGCGCGCGGGAGTGGAGCCGACGGCTCGGGGGGAGTCTCTGACGGTGCACGACTTCGCACGCATCGCCAGCGTCTCTGCATAGATCCGCCCGCGGTTGCCTTCTCGGTGAGTGTACTGGGCTGGGCATTCTGCGCCGGGTGTACCGCGCTGGCATCTCAGAGAATCGGTTAATTGAGCGAAACGCCGTGGGGTAAGCGTTCTCCGCACGGCGAGTCCCCAAAATCTCCGACTCTTTGCTCGTCGCACCTCTGGCGGGGTGGCGCCGGCTTCGGCACACTGGTCGCATGGCAAAGCCCACTGCATCGCACAGCGAAACCGTCGGATCCGAGGCACTCGAGCGGGCGACCGGCCGTTCGCGGGAGGATTGGAACAGGCTGCTGGATGCTGCAGGGGCGGCGTCCTGGCCGCATCCGCGCATCGCATCGTGGCTCGTCGAAGAGCACCGCGTCGACGGATGGTGGGCGCAGGGGATCACGGTCGGCTACGAGCAGCACATCGGTCGTCGCCAGCCGGGGCAGCGCGCGGACGGCACGTTCGAGGCGGCGGTCAGCCGCACGCTGCACGCCACCCGCGACGAAGCGCTCGCGCGTCTGGTCGACGCGGTGACGGCAGCGACCGGCAGCGAACCGGCATCCGTCAACACGTCGGCGAAGAACGCCAGCGCGCGCTGGAAGCTCGACGACGGCCGAACCGTCATCGCCGGGGTCTACCCCTCGGGCGAGAAGTCGAAGGTGTCGCTCACGATGCCGAAGCTCTCCTCGGCCGAGGAGCTTGCGGAGGCGAAGGCGCTCATGAAGGGCTGGTTGCCGCCGGCATCCTGACATCTCGCGTCGCGAAATATGTCGGTCACGCGACCTCGACTAGGTTGGAAGCATGAGTGATCCGCGCACGACACCGCATGTTCACGTGCGCGCGCCCGGCAAGATCAACGTCTACATGAACGTCGGGGAGCCCACAGCGGATGGTTACCACGACGTGGCCACGGCCTACCAGGCGGTCTCGCTGTACGAGGACGTCCGTGCGTTTCCCGCTAACGAATTCAGCGTCGCGTTCGGCGGGCCGGTCGACACTCGAGGCTTGCCGACAGACCGCACCAATCTCGCGATCAAAGCCGCGCGAATGCTGGCGAAGAAGACCGGCTACACGGGCGGAGTCCACCTGCAGATCGACAAGCATGTGCCTATCGCCGGCGGCATGGGCGGGGGCTCAGCGGATGCCGCGGGTGCGCTGCTCGCCTGCGACACGCTCTGGGAGACCGAGTTGCCGCGTGAGGAGCTCCTCAAGGTGGCGGGCAGGCTCGGCGCGGACGTTCCATTCTCGCTCGTCGGCGGCACGGCCATCGGAACGGGCCGGGGT
Source organism: Paramicrobacterium salitolerans (assembly GCF_051513965.1). GTDB lineage: Bacteria > Actinomycetota > Actinomycetes > Actinomycetales > Microbacteriaceae > Paramicrobacterium. Next base: position 889,017 of record NZ_CP195847.1, read on the forward strand.
GATCAGCTCAGTCCTGCGCTCGCGAAAGGCACCTTCCACTGGGTGCTCGCGTTCGCCGACTTCGGCATGTCGACCCCGCAGGTGTACCGCGAGCTCGACGAGCATCGTGCGCGCCACGCGGCGGACATCGCTCCCGTGCAGGCATCGCCGACTGTCGATGCGGGTGTGCTGCAGGCGATTCGCGCGGGCGATGCCCACATGCTCGCAGATGTACTGCACAACGATCTTCAGGTGGCGGCGCTGCACATTCGCCCCGAGCTGACCCGCACCCTCGAGCTCGGCGAGCAGCAGGGCGCGCTCGCCGGGATCGTCTCGGGCTCCGGGCCCACCGTCGCGCTGCTCTCGTCCTCCGCCGAAGCAGCGATCGACCTGCAGATCGGCCTCACAACGTCCGGAATCACAGCGCACCACGTCACAGGTCCCGTCGTGGGGGCGCGCGTCGTCGAGAACTGATGCGCGTCTAGCGAGGCGAGACTCGGCGCGACGGCCTAGCCGATACGGCGGCGAGAAAGCATGCGTCGGCACCCTCTACGCTTGAGGGGATATGGCACATCTGCTTGGCGGGGAGAACCTGCATCTTGAGTATCCGACGCGCGTGGTCTTCGACGGTGTCACGGTCGGGCTGAACGAGGGGGATCGCGTCGGCATCGTCGGCCGCAACGGCGACGGAAAATCGACGCTGCTCGGTCTGCTCTCCGGACGCATCGAACCTGATGACGGCCGCGTCACCGTTCGTCGGGGCACGACCATCGGGGTCCTCGATCAGCGCGATACCCTCGACGACGATGCCACGGTCGCCGGGTCGATCGTCGGGGAGATGGCCGAGCATGAGTGGGCGGGGGATGCCCGCATCCGCGACATCATCGATGGACTCGTGCGCGATATGCCCTGGCAGGCCACGATCGGTTCGCTCTCCGGCGGGCAGAGGCGACGTGTCGCGCTCGCCGCGCTGCTCACGGGCGAGTGGGACGTCCTGTTTCTCGACGAGCCCACCAACCATCTGGATGTGGAGGGCATCGCCTGGCTCGCCGAGCACCTGAAGCGTCGATGGGGTGTCGCAAGCGGCGGGCTCGTGGTCGTGACGCACGACCGGTGGTTCCTCGACGAGGTCTGCACGACGACGTGGGAGGTCCACGACCGGGTCGTCGAGCCCTTCGAAGGCGGGTACGCGGCGTACATTCTGCAGCGCGTGGAGCGTGACCGGATGGCCGCCGTGGCCGAGGAGAAACGGCAGAATCTCATGCGCAAAGAGCTCGCCTGGCTGCGTCGCGGAGCTCCTGCCCGTACCTCCAAACCGAAGTTCCGCATCGACGCCGCGAACGAACTCATCGCCAACGAACCGCCGCCGCGCAACACGGTCGAGCTCACGCAGCTCGCCACCGCACGCCTCGGCAAGGACGTCGTCGACCTTCTCGACGCGACCGTGACCTACGGCGATCGCACGATCGTGCGTGACGTCGAATGGCGGATCGCGCCGGGCGAACGCACGGGCATCCTCGGCATCAACGGTGCTGGCAAGTCCACGATCCTCGGCCTGATCACCGGAGCGATCACTCCGAGCGCCGGCCGAGTCAAACACGGCAAGACCGTGCGCATCGCGAGTCTGACTCAGCAGCTCACCGGTCTCGACGCGATCGGCCACGAGCGCGTTCGCACCGTCATCGGCCGCCTCAAGACGAGCTATGTCGCGGGAGGCAAAGAGCTCACACCGGGGCAGCTGCTCGAACGCCTCGGATTCTCGAGCGCGCAGCTGTCGACGCCCATCAAGGATCTCTCAGGCGGCCAGAAGCGGCGCCTGCAGCTGCTGCTCATTCTGCTCGACGAGCCGAACGTGCTCATCCTCGACGAGCCGACGAATGACATGGACACCGATATGCTCACCGCGATCGAGGATCTCCTCGACTCCTGGCCGGGCACGCTCATCGTCGTCTCGCACGACCGGTACCTCATCGAGCGCGTCACCGATCAGCAGTACGCCGTGATGAACGGGCATCTGCGGCACCTGCCGGGCGGCGTCGACGAGTTCCTCCGCCTGCGGCGAGAACAAGAGCGAACGGATGCCGAGGCGGCAGCACCACCGGCCCGCGCGTCGAGTGCCGGTGCGCCGACGCCTGCGGCATCCTCACACTCTCGCCTGGGAGGGGCGGAACGTCGCACCGCGGAGAAGGAGCTCGCGAGCGTCGACCGCAAGATCGCGAAGTTGCAGAAGCAGGTCGCCGACGTTCACCAGGAGCTCGCGGATCACGATCAGAGCGACTACGAGGGGCTCGGCGAGCTGACGGCCCGGCTGCAGAGCCTGGAGGGGGAGGTCAGCGATCTCGAGACGCGCTGGCTCGAGCTCTCAGAGCTCCTCGAGGCGTGAGAACGCTGAGCGCACCCGTCTCCGCGAATCGGCGGTGTACCGAGCGGACGAGGCGACGGAGTGCTCCGTCACAGTCGCTTGCTGTCGACCGTTCCGACGGCCGAGCCTATCGCCGCGAGCGCTGATCGAGCGCGCTGCCATGTCTCAGTACCCGAGGTGACGGCATCCCTCAGATAAGCGGTCGTCATATGCTGTACGACGGCGACTCTCTCGGGATTCTCGTCGGTCGTCTCGGCAGCGTCGTAGTTCGGGATGCCGCCGAGCGAATGCTCTCCTCCGTGCAACGTGAGCAGATCGGTGGCGCCGGGACTCTGCACGAACGCGTCGGTGAACCAATCGGGCCCGCGCGCTGACAGCTGAGACTGATCGTGATCTCCAGCCACAACGAGCGTCGGAGTGGTGAGCTCTGCGAATGACGGGTTCATGAAGGGAAAGTGCTCGCGAGCGAACGGGTGCAGGTCTGATCCTCCGGTTCCTGTCGCGGCGAGCAGGGCGCCGGCGGTCACGCGAGGGTCGGCATAGCTTCTCCCGCTGGTTCCGTCGCTGTCGAGAACTCGCGCTCCAAGTAGCAGCTGGACCGTCTGCGCACCCCATGAATGACCTGCTGCGACGATCCGGCTCCTGTCGAGGCGGCCCGCGAGGCCGGGCACCGCGCGTTCGATTGTGTCGAGCTGATCGAGCGACCGTGTGAGGTCTCGGTGTCGCTCGCGCCAGATGTCAGCGAAGAGCGGGTCATCGAGCCCGATGCTGAATCGCCGCGAGTCCAGGTGCGTCGGCTGAACGACGACAAAACCATGCGAGGCCCAGAATGATGCGAGAGGTCCGTAGCCATCAAAGGACCATCCGTTTCCGTGGGAGAAGAGGAGTATCGGCAGGTCGCTCCCGGAGACAGGCGCAGAGACCCGGACGGACAGCGGATGCCTGCGCCCAGGGGAATCGAGAGTGACCGGAGCAACCGATATGACCGAGGAGCCCTCGCCGATGATCTCAGTGAGACCGTTGACGAGGGCTGTGTTTGCAGAGTGGGAAGGGGAAGGCATCAGTGTTTCCTTTCGTGAAAGCGCTCGGCGCTGTGACACAATGAAGCGGAGCGCTGTTCCGATTAATATACGGAACGTCGTTCCGTTTAGCAATCGTGAGGAGGAGTCTGTCAATGAACCCCCAGACTTCGCCGCGCCCACAACGCGCGGATGCTCGGAGGAATCAGCAGGCGTTGCTCGACGCCGCAGGTCAGGTCTTCGTCGCGCACGGTGTCGACGCGCCCGTGCGAATGATCGCAGAGCGAGCCGGTGTCGGTGTGGGCACCATCTACCGGCACTTTCCGAGTCGGGGAGAGCTCATCATCGCTGTCTACCGTCATCAGGTCGACTCGCTCGCTCAGGCCGGGCCCGACCTGCTCGCATCCTCACGTCGACCGGAGGATGCCCTTCGGTCGTGGGTGGACGAGTTCGTCGACTTTCTCGTTACCAAGCATGGACTTGCGGATGCGCTGCGAAACGACAGTGCCGCGTGGCAGACGCTGCATTCCTACTTCGTCGAGCGGCTGGTGCCAGTCTGCGACAGTCTGCTCGCCGCCGTGTCGAGCAAGGGAGCAGCCGCTGTCTCTGGCTACTCGCTGATGCGGGGGATCGGAAACCTCAGTATCGGAAGCGAGGATGCACAGTACGATGTGCGCACCGTGACGCGGCTGCTCATCTCGGGCGTTCTCGCGTAGCTGGCGCTATCGGGGCATAGCCCCGGTCGGCTGAAGGATCGGAACGATCATCGCAGACGCGGCTTCGCTACCGTAGAGCGCGAACTCCGTCCCCGCGACGGCTCGCGTCGGTGAGCACGCGCGTTGCCGGATTGCGCTCCGCGAGGCGCCCGGCGGTTTTCACGATCGCACGCTGCATCGCCTCCGCGGCTCGCGGCGGTGTGACATCGGCTCGGTGCGCCAGGCTTACCGTTCGCTCGAGCCGCGGCTCGGCCAGTCGCGTGGAGCTCAGCGTCGGGCGATCGTGCAGAACCATCGCCGGAGCAAGGGCGACCCCGAGTCCGCGTTCGACGAATCGCAGCGCTGTGTGCATCTCGACGCCTTCGATCACGGGGGCAGGCGAGAGGCCGGCGCTTCGAAACGCTGCATCCGTGGCGACGCGCAGGTCGTAGCTCTCCGGAAAGACGATGAGCGGCTGCCGGCTCAGCTCATCTAGAGTGATCTCCTGCTCCGCGGTGGGTGCGGGCTGGTCGGATGCCCAGATCACGACGAGCTCCTCGGCGAGAAGAGGGGCTCGGGTGAGACTGACGCCGGGAGTCGCCGGGCCCTCCGACGTCGTGATGAGAGCGACGTCCAGAGCGCCCACCGCGAGCTGCTCCTGCAGAAGTCGTGATCCGCCCTCGGTGAGCTGGACGTCGATGCCGGGGTGCTGCGTGCGAAATGCGGTGAGGACCTCGGCGATGAGGCTCACACAGAGGGTGGGTGTGGCGCCGATGCGCACACGGCCGCGTCGAAGATCGAGCAGTTCGGCAACGTCGTCCTTCACTGCATCGGCCTCGGCGAGCATCCTCTGTGCCCGTGGCATCAGCGCTTCGCCCGCCGCTGTGAGAGTGATGTGCCCCCGCGCCCGGTGGAACAGCTCGACGTTCAGTTCGCGCTCGAGCGTCGCGATCTGTCTGCTGAGGGAGGGCTGTGCAAGGTGCAGTCGCTCCGCCGCCCGCGTGAAGTGGCCGGTGTGCGCGATCTCGATGAAGCTGCGCAGCTGCTCAAGGTTCATTTCTATAGCGTACCGCTATTGAAACAAGTAAAACTATGCATTGGACGTATCAGAAAGCGACTCCTAGCGTGGATCTCATGACCGGAGAAAATCGCGAACGTCAGGTATCCACCAGCATCCTCGTCATCGGAACAGGGGGCTCTGGCCTTCGGGCTGCCATCGAAGTCGCCGAGGCAGGGGTCGACGTTCTCGCTGTGGGCAAGCGTCCCCGGAACGATGCCCACACGTCGCTCGCCGCGGGCGGCATCAACGCCGCTCTCGGCACGATGGACGCCGAAGACAGCTGGCAGCAGCACGCGGCCGACACCATCACCGAGAGTTATATGCTCGCGAACCCGCACACGGTCGAGATCGTGACTCGTGGTGCCGAGCGCGGCATCGCCGACCTCGAGCGGTGGGGGATGAACTTCGCCCGCGAAGACAACGGGCGCATCTCGCAGCGCTTCTTCGGCGCGCACACCTTCCGACGCACGGCGTTCGCGGGCGACTACACAGGGCTCGAGATCCAGCGCACCCTTGTGCGTCGCGCCGAGCAGCTGAACGTGCCGATTCTCGACAACGTCTACATCACGCGCATCCTGGTGCGCGAAGGCGTCGTCTTCGGTGCCTACGGCTTCGATCAGAACGACGGCACCCGCTACCTCATCCACGCGGACGCGGTCATTCTGGCCGCCGGTGGGCACACGCGAATCTGGCGCCGCACGTCATCGCGACGCGACGAGAACACCGGTGACGCGTTCCGTCTCGCTGTCGAGGCCGGAGCGCGGCTGCGGGACCCCGAGCTCGTTCAATTCCACCCCTCCGGAATCATCGAACCGGAGAACGCCGCCGGCACGCTCGTCTCCGAGGCGGCACGCGGGGAGGGCGGCATCCTGCGCAATGCGCTCGGCGAGCGGTTCATGGCATCGTACGACGCGGAGCGCATGGAACTCTCCACCCGCGACCGGGTCGCGCTCGCCGCCTACACCGAGATCAAGGAGGGCCGCGGCACGGAGAAGGGTGGCGTTTGGCTTGATGTGTCGCACCTGCCCCGCGAGACGATCATGTCGCGACTGCCGCGGGTCTACCAGACGATGCTTGAGCTGCAGATGCTCGACATCACGACGGATCCGATCGAGATCGCCCCGACGGCTCACTACTCGATGGGCGGCGTATGGGTGCGCTCCGACGATCACAGCACAGACGTCGACGGTCTCTACGCGATCGGCGAAGCCTCGAGTGGACTGCACGGAGCGAACCGACTCGGCGGAAACTCGCTCATCGAGCTGCTCGTCTATGGACGCATCGTCGGCCGAGCCGCGATGCAGCACGCCGCGGGTCTCGAAGCTCAGCGCCGGTCCGCAGAGGCGGTCGCGCAGGCTCGGCGCGAGATCGACGATCTCCTCGCCGACGACGGACGCGAGAACGTGCGCGCGCTCCAGCGGGCCATCCGCAATACGATGACAGAGCACGCGGGAGTCGTGCGTTCCGAAGAGGGGCTGCGCGCGGGACTCTCCGAGCTCGACGACATCGAAGATCGGATGCTCGACATCGGCATCCACCCGGACATCGCGGGGTTCCAGGACCTCGCCCACGCGTTCGACCTCAAGTCGGCGGCTCTGGCCGCACGTGCCACTCTCGAAGCCGCGCGCGAACGGCGAGAGACACGAGGATGCCACAACCGAAGCGACTTTCCCGAGACCGATCCGGAGCTGCAGGTGAACCTTGTCTGGTCTCCCGAGACCGGTGTTACGCGCGAGGCGATTCCACCCGTGCCGGAGGACGTCGCAGCGCTCATGCGCGAGGTGTCGAGCGAGGGCAAACTTGTCGAGTAGCGAACAAGAATCCGTCGTCGCGTGCGCGTTCGTCGCGCGCGACGACTTTCTTGCACAACTCATGTGCTGAACTCTGGCAGAATCTCTGAAGACGTCGTGCGGCGTCGACGAGGCATTCAAAGGAGAACAGCATGAAGAACTCCCGGCTGATGGCGGGCATCGCTGTCGCGGCGGTTGGCGCCCTCGCACTCGCGGGGTGCAGTGGAGATGAGTCTGGTGGCGATGGGGGCACAGAGAAGCTGACGATCGGCATCAGCCAGCTCGTGCAGCACCCGGCACTGGACGCAGCGACCGCCGGTTTCAAGAAGGCATTCACCGACGCCGGGTACGTCGAGGGCGACACGGTGGAGTTCACCGAGAAGAACGCGAACGGTGAGCAGTCCACCGCGGTCACGATCGCTCAGAACTTCGCCACGCAGGACCTCGATCTCGTGCTCGCAGTCGCGACTCCGGCAGCGCAGGCCGCAGCCCAGGCGATCACCGAGATTCCGGTCGTGTTCACCGCCGTGACCGACGCCGAGTCGGCAGACCTCGTCGCCTCGAACGAAGAGCCGGGCGGAAACATCACGGGCACGAGCGACGCCGCTCCGATCGAAGACCAGCTGGACATGCTGAAGGAGATCGTTCCTGACGCCGAGAAGATCGGCATCGTCTACAGTTCGGGCGAGGTCAATTCCGAAGTTCAGGTCAAGGCCGCGACCGCGGCGGCGGAAGAGCGCGACATGTCGGTGACGACGCAGACTGTCACGACCGCGAACGACATCGCCCAGGCAGCTGAGGCTCTCGGCGACGTCGACGCGATCTACGTGCCCACGGACAACACCGTCGTCTCGGGCATCGCCTCGCTCATCCAGGTAGCCGAGAAGAAGCAGATCCCCGTGATCGGCGCGGAGTCGGGCACGGTGGAGGGCGGCGCGATCGCGACGCTCGGCATCGACTACGACAAGCTCGGCTACCAGACCGGTGAGATGGCACTCAAGATCCTGACCGAGGATGCCGACCCAGCGACGATGCCGGTCGAGATGTCGAAGGAGTTCACCTACGTGGTCAACCCGGGCGCGGCAGAGCGCATGGGCGTGACGATTCCGGAGGAGATCCTCGACAAGGCTGAGACCGTCGAATAGGACGCAACGTCATTAAGGACGCACCACAATGATCGGCGCACTCGAAATCGGCCTCATCTACGGCGTGATGGCACTCGGCGTGTATCTTACGTTCCGCGTGCTCAACTTTCCCGACCTCACGGTCGACGGAAGCTTCACGACCGGTGCGGCTGTCGCGGCGGCCATCATCACCAACGGCGGCAACCCCGTCCTCGCCACCCTCGCCGGTGGCGGGGCGGGGCTGATCGCCGGCATCATCACGGGACTGCTGCACACCAAGGGCAAGATCGACGGACTCCTCGCGGGAATCCTCACGATGATCGCGCTGTGGTCCGTGAACCTGCGGATCATGGGAACAGCCAAAGAGGATGCCGCGGTGGCGGCGAATCTGCCGCTGCTGCGCACCGACAGCGTCTTCACCCCGCTCAAGGATGCCTCGCTGCTGCGCACCTGGGCAGGGGTGGCGATCCTCTTCGTCGCCGTCATGGTGTTCAAGCTGATCGTCGACTGGTTCCTCGCCACGAACCTCGGGCTCTCGATTCAGGCCACCGGCGACAACGGGCCGATGATCCGCAGCTTCGGCGTCTCGACGGACGCCACGACAATTCTCACTCTCGCGCTCTCGAACGGGCTGGTCGCGCTCTGCGGCGCCCTCGTCGCGCAGTATCAGGGCTTCGCGGACATCAGCATGGGAATCGGTCTGATCCTCGTGGGGCTGGCCTCCGTCATCCTCGGTCAAGCGGTGCTGGGGCAGAGGTTCATCTGGGTCTCCACATTCGCTGTCGTGTTCGGCGCCGTGGTCTACCGCCTCATTATCTTCTACGCGATGCGCGTGGGACTCGACCCGAACGATATGAAGCTCGTCACCGCAGTTCTCGTCGTCCTGGCGCTCCTGCTTCCGCGCTGGGGCTTCCTCAAGCGCGTCCCGTCGCTGCGCGGGCGCGGAGGTCGCGTGACTCCTCGAGAGACGGCACCGGCCGCGACGACACCCGAGCCCGCTGCGGCGGCTCCGAGCAAGGGAGAGTGACGCAATGCTCGACATCGACGCGATCTCCAAGACCTTCTTCCCGGGAAGTGTCAACGAGCGCAAAGCGCTCATCGATCTCAGCCTGAGGCTCGAGGAGGGCGACTTCGTCACGGTCATCGGCTCAAACGGCGCCGGAAAGTCAACGCTTCTCAACGCCATCTCCGGCCGGTATCGAGTGGATGCCGGAACGATCTCGATCGACGGCAAGAAGGTGAACCGGCTGAAGGAACACCGGCGAGCCCGCTACCTCGGCCGGGTCTTCCAAGATCCCATGGCGGGCACGGCGCCGAACCTCACCATCGAGCAGAACCTGGCGCTCGCCGCGCGCCGCGGCAGGTTCCGCGGTCTGGGGCTCGCTCTCGGCGCGAAGCAGCGGGAGAGGTTCCGCGAGGAGCTGTCCACCCTCGAGCTGGGACTCGAGAATCGGCTCTCGGCGAAGGTCGGGCTGCTCTCCGGCGGTCAGCGGCAGGCGCTGTCGCTCCTCATGGCGGGCTTCACCCACCCCAGCATCCTTCTGCTGGACGAGCACACGGCCGCCCTCGACCCGCAGCGCGCCGCTCTCGTGGCGACGCTCACGGAACGCATCGTCTCGCAGGGCAAGCTCACGACCCTCATGGTCACCCACAACATGGAGCAGGCGCTGAAGCTCGGCAACCGACTGATCATGATGCACGAGGGGCGCATCGTCTTCGAGGCATCCGAGACAGAGAAAGCTTCACTCACGGTGCCGCGGCTTCTCGAGGAGTTCACGAAGATCAAGGGAGCAGCGCTCGATGACCGTGCGCTGCTCACCTGACGCTGGGGGAGTGCCCCAACGGAAACGGGCCCGCGAGCAGATGCTCGCGGGCCCGTTCTTCTGAATGCGCTCAGTTGAGCGGACGGATGTTCTCCGCCTGCAGGCCCTTCGGGCCCTGTGCAATCTCAAACTCAACCTGCTGGTTCTCGTTGAGCGTGCGGTAACCGCTGGTCGCGATGGCCGAGTAGTGGGCAAAGACGTCTGCCGAGCCGTCAGCAGGCGTGATGAATCCAAAGCCCTTTTCAGCGTTGAACCATTTGACGGTGCCGGTTGCCATTGGTGGTACTCCTTGAGTTTGCGGGCCCCGACTGTCGGGACGCGCTGGTGCCGCGATTCTGTCCGCTCCCTCAAGTGCACGACCGTCACCCTTCGACGTCCGTGCGCAAAAAATCACTGCGTACACAACTACTGCGTGATTCAACCTAATGCAGTCCATCGCGAATTACGAGGGTCGTGACAAAACCGACACCAGATCGTCAGCTTCACGACGTTCGCAGGCACTTCGTTTCGCTCTGTTACGGTCCGACTTCACCAGGCGACAGGGGCGTGCTTACCGTATGGGAGCAACCCGTAGAGTAAGGACCTCCTGTGTCGAAGAAAAAGCTTCTCGCAGCGCTCGCTGCCCTTCCCCTCATCGCCACGCTCGCCGCGTGCTCAGGGTCCTCAGCCGAGGCATCCGCTGAGAAGGGCTCCGCCGACAACCCCGTCAAGATCGGCGTGGTCGGCGCGAGCGACCCGTACTGGCAGACCTACGTCGACGCCGCCGCTGATGAAGGCATCAGCGTCGAGATCGTCGACTTCGGTGAGTACACGCAGCCCAACCCGGCGCTGTCCGAGGGCGACATCGACATGAACCAGTTCCAGCACGTCATCTACCTCGCGCAGTACAACGAGGCATCCGGTGACGATCTCACGCCGATCGGCGCGACCGCCATCTACCCGCTCGGCCTCTACTCCACCCAGTACGACTCCGTCGAGGACATCCCCGACGGCGCCGAGGTGGCCGTTCCCAACGACGAGTCCAACCAGGCGCGCGGTCTCCTCGTTCTGCAGTCGGCCGGACTGATCACGCTGAAAGACGGCGGAAGCGTCTTCTCGACCGTGAGCGACGTCGTCGAGTCGAAGTCTCGCGTCACGGTGACCGCTCTCGAGGCGAGCCTCACTCCGACCTCGCTGCCCGATCTGGCCGCGGCGATCATCAACAACGACTTCATCGAGGACGCTGGTCTCAAGGCATCCGACGCCATCGCCCAGGACGACCCGGCTGACCCCAACGCCGTTCCCTACATCAACATCTTCGTCACCCGCGCGGCCGACAAAGACAACAAGGTCTATAACAAGCTCGTCGACATCTACCACAGCAGCCAGGATGTCCTCGATGGTGTGCAGGAGACCGCGGGCGGAACCGCTGAGTTCGTCGAGACTCCTGCGGACGAGCTGCAGGCGTCTCTCGACGAGGTCGTGTCAGACATCAAGGCGCAGGGCTAGCTCCCCTCCACCAACGCAATGAGGCGATCCGGCGGGCGTACGACGCACCGCCGGATCGCTGTGACCGCAGAAAGGCGTCTCTGTGTCGATCGTCAGCCTCAAGGACGTGACGAAGTCCTACCCGTCGGCCACGGCCAAGGGCGAGCTCATTCACGCCATCGACAATGTGAGCCTCGACATCGAGAAGGGCGAGGTCTTCGGGATCATCGGCTACTCGGGTGCGGGTAAGTCCACGCTCGTGCGTCTCATCAACGCACTCGAACCGGTGTCGAGCGGTCAGGTGATCGTCGACGGAACAGATATCACACGGCTCAGCGAAGGGGAGCTGCGCAAGCTCCGCCTCGAGATCGGCATGATCTTCCAGCAGTTCAACCTGTTCAGTTCGAAGACCGTCGCGAAGAACGTGGCATACCCCCTCGCGATCGCCGGTGTTCCGAAGAGCGAGCGCAAGAAACGCGTTGCTGAGCTGCTCGACTTCGTAGGCCTCGGGGACAAGGGCCGAAACTATCCTGACCAACTCTCCGGCGGTCAGAAGCAACGTGTGGGCATCGCCCGGGCTCTCGCGACGAATCCACGCATCCTGCTCGCCGACGAGGCGACGAGTGCGCTCGACCCCGAGACGACGCACGAGGTGCTCGGACTTCTCGACCGGGTCAACCGCGAGCTCGGCATCACGATCGTCGTGATCACCCACGAGATGGATGTCATCCAGTCGATCGCGAGTCGGGTGGCGGTCATGGAGAAGGGCCGCATCATCGAGCAGGGTGATGTGTTCGATGTGTTCTCCGACCCCCAGCACTCCGCATCGCGTCGATTCGTCTCGACCGTCGTGAAGGGCATTCCGGATGCCGTGGAGGTCGCGACGCTCCGCGAGAGGCATGCCGGTCGCATCGTGACGCTCTCATTCCGAGACGGCAACCGCTCGCAGAGCGAGGTTTTCGTCGAACTGTCACGCGCGGGAGTCGGCTTCGAGCTCGTGTACGGCGGCATCAATGACATCCGCGGTCGCGCATTCGGGCACCTGACTCTCGCTCTCACGGGTGAGGATGCCGCCATCGACGACGCTCTCAAACGCATCGAAACCACCGTCGAAGTTGTGGAGGCCGCCTGATGGATCAGCTCATCGACCTGCTGCCCAAGCTCTTCGAAGAGACGGGCATCACCCTCTACCTCGTCGCGCTCAGCATGGTGTTCGGCGGCATCGGCGGTCTCATCCTCGGTCTGGCGCTGTACGTCACGCGACAGGGTGGCATCTTCGCCAACAGGGCCGTCTTCACGGTGCTCAACGTCATCGTGAACTTCTTCCGACCGATTCCGTTCATCATCTTCATCCCCGCGATCCAGCCGCTCGTGCGCTTGGTGATCGGCAAGGGAATCGGAAACGACGCGATGATCATGGCGATCTCGATCGCCGCAGTCTTCGGCGTGAGCCGCATCGTGGAGCAGAACCTCGTGAGCGTGTCGCCCGGTGTCATCGAGGCGTCCCGCGCATCGGGTGCGAGTCGGCTGCGGACCATCTGGTCGGTTGTGCTGCCCGAGGCGCTGGGCCCGCTCATCCTGGGCTACACGTTCGTGTTCGTGGCGATCGTCGAGATGTCGGCGCTTGCCGGCTATCTCGGCGGAAACGGTCTCGGCAGCTTCGCCATCCAGTGGGGATTCCGCCAGTTCGAGCCGATCGTGACCTGGTCGGCCGTGGTCATGATCGTGATCATCGTGCAGATTGTGCAGTTCCTCGGCAACACTCTCGCCCGCAAGGTGCTTCGGCGCTAGACCTCGTCGAAGTCGAGCATCAGCCGGCGGAGGAGACCCGCGAGCGTTCGCTGGTCGTCGATCGAGAGTCCGGCGAGAAGCTCGGCTTCGGCGTCCACGAGCCGTGTGATCGCGGCATCCACCTGGGCCTGCCCCGTCGGCGTCATGACTACGAGGATGCCGCGCCCGTCGTTCGGGTCGGTGCGACGCTCGACCAGGCCGCGCGACACGAGACGGTCGATGCGGTTGGTCATGGTGCCGCTGGAGACGAGGGTCTGCGTCAGCAGCTGCTTCGGGCTCAGCGTGAACGGCTCACCGGCGCGTCGCAGGGCAGAAAGTACGTCGAATTCCCATGATTCGAGCTTTGAGCGCGTGAAGGCAGAACGGCGCGCTCGCTCGAGGTGGCGTGACAGCCGCCCGATGCGCGAGAGCACCTGAAGTGGCGTGAACGACAGGTCTGGACGCTCGCGCTGCCACGCGGTGACGATGCGATCAACTTCGTCGTGAGTTTCTGCCATTTCTCCATTATCGCGTGGGGGAGTGGAGGCGATTGCCGGATTTCTTCTGGCAAACTGGAACCTGCGCGCTTTCTGGTGTGCGGTCCGCCTTGGTGTAATGGCAGCACGACAGCCTTTGGAGCTGTGAAGTCTAGGTTCGAATCCTGGAGGCGGAGCATGAGCGATAAGAGATTGGCCATCGTCGTCCTCGCGGCCGGACAAGGCACGCGAATGAAGTCCTCTCTTCCCAAGCTTCTCCACCCGATCGCCGGTGTGCCGATGCTCGGGCACGTGCTCGCGACCGCTCGTGCGCTGGAGGCGGCGCACGTTGTCACAGTGGTGCGTCATGAGCGTGACCGCATCGTCGAGGTCGTGAACGATGAACTGCCGGAGAGCATCATCGTCGACCAGGACGACACGCCCGGCACCGGCCGTGCAGTCGAGCAGGCCGTCGGGGTGCTGCCGCAGGAGTTCGACGGCGACGTGCTCGTCATCAATGGCGACGTTCCGCTTCTCGACTCGAAGACTCTCGGCAAGCTCATCGACCGGCACCGTGCAGGCAGCGCGTCTGCAACGGTGCTGTCGGCCATTCTCGACGACGCGACCGGCTACGGACGCATCATCCGCGAGAAGGAGGGGGCTCTCGACCGCATCGTCGAGCAGAAGGATGCCTCGGCCGCTGAGCTCGGGGTCAATGAGATCAACGCGGGCGTCTACGTCTTCGCCGTCGCGCCTCTGCGTCGCGAGCTTCCGCGTCTCACCACCGACAATGTTCAGGCCGAGAAGTACATCACGGACGTCATCGGACTGCTGCGAGAGCGTGGGGCGAAGGTCTCTGCGGCTCCCGTCTCGGAGCCGTGGGTCGTCGAGGGCGTCAACGATCGCGCGCAGTTGAGCGCGGCCGCATCACGACTGAACAGCCTCATCGTGCGTGGCTGGCAGCTTGAGGGCGTGACCATCCACGACCCCGCGACGACGTGGATCGATGTGAAGGCCGTTCTCGCGCGCGACGTCACGATCAAGCCGGGCACGCAGATCCTCGGTGCAACGGTCATCGAGGAGGGCGCCGAGATCGGACCCGACACGACGCTCGTCGACTGCGAGGTCGGTGAGGATGCCGTCGTGAAGCGTACCGACGCGACCCTCGCGGTCATCGGCCGTGGCGCCTCCGTCGGCCCGTTCTCCTACCTCCGCCCCGGCACCGTTCTCGACGAGAGCGGAAAGATCGGCACATTCGTCGAGACGAAGAACGCTCGCATCGGAGCATCCAGCAAGGTTCCGCACCTCTCCTATGTGGGCGACGCAACGGTCGGGGAGGGCGCGAACATCGGCGCCGGCACGATCTTCGCGAATTACGACGGGGTCAACAAGCACGCCACCACCATCGGCTCCTTTGTGCGCACGGGTTCGCACAATGTGTTCGTCGCACCGATCACGATCGGCGACGGTGCTTACACTGGTGCGGGTACTGTGGTGCGCAAAGACGTTCCCGCCGGTGCGCTCGCGGTCAACGTGGCGCCTCAGCGGAACATGGACGGCTGGGTAGAAGCCAACCGCCCGGGTACGGCGGCAGCAGACGCAGCGGCGGCCGCCAACGGCAACGAAGAACAGTAGCTGCAACGTCGAACAACGACAGAAAGCAGGGGTAGTGTCCGGTATCAAAGCTTCGGGGCAAAAGCGGCTCGTTCTGGTCTCAGGTCGTGCGCACCCGGAACTCGCTGAAAGCATCGCGTCCGAGCTCGGATCTGAGCTCGTACCCACAGACGCCCGGACCTTCGCCAACGGCGAGATCTACGCGCGCTTCGACGAGAGTGTGCGCGGCTGTGACGCGTTCGTCATCCAGTCGCACCCGCGACCCATCAACGAGTGGCTCATGGAGCACCTCATCATGGTGGATGCCCTGAAGCGGGCCTCCGCTAAGCGGATCACCGTCGTGGCGCCGTTCTACCCCTACGCGCGCCAAGACAAGAAGGGCCGTGGCCGCGAGCCGATCTCCGCGCGACTGGTCGCCGACCTCTTCAAGGTCGCCGGCGCGGACCGCATCATGTCGGTCGACCTGCACGCCGCGCAGATTCAGGGATTCTTCGACGGCCCTGTCGACCACCTCTTCGCCATGCCCGTGCTGCTCGACTACTTCAAGGAGCGACTCGACCCCGAGAACCTCACGGTGGTCTCGCCCGACATGGGCCGCGTGCGCGTTGCCGACCAGTGGAGTGACAAGCTCGGCGCCCCGCTGGCCATCATCCACAAGCGTCGCGACCCGCTGGTTCCCAACCAGGTCTCGGTGCACGAGATCGTCGGTGACGTGAAGGGCCGCGTGTGCCTCCTCGTCGACGATCTGATCGATACCGGACGCACGATCGTGAAGGCCGCCGAGGCTCTGAAGGAGAACGGCGCGACCGGCGTCGTCGTCGCGGCGACGCACGCCGTCTTCAGCGACCCGGCCGTGGAGCTGCTGCAGTCGTCGTCGATCGACAAGGTCGTCGTCACCGACACGCTTCCTCTTCCGGAGGAGAAGCACTTCGACAAGCTCGAGATCCTCCCGATCGCTCCGCTTCTCGCGCGGGCCATCAAGGAGGTCTTCGACGACGGATCCGTCACGAGCCTCTTCGACGGCGCCGCCTGATCGACGCTTTCACGCAGGGCCCCGCGGCAGACGTCGCGGGGCCCTGCGGCATCCTGCCCCTGCATTCGGATCGCAGCGGGTCAGTAGAGGAAAATCGGCAGCCAGTGTCGCGTGTGCGCGTGCAGCAGCACGAGAAACAGCACGAAGTCGAACAGCAGGTGCACGGACACGACGTAGCTGAGTGACTTGGTGCGGCTGAAGATCCAGCCCTGCACGAGCGCGAACGGAAAGATCAGCAGCGGCCCCCAGGCACGGAACCCGAGCTCCCACAGGAACGACGTGAACATGATCGCCTGAACGAGGTTCGCCTGCCACATCGGCAGGTGCCGCCGCAGCAGCGCGAAGCACGTGCAGATGAAGAACAGCTCGTCCCAGATGCCGAGCCCGTTCGTTCCGAGGAAGAGCCGGGCGATGAGGCTCGGATCATCGGCGGCGGGCCAGTTCTGGTAGACACCCGTCGGAATCATGTAGAGCGGCAGAATGACCCAGCCGAGCACGACGACGCAGATGAGATACACGTACTCGACGGTCGTCCAGCGCACGCCCGTCGCAACCGGAAAACGCACCGTATGGTCGCGGTAGACCCAGCGGGAGATGCAGTACGGAATCAGCACGGCGGCGGCGAGCCCCGCGCCCATCTGCAGCATGTGACCCCACTCGATGTCGGTGTTCACCGGCACGAGGCTGACGCATGTGAGCCCGACCGCGATGAGCGTGAGATCCTTCAGCAAGGTGCGAGACACGAATGCGGATGCCGCGAGAGCGGCGACGATTCCGACGTACGCCCAGGGCCGCAGACCAAGGCCGAAGAGACCGACAGCGGATGCCGCGAGCAGCAGCGCCGGGGCCAGAGTGGCGCCGGTCGAGCGGACGGGCAGCGAAGCGGGCCGGGCGACCATGCCGACATTCTAAGCAGACGCGTCGCATCGAAATCGGATGCTTCACACACGGCGAGGGGCCCGCGAGTCGTACTCGCGAGCCCCTCGGCACCGTGGCTGACGAGCGGTCAGTGGGTGTCTTCTGCGTTGATTTCGGTGCGGTCGCCTGACCAGAGTGTGTGGAAGGTGCCGTCCTTGTCGGTGCGTTTGTAGGTGTGGGCGCCGAAGAAGTCGCGCTGGCCTTGCACGAGGGCGGCGGGGAGGCGGTCGGCGCGGAGTCCGTCGTAGTACGACAGGGAGGAGGAGAACGCGGGTGCGGGGATTCCTGCCTGCGCGGCGGCGACGACGATGCGGCGCCAGGCGGGCTGGGCTGTGGTGACCGCGTCGGTGAAGTACGGGGCGAGGATGAGTGCGACCAGGTCGGGGTTCTCGTCGTAGGCCTCGGTGATGCGGTTGAGGAACTGGGCGCGGATGATGCATCCGCCGCGCCAGATCTTGGCGATGTCGCCCTTCTTGATGTCCCAGCCGTACTGCTCGGCGCCGGCGATGATCTCGTCGAAGCCCTGCGAGTAGGCGATGATCTTGGAGGCGTAGAGGGCCTGGCGGACGTCCTCGATGAAGGCGTCGGGGTCGTCGACGCTCCAGCTGGTGTCGGGGCCGGGCAGGTCGCCCGCGGCCTGGCGCTGGGCCGGTTTGGAGGACAGCGAGCGGGCGAACACGGCCTCGGCGATGCCGGAGACCGGAACACCGAGCTCGAGTGCGGTCTGCACTGTCCAGGCGCCGGTGCCCTTGGCGCCGGCCTGGTCGAGGATGACATCCACGAGGGGCTTGCCGGTCTCGGCGTCGACCTGGCGCAGCACCTCGGCGGTGATCTCGATCAGGTACGACTCGAGCTCGCCGGTGTTCCACTCGGCGAAGATCTCGGCGATCTCGGCGGGGGACTTGCCGGTGCCGCGGCGGATCAGGTCGTAGGCCTCGGCGATCAGCTGCATGTCGGCGTACTCGATGCCGTTGTGGATCATCTTCACGAAGTGCCCGGCACCGTCGGTGCCCACGTGCGTGACGCAGGGCTCACCCTCGGCGACGGCGGCGATCGAGCGCAGGATCGGCCCGAGCGTCTCCCACGCCTCGGCAGAGCCGCCGGGCATGATGCTCGGCCCGTTCAACGCGCCTTCCTCGCCACCGGAGATTCCCGCGCCGACGAAGTTGATGCCGGTCTCACGGACCGCCTTCTCGCGGCGGATCGTGTCGGTGAACAGGGCGTTGCCGCCGTCCACGATGATGTCGCCGGGCTCGAAGCGTTCGACGAGCTGGTCGATGACGGCATCCGTGCCCTTGCCCGCCTTGACCATGATGATCGCCGTGCGGGGAGTCTGCAGCGAGGCCACGAAGTCGTCGATCGATTCCGACGCGATGAAGCCGGCCTCGGGGAACTCCTCGACGACCGCGCGAGTCTTCTCCGGGGAGCGGTTGTAGATCGCGACCGTGTTGCCCTCGCGACTGGCTAAGTTGCGGGCGAGGTTGGAACCCATCACCGCCATGCCGATGACGCCGATGTTCGCCTGTGGGGTATCCGCCATGAGATCTCCTCGTTGGTAGTTGCGGAAAGGAAAAGAGAAAGTCAGTGTGCTCGCGTGCGCGGCAGGTCGACCGGATGCTGCCGACGCGGGAGAATCCAGGGTCAACGCTAGCAAAGCGGGTGCCGACACGTCTCGATGTGAAGCTGTGCGAGGGGTGTACGGTCGGGTGAACGAGCACAAAGGAGTGATTCCGTGAAGATCGACAAGGCTGAGGTCATCGTCACGAGTCCGGACCGCAACTTCGTCACGCTCAAGCTGACGACCGACGACGGTCTCACCGGGCTCGGCGACGCCACGCTCAACGGCAGAGAGCTCGCCGTCGCGGCCTACCTCAACGAGCACGTGGTGCCTCTTCTGATCGATCGCGATCCCTCGCGCATCGAAGACACGTGGCAGTTTCTCTACCGCAGCGGGTACTGGCGGCGCGGCCCGGTCACGATGGCATCCATCGCCGCGGTGGACATGGCGTTGTGGGACATCAAAGGCAAGGCAGCGGGGATGCCGGTCTACCAGCTGCTCGGCGGCGCGAGCCGAAACGGCCTCATGGCTTACGGGCACGCGTCGGGCAAAGAGCTCCCGGAGCTGTTCGACTCGATCCGCGCGCATCAGGAGCTCGGCTACCGCTCCATCCGCGTGCAGACGGGCGTGCCCGGGCTGAAGGCGATCTACGGAATCGCCTCGAACAGCGGGCTGCCGGGGAACGAGGGCGTCCGATACGATCACGAGCCGGCGCAGCGTGGCGCCTTGCCGTCGCAGGAAGACTGGGACACGCGATCATATCTCCGGCACGTGCCAACGGTCTTCGAAGCGGTGCGGAACGAGTTCGGCCCTGAGCTTCCGCTTCTGCACGACGGTCATCACAGGATGACTCCGATGCAGGCGGCGCAGCTCGGCAAGTCCCTCGAACCGTACGATCTGTTCTGGCTCGAGGACTGCACACCCGCCGAGAACCAGGAGGCCCTGCGTCTCGTGCGCCAGCACACCACGACGCCTCTCGCGATCGGGGAGGTCTTCAACACGATCTGGGACTTCCAGAACCTCATCTCCGAGCAGCTCATCGACTACGTGCGAGCCGCATCGACGCACTTCGGCGGCATCACCCCGCTGCGGAAGGTCATGGATTACGCCGCGATGTACCAGATCAAGTCGGGCTTCCACGGACCGACGGACATCTCGCCGGTCGGCTTCGCGGCGCAGCTGCACGTCGGCCTCGCGATCCACAACTACGGCATCCAGGAGTACATGCAGCACGGCAGCCGCACGAACGCGGTCTTCGAACAGTCGATGACCTTCGACGACGGTTACCTGCACCCGGGCGACAGCCCCGGACTCGGAGTCGAACTCGACGTCGACGGCGCGGGGGAGTACCCGTACACGACGGCGTATCTGCCGTACAACCGACTCGCGGACGGAACCGTGCACGACTGGTGACGCAGTAAGCTCGTGCGTGATGAATACCGACTCCCGCGCCGCTCACCGACCCCAGATCGTCGTGATGGGGGTCTCCGGGTCAGGCAAGAGCACCATCGGCGAACGGGTGGCAGAGGTCTACGCAGTGCGATTCATCGACGGAGACGCGCTGCACTCTGCGGCCAACGTCGAGAAGATGTCGGCCGGCCTCGCGCTCACCGACGACGATCGCTGGCCGTGGCTCGCGAAGGTCGGCCGTGTGCTCCGTGAGGCGGGCGAGCGCGGCGAGGGCCTCGTGATCGCGTGCTCCGCTCTCAAACGTTCCTATCGCGACGCGATCCTCGACGAAGCGCCCGAGGCCGTATTCATCGAGCTCAGCGGCAGCCGCGAGGTGCTCGAGCAGCGCATGAGCGGACGAAGCGGCCACTTCATGCCCACAACGCTGCTCGATTCGCAGCTCGAGACCCTCGAGAACCTCGACGCGGACGAGCCGGGAGACATCGTGAACATCGACGGCAGCGTCGACGAGGTCGTTGACGCCGTGCGCCAGGCGATCGACGCACGTGTCGGACACTCCGCGCGCTGAAGCGCGGCCTACGCCTCGGATTCTCACAGGTGGCTCTAAACTCAGGGACATGAGCGAGAATACGGATGCCGTGGGCGTGCGCGAGCCGCGCGACTCCACGACACCGCCATGGCAACGCCGCGTAGCCAGCGCGGTCGTCGCCATCATCTCGCGGTTTCTCGGACTCGGCATGGTGTTCACCGGCGGCGCCAGCGTCATCATGGGCTCAGGAGTCGACGGAACCTTCGGCATGGCGAACTGGCTCGAGGTCTCAGCGGGTCTGCTGCTGATCGCCGGGTCCGCCGCCACGATGGTCGTCTCGACCGCGGGAACGCTCATCGCGGCATCCCTCGAACTCGCGCTCGCGCTCATCGGCTTCGTCGTGCCGTACGTGGCAGGCGGGTGGGAGAGCCACCCCATCAGCTGGATGCCGCGCGTCTACGCGTGGGTGTTCCCTGACGCACTCGCGCAGGCCTCGTATGCGGCGGCCACGGGCTTCCTGCTCACGTTCGCTGCGGTGTCGCTGGCGGCTGCGCTCGGACAGCGGGCGCGGCGACGGGCCGGACCCCGGGTGTCGCCGATCGGCCGCATCATCGCGATGGGAGCGGCCGTCATTCTGAGTGTGCCTGGCGCCGTGCTCGTCTGGATCGGCGGATACGGACTCAACGTGGAGTACCGGGTGCTCGCCTCCTCCGGCATCCCGGTCGGTTCGCTCATCGCCCTGCTCGTGGGAGCGCTGCTGTGCGCCGCAGTCTCTGCAACGGCCCGGCTCTCCGCGGCCGGGCTGTACGGCTTCGGTCTCTACTGGGTCGTCATGTGGGTCGCGCTCGCTGGATTCCTCGCGGGAGTGCCCTCCACCACAACGTCGATCCTGCCGAACTGGGCGACGCAGACAGCGGTCGTGTGGTGCCTCAGCGGCTTCGCGGCCGCGCTCGCCGTGTTCCTGCTCGCGACGGGAGTGGTCGCGCGCGTGCTCGGGCGCTCGGCGATGCAGCGGAGACGAGCTCAGAACGCGCTCTGAGAATCAGCGCCACCGGATGCGGTAGACTTCACGATTGAACTTCGGCGAGGGACACCGTCTCGGTGTCCGTTATCGACGCGGTGGATGGGCACAGGCTTGTCCTCACGCTGACATGCGTTCGAGTTGACAACACGAAACGTCGTCTGGGCTTCGTGCCCGACAGAACCGCCGGCATCGCCGGCAAGGAGAAACCAACATGGCTGACCAGCTCAAGCTCTCCGCAACCGTGCGTGAGGCATTCGGCAAGGGCGCGGCGCGCAAGCTCCGTGCCGCAGGCAAGATTCCCGCTGTCATCTACGGCCACGGTGCCGAGCCGCAGCACGTGACCCTGCCCGGTCACGAGACCATGCTTCTGCTGCGTCGCAGCAACGCGGTCGTCGAGCTCAACGTCGATGGCAAGAAGCAGCTCACGCTGGTGAAGGACGTTCAGCGTGATCCGGTGGCGCAGGTCATCGAGCACGTCGACCTCATCGTCGTGAAGAAGGGCGAGCGCGTTGACGTCGAGGTGCCCGTGCACCTCGAGGGCGAGTCGTTCCCCGGCACCATCGTCATGGTTGAGGTCGGCACCATCCGCCTCAACGTCGAAGCCACGAACATCCCCGAGAACATCGTCGTCTCGATCGAGGGCGCCGAAGAGGGCACGCAGATCCTCGCCGGTGGCGTCGAGCTGCCCGCTGGCGCTGAGCTCGCCGAGGAGGAAGACCTCCTGCTCGCTCAGGTCACCGTTCCGAGCGCTGCTCCCGAGCCCGAGGAAGAGGCCGCGGAGGAAGCCGCAGCGGACGAGGCCGACGAGGCCAAGGACGCCGAGTAAGGCATTTCAGCATCGGGCCCGCCGGTCGTCGCCATCACGGCGCGCCGGCGGGCCACTTGCGTCTGAGAGAGGAACAGCATGGCAGCGGACACCTGGCTCGTCGTCGGTCTCGGAAACCCCGGCCCCGCGTATGAGACCACACGGCACAACATCGGCCAGATGGTCGCCGACGAACTCGCAGACCGACTGCACGCCCGCTTCTCTCGACACAAGGCTCACGCCGTCGTCGCTGAGGGACGCATGGTCCCCGGCGGCCCGAAGTACGTCGTCGCCAAGAGCCTCTCGTATATGAACACGTCTGGCGGCCCCGTCTCAGCGCTGCTGTCCTACTACTCGCTCGATGTCGATCGGCTCATCGTCGTGCACGATGAGCTGGACATCCCGTTCGACAGCCTGAAGCTCAAGACCGGGGGAGGGCACGGAGGGCACAATGGCCTGCGCGACATCACCAAGGCGGCGTCCGCGGAGTTCACTCGCGTTCGCGTTGGAATCGGGCGTCCGCCCGGACGTCAGGATGCCGCAGACTTCGTGCTGCGACCCTTCTCCGCCGATGAGCGCAAAACCCTCCCCAACGTGATCGCGGATGCCGCAGACGCCGTCGAGATGATCGTCGACCAGGGGCTCCTCGCCGCTCAGCAGCGCTTTCACACTGCGGTTCGCTGAGCTCCGCTTCGCTCAGCCGAGCTCGTCGCTGACGCCGGTCGGGCTGTTGTAACTTGTGTCCGACGGCCGCTGGTCGTCCGTGATCACCGCGGACGCTTCGACGTCGCGATTGACGATCGTCGTGGGCGACTCGAGATGCACGGCACCGCTGGGCAGAATGCCCGCACCGCCGAATCGCCGCATGACGCGCCACTGCGCGACGACGTCCTCACCCGCGTGGTCGGGCGGAAGCTCGGTCCAGAAGCCGAATCCTCCGGACTCGACGAGTGCGCTGCGCCGGAAGAGGCAGCAGCCGCCGACCCAGGCGACGCGGTACGCCTTCCAGCCGCCCTCGGGAATGTCGGCGTCGGCGGCGATGTGCGCGAGGTTCGCTGCGTTGTGCAGCATCCATCTCTCGAATTCTGGCGAGTCGCGCGTGATCTCCTCAGGGCGCACGAGCCCCTCCCACCATTCGAACGGCTGCTGCTCGGGACCGCGCACGTCATCGAGATACGAGAGGCCCTGGACCGCAGAGCCGACGAAACCGCAGTCGAGCCTCTGAAGGGCATCCGCCATGCGGGTCAGCGCGCGGGGCTCGAGCCATACATCGTCGTCGAGGTAGAGAACGAGCTCCGCCTCCGACGCGTCGAGCAGAAACTGTCTCTGCTGCGCGATCTCACCCGCTCGGTGCGCCAGGGAGACAGTCCAAGAGCTCGAACGGTTGGAGGTGCTGGATACCGCGACGGTCGACGTCGTGGCAGACCTTCGTGAACTGGGCTTCGGGCGCTTCGAAGGTCGCACTCGCTCCGAGCTGTCCACCGGTGAGGATGCGGCGTCGTTCGACAGATGGCTGCGCCCTCAGCGCGGCTTTCCACCCGCTCCGAACGGTGAGACATGGCAGGATGCCGCAGAGCGAGCGGGCCGCGTACTCGACCGGGTTCGTGAGAGTGGCGAACGCACACTCGTCGTCTCGCATGGCTACCTGCTGAAGATCGCGCTGGCCGGGTACGTCGACGGGGGAGCGGTCGATGATGTGCGGAACACTCACCTGCCGAATGCGGTGCCGGTGTTCCTCGCACCGGCCTCGGCGGGACGCTGGCGGCGAACAGCGCCCGCCCGTCACCCGGAGGGCGCAGCGGCGGCGCGTAGAATGCCAGGGTGAAACTCCAGGGCCTCACTCACGTTCTCGCCCGCGACTCCAGCTTCTCCACCGCACTGACCTACTCGGGGCAGAACGCCGACTTCTCCGTCGCGGATGGCATGCGTGTTCCGCTGCTGGCGGGGCTCGTCGAGCGTCGGCGCGAGGCGGGGCTTCCGCCGGCCGTGCTCATCGTTACGGCGACCGGGCGGGAGTCCGAGAGCGTGCAGCAGGCGCTGCCCAGTTTTCTGCCCGACGCTGAGATCGTGCCGTTCCCGGCATGGGAGACCCTGCCGCACGAGCGCCTGAGCCCGAGTGCTGAGATCGTCGGTCGACGCATCGACGCGCTGTGGCGGATGTCGGAGTGGGACGGGCAAGCACCTCTTGTGGTCGTGGCCTCTGTGCGCGCGGCGCTTCAGCCCATCGCCTCTGACCTCACGGAGATCGAGCCGGTCCGGCTCGTGACCGGGGGCCGTGGGCATGACATGAGTGCACTCACCGCGCAACTGATCGAGCTCGCCTATACGCGCGTCGACCTCGTGTCGCGACGCGGCGAGTTCGCCGTCCGCGGCGGCATCCTCGACGTCTTCCCAACGACGGCGGACCACCCGGTCCGTGTCGAGTTCTTCGGCGACGAAGTCGACATGATCAAGCCGTTCTCCGTCGCGGACCAGCGCTCGAGCACCGAGGTCTACGACAGTGTGACGCTGTTGCCGAGCCGGGAGCTGCTGCTGACCGCGGGCGTGCGGCAGCGTGCGTCAGAGATGCTCGCTGAGTTTCCGAGCATGTCGAACATGCTCGAGAAGATCTCGGAGGGCATCCCGGTCGAGGGCATGGAGTCGTTGGCTCCCGCGCTCCTGGACCGACTGGTCTCGCTTGCGCACTACCTTCCTGATGGAACAGGTGCGGCGGTGCTGTCGCCTGAGCGGGTTGTTGCGCGGTCGATCAGTCTCGCCGAGACGAACAGAGAATTCTTGGATGCCGCGTGGAGCGCCGCGACCGCGGGAGCAGAAGCGCCGATCGACCTCGGCGCGGGTGAGTTCATCACGCTGAACACTCTGCGCGACGACGTGGTCTTCACCCGTCCCGGTGAGAAGAAGCCCGACAGTCCGTGGTGGACATTCAGCCCGTTCCAGCAGGGGCCAGCTGATCTGCTCCCCGAGGAGCTCGAGCTCGATGACCTCATGGCGGTGCGCGTCGCCGCCGATACCGTTCCGAGCTTCCAAGGCAACGTCGACGGAGCCATCGCGCACGTCGACGAGAGACGACGCGACGGCTGGTCGCTCGTCGTCGCCGCGGAGGGGCAGGGCCTCGTGGAGCGCGCGCTGAGTGTTCTGAGCGATCGCGGCATCCCCGCCACCATTGTCGACGATGTGCCCGAGGCTCTCGAGACGGGCACCGTGTATCTCATCAAGGCGGTCGTCGAGCACGGCTTCGAGATGCCGGACATCAAGATCGCCGTTGTGGGCGAATCCGAGTTCTACGGACGCTCCGTCGGCTATGACTCGCGCGCCGTGAAGAAGCTCGCGACGCGACGGAAGAACGTCGTGGACCCGCTGCAGCTGAAGTCCGGCGACTTCGTCGTGCACCAGACGCACGGCATCGGCAAGTTCATCGAGATGACCAAGCGCGAGGTCTCCACGGGCGGCCGCAACGCGGTCAAGACCACGCGCGAGTATCTCGTGCTCGAATACGCTCCGTCGAAGCGCGGCTATCCCGGAGACAAGCTGCTCGTGCCGACCGACCAGCTCGACCTGCTCACCCGCTACGTCGGCGGGGAGTCGCCGCAGCTGTCGAAGATGGGCGGCAGTGACTGGTCTCAGGCGAAGAGTCGAGCCCGCAAGGCCGTCCGTGACATCGCTGTCGAACTCGTCAAGCTCTACGCGGCGCGCATGGCGGCGAAGGGGCATGCGTTCGGGCCGGACACGCCCTGGCAGCGCGAGCTCGAGGATGCCTTCCCGTTCGCGGAGACTCCTGACCAGCTGACCACCATCGACGAGGTCAAGCGCGACATGGAGCGGCCGATCCCGATGGACCGTCTGCTCTCCGGTGACGTTGGCTTCGGCAAGACGGAGGTCGCTGTTCGCGCCGCGTTCAAGGCGGTGCAGGACGGCAAGCAGGTGGCGATCCTCGTGCCGACCACGCTGCTCGTCAAGCAGCACAGCGAGACCTTCCTCGAGCGCTTCGCCGGGTTCCCCGTGCACATGCGCGCGCTCAGCCGGTTCCAGACCGACAAGGAAGCCCGCGAGACGCTTGAGGGACTCACCCGCGGCACCGTGGACGTGGTGATCGGAACGCACCGTCTGCTCACTGAGAAGGTCATCTTCAAGGATCTCGGCCTCGTGATCATCGACGAGGAGCAGCGCTTCGGCGTCGAGCACAAGGACTCCCTCAAGAAGCTCAAGACCAACGTGGACGTACTCGCGATGAGCGCGACCCCGATCCCTCGCACCCTGGAGATGGCCGTCACCGGCATCAGGGAGATGTCGACCCTTGCGACGCCGCCCGAGGAGCGGCATCCGATTCTCAGCTTCGTCGGGCCGTACAACGACAAGCAGGTCGCGGCGGCGATCCGACGTGAGCTGCTGCGTGAGGGGCAGATCTTCTTCGTGCACAATCGCGTCGCGAGCATCAACCGCGTCGCGACGCAGCTCGCGGAGCTCGTGCCGGAGGCGCGCATCGCCGTGGCACACGGGAAGCTCTCTGAGTCCACGCTCGAGCAGGTGGTGGTCGACTTCTGGGAGCGCAAATTCGATGTGCTCGTGTGCACCACGATCATCGAGACGGGGCTCGACATCCAGAACGCGAACACGATCATCATCGACCGCGCTGACAAGTACGGCCTCAGCCAGCTCCACCAGCTTCGCGGTCGCGTGGGTCGCGGCCGCGAGCGGGCCTACGCGTACTTCCTCTACGACGCCGAGAAGCCGCTGTCGGAGACCGCCCAGGACAGACTGGAGACGATCGCCGCGAACAACGAGCTCGGCAGCGGAATGCAGGTCGCGCTCAAGGACCTCGAGATCCGCGGTGCCGGAAACCTGCTCGGCGGCGAACAGGCTGGCCACATCGCGGGAGTGGGCTTCGACCTGTACCTGCGGATGATCGGGGAGGCTGTGTCCACCTTCCGCGGCGATGTCGCAGAAGGCCAGACGGAGCTTCGACTGGAGATTCCCGTCGACGCGAACATTCCCGAGGACTACATCGACAGCGAGAGGCTGCGTCTCGAGGCGTATCAGAAGCTCTCCGCGGCCGCCGCTCCCGCGGCATCCGATGATCAGATCGATCTCGTGATCGACGAGCTCGTCGACCGTTACGGCCCGCTGCCTGAGCAGGTGCAGACTCTCGTCGCCGTCACGCGTCTTCGCCAGCGGGCACAACGCTCGAACCTGTCGGATCTCATCACGATGGGCACGAACCTTCGACTCGCGCCCGTGGACCTTCCCGACTCGATGCAGGTGCGGCTCAAGCGCATGTACCCGAAGGCACGTCTGCTCAGCCAGGCGAACGCGCTCGTCGTTCCGATTCCGCAGCCTCACGGGGAGTCGATGGCGGACGCCGACCTCATCGCGTGGGTGCAGCAGCTTCTCGACGCGATCCTCCCGCTGAAGGCGAAGGAACCGGAGCAGACTCCCACCGGGTAGCGCTCAGCTGATGAGCACGTCGTCCTCGCCCGCAAGCGAGGAGAGTGCTCTCGTGATGCTCGCTCGCAGTCGGGCGTGCTGCGAGCCGAGCGCAGAAGCCGGGTTCGACCAGTTGGTCGGGTCGTAGAGCCAGACTGGTTTCGAAACGAGATGCGAAGGCTCCCAGTCATAGCGTGGCCATACGTGGGCGTGGACAAAGGCATCTGTGTTGCCGAGCACCTCGAGGTTCACGCGACGGAACCCGGAATCGCTTTCACGACACGCGAGCTCTACAGCGGTCGCAAGCAGGTCTGCGTCGGCGAGGAACTGGACGCGCGCCTTCCGTGGCATGTCCGCAAGCGCTCGTGCATCAGGATCACGTCCGAGCAGGACGCAATAGCCGGGGAGAAACTGCACATCGCCGATGACCGCGTACCCGCTTGTCAGCTCGGCAATCACCGTCGGGTTTTCGCCGCGAGCCGCTGATCCGATCCGATCGTCACGCCAATCCATGTCGACACTGTATCGGTCGAATGTCGGCGCACATCACGCGCTCACTGTCGCATCGCCGATCTTTGGTCGCGCGGCGGAGCGTTTCGTGCTCGTGCCCTATCTACGTCGCCTGCTCGTCACGAGGAACACCGTGCTCGCCGCCCTCGGCTGATTCGAGTCGGCGGTAGTGCCGGTTTCGCGCACGAAGCACGACGGCTGCGAGCAAGGCAGCCAGAACGGATGCCGTGAAGATGGCGATCTTCGCGTGGTCGCCGTGGACGCTGCCCGTCTCGAAGCTCAGTTCGGCGACCAGCAGTGACACGGTGAAGCCGATTCCTGCGAGCATCCCGACGCCGATGACGTCGACCCAGGCGAGCGAGCTGTCGAGCCGTGCCTTCGTGAACCGGGTGAGCAGCCACGTCGTGAGAGTGATGCCGATCGGCTTGCCAAAGACGAGACCGGCCAGGATGCCGATCATGACCGGGTCCGTCAGCGCGGTCGCGAAACCGTCGGGTCCGCCGATCGCGACGCCGGCGGCGAAGAACGCGAAGATGGGAACCGCGAATCCGCTGGAGAGCGGCCGAAGCCGATGCTCGAGAACCTCGGCGAGGCCAGGACCTGACTCTGGTCCACCGTGTCGTTCGGTGCGTCGCACGGGAACGACGAAGCCGAGCGCGACTCCCGCGATCGTGGCGTGAACGCCCGACGCGTGCAGGAAGGCCCAGGCGATGACACCCACCGGCAGCAGGATCACCCAGACCGCCCAGCGCTGACGACCGAAGAATCGCGGGAACACGTGTGCGAGCACTCCATACAGTGCGAGAGGCACGAGTGTGAGCAGCAGGGGCGACACAGAGAAGCCCTCCGCGTAGAAGATCGCGATGATGGCGATGGCGATGAGGTCGTCGACGACCGCGAGCGTCAGGAGAAAGATGCGCAGCGCGCTCGGCAGGTGCGACCCGAGGATGGCCAGGACAGCGACGGCGAAGGCGATGTCGGTCGCGGTCGGAATCGCCCAGCCCTGCAACGACTCCGGGGAGCCGATGTTCACGATGACGTAGAAGAGCGCGGGAACCGCGACGCCTCCAAAGGCGGCAGCCACGGGAACGAGAGCGGTCGCGGGGGAGCGCAGATCGCCGACCACGAACTCCTTCTTCAGCTCGAGTCCGGTCAGGAAGAAGAAGATCGCGAGAAGACCGTCAGACGCCCACTCGCCGATCGTGAGCTCGAGGTGCAGCTCGGGGGTGCCGAATGTGATGTCGCGCATGGTGAAGTATGCGTCTGCCCACGGCGAGTTCGCCCAGACGATGGCGATGAGCGCGGCGCCGACCAGCAGCATCCCACCGACGGTCTCCGTGCGCAGAATCGCGCCGATGCGTGTGACCTCAGCTCTGCTTCCCCGTCCGAAGATCGTGCGGGTGCTCTTCGTGCGCGTCATAGACAGTCTCCAGGCTCGCTGACAGAAATTGCCGACCAGACTTCCCGGCGCACCGTCGCACCAGTATAGGGGCTGGGTGCCGCGTAGGGTTGAGGTGAGCCACGTCCCGCAGCCGATCAAGGGGGAGACGATGACGACAGAGCCGAAGGATGCCGCGACAGCGGTCCAGCACGTGCGACGCGGCTTCGAGAGCGGCGTCACCAAACCGCTCGCGTGGCGCCGCGACCAGCTTCAGGCCCTCAAGAGACTGATCCTCGACAACCAGGAGCTTCTCGAGAGTGCGTTGCATCGCGACCTCGGCAAGCACGGCACAGAGTCACAGGTCACCGAGATCGGCTTCGTTCTGACGGAGCTCGAGTACGCGCTGCGACACCTACGGGCGTGGGCGCGACCGCGACGTGCCGCCGTGCCGTTCGTCCTCGCCCCGGCATCCGCTCGCACCGTGTATGAGCCTAAGGGCACGTTGCTCATCATCGGTCCCTGGAACTACCCTGTCCAGCTGATCCTGGCACCGCTCGTCGGGGCGCTCGCCGCGGGCAACGCGGTCGTGCTGAAGCCCAGTGAAGTGGCCCCCGCGACAAGTGAGGTCCTCACCGCACTCATCGGGGCGTATTTGGATGAGCGTGCGGTCGCCGTGGTCGAGGGAGACGCCGACGTCGCACAGGAGCTGCTTGCGCAGCGCTTCGACCACATCTTCTTCACGGGGAGCACAGCGATCGGGCGCATCGTCGCGAAAGCGGCATCCGAGCATCTCACCCCTGCCACCCTCGAGCTCGGCGGCAAATCGCCGGCGTTCATCGACGACACCGTCGACCTGGCGGCCGCGGCCCGCCGCCTCATGTGGGGAAAGCTCATGAACGCGGGGCAGACGTGCGTGGCCCCGGACTACGTGCTGGCCAGCGCCGAGACCGCGGCGGCGCTCGTCCCGCACATCCGCGCGGCGATCGCCGAGTTCTACGGAGACGACCCTGCGCAGAGCGGAGACTACGGTCGGATGGTCAGTGTGCGGCACACGCAGCGGGTCAGCGAGCTGCTCGAGGGTCAGACGCCTGTGATCGGCGGACGCGTCGACGTCGACGCGCGCTACGTCGAGCCCACTGTCGTGGATGATGCGGACCCTGAGTCGAGGCTCATGCAGGAGGAGATCTTCGCGCCCGTCCTGCCCATCGTGCACGTTGCGGATGCCGCCGAGGCTGTGCGCTTCATCGCGGCGCGCGACAAACCGCTGGCGCTCTACGTGTTCTCGGAGGACGACGAGACGCGCCGCCGCTTCACGCGCGACACCTCCTCGGGGGCGATCGCGTTCGGCATTCCAGCCGCGCATCTGACCGTGCCCGATCTGCCGTTCGGCGGAGTCGGGTCCAGCGGCATGGGGGAGTACCACGGCGAGCGGTCGTTCACCACGTTCAGCAACGCGAAGGCCGTGCTCTCCAAGGGCCTCACACCCGACACGATGTCGCTCGTGTATCCGCCGTTCACAGAGACGAAGGACACCATCGCGCGCAAGATCATCGCGCGCACCGCACGGCTCCTCGGGCGCGACGATGACTGAGCCCGACGGCATCGACGGTCTCGCACTGGGGGGCAGCGGCACCGAGATCGAGGCGCTCGTCGCCGACATGGCTCTGGTGCTCGACCGCTGCGTGTGGAGCCAGACGATGACCCACGCCTCCCTCGTCACCTACCTCGTCGAGGAGAGCTACGAACTCGTCGACGCGATCGAGAGTGAGGATGCCGAGGCGATGCTCGAAGAGCTCGGCGACGTTCTGTGGCAGATCGTCTTCCATGCCGAGATCGCGGCGCGCACCGATGGGGAGGGGTTCGACTTCGACGATGTCGCGCGTGTCGCCCGCGAGAAGGCTGAGCGCCGGCATCCTCATGTCTTCGGCGGCGAGAGTGCGCCGACGCTCGACGACGTCTTCCGCGTGTGGAGCGCGGCAAAGGCACAGGAGAAGAAGGACCGCACGAGCGCGCTCGACGGCATCCCCTCGCAGCTTCCCGCTCTCGCGCTCGCTGACAAAGTGCTGGGCCGCGCAGCCCGCGCCGGCGCCCTGCCGCCGGGCGCTCTCGGACGAGAGCCTGGTGTCGATGCCGTGGGACGCGACGAGGAGAGCGCCGAACAGAGCGAAGACAGAAACACGGATGCCGTCGCGGCCGACGAAGCCGCGCTCGGCGATGAGCTGCTCGCGATCGTCGCCGACGCCCGCCGCCGCGGCCTCGATGCCGAGCGCGCGCTCCGCGGCGCCGTCCACCGCCTGAGCGACCGCGTGCGTGACGCGGAGCGTGAGGAGCGGCGTCCCTCGTCATGACAGAATTGAAGCCATGGCTTCCTCTGTGACACCGCCGCGCGGCATGCGCGATTACCTCCCTGCAGACAAAGCGAAGCGCGAGTACGCCCTCGGCCTCATCCGCGGCGTCTACACGCAATACGGCTTCGACGAGATCGAGACCCCCGTGGTCGAGGACTACACGCGTCTGCATGCGGGGCTCGGCGGAGACAACGAGAAGCTCACCTTCAACGTGCTGAAGCGCGGACTCAGCGGCGACGATCTGCGGGCGGCGGCCGATTCCGGCGACAGCGCGGCGATCTCCGACCTGGGACTCCGCTTCGACCTGACCGTTCCGCTCGCACGCTTCTACACGACGCACCGCGGTGAGCTGCCGCCGGTGTTCCGCGCCATCCAGATCGCCCCGGTCTGGCGCGCGGAGCGTCCGCAGAAGGGCCGCTATCGCCAGTTCGTCCAGTGCGACATCGACATCTTCGGGGAGCCCGGTCCGCTCGCGGAGATCGAGCTGCTCTCGGCCACGGCCGCGGCGCTCGCCGAACTCGGCATCACCGGCTATACGTTCCGACTCAACGACCGCCGCATTCTGAACAGCATGCTCGACGTGTTCGGCTTCGCCGCTGACGAGCAGCCCGGCGTGCTCATCACGATCGACAAGCTTGACAAGGTCGGCGTCTCCGGCGTCGTCGCCGAGCTGCGGGAGCGCGGCGTGACGGCATCCGCCATCGATTCGCTCGAGGAGTTCCTCGTCGGCGTCGCCGACGTCGAGGCTGGTCCATTCGGAGAGGAGCAGATCCGCTCCCTTCTGCCGGAGGGCGTCGACGCCGAGGTCATCGGCGAGCTCGCGGAGATCGGTCGAGCGGTCGAGCGTGCTGTCGAGGCATCCGGTGTCGATCACAGCGATGTTCCGCTCGTCGCGTTCGATCCGTTCCTCGTGCGCGGCATGGGGTATTACACCGGGCCGATCTTCGAGATCCACCATCCCGAGCTCGGCTACTCGCTGGGTGGCGGCGGACGCTACGACGGCGTCGTCGGCAGATTCCTCGGGCAGGACGTCCCGGCCTCGGGGGCTTCTCTCGGTTTCGACCGCATCGTCGATCTGATCCAGACGGATGCCGCTCAGCAGGGCGACCGCATCGTCCTCGTTCACGACCGCGACGTCGCCCCCGCAGATCTCGTCGCTCTCAAATCACAGCTCGTCGCCGGAGGCGCACGTGTGCGGCTGGAGAAGCGCGTCAAGAACCTCAAGGGGCTGCTCGACCGCGTGACCGAGGCCGGCTTCACATCGTTCGCGTTCGTGCGTTCCGGGGTGACCGACCCGAATGAACTTGAGATCAAGCCCCTCGGCTGACCATGAGCTTTGCTCGCGGTGTGGCTAGACTTGGCCGCGGGCCAACGACGTTCCACTCACCTTCCACTATCGGCAAAGAGGAGACATCCCGTGGCATTCATCGAGGCGACCACCGCCCGTGAGATTCTGGATTCCCGTGGCAACCCGACCGTTGAGGTCGAGGTTCTGCTCGACGACGGAGAAGTGGGCCGTGCCGCGGTTCCCTCCGGCGCATCCACCGGAGCGTTCGAAGCGTACGAGCTGCGCGACGGCGACAAGAGCCGCTACCTCGGCAAGGGCGTGACCAAGGCTGTCACCGCCGTTCTCGACGAGCTCGGGCCGGCCATCGAGGGCTTCGAGGCCTCTGAGCAGCGTCTCATCGACAACGCTCTTCGCGAGGTCGACGGCACCGAGAACAAGAAGCGCGTCGGCGCCAACGCCATCCTCGGCGTAAGCCTCGCGGTCGCGCACGCCGCCGCGAACTCGGCCGACCTGCCGCTGTTCCGTTACCTCAGCGGACCGAACGCACACGTTCTGCCCGTTCCGCTCATGAACATCATCAACGGCGGTGCGCACGCCGACACGGGCGTCGACATCCAGGAGTTCATGATCCTGCCGATCGGCGCACCGAGCTTCTCCGAGGCTCTCCGCTGGGGTGCCGAGACCTACCATGCGCTCAAGGGGCTGCTGAAGTCGAAGGGCCTCGCCACCGGCCTCGGCGACGAGGGCGGCTTCGCGCCGGACCTCGCGCACAACCGCGCCGCGCTCGACCTCATCACCGAGGCGATCGAGAAGGCCGGCTACACCCCCGGCTCCGACATCGCGCTCGGGCTCGACGTCGCGTCGACCGAGTTCTTCGAGAACGGCGTCTACCACTTCGAGGGTGAAGACCGCTCGAGCGAGCAGATGTCCGCGTACTACGAGGAGCTCGTCGCGAACTACCCGCTCGTCACCATCGAGGACCCCCTCGCGGAGGACGACTGGGAGGGCTACCAGCAGCTCACCCCGGCACTCGGCAGCAAGGTGCAGATCGTCGGAGATGATCTCTTCGTCACGAACCCGGAGCGTCTCGCCGGCGGCATCGCCAAGGGCGCCGCGAACTCACTGCTCGTCAAGGTGAACCAGATCGGAACCCTCACCGAGACGTTCGACGCTGTGAGCCTCGCGCAGCACTCCGGCTACACCGCGATCCTCTCGCATCGCTCCGGTGAGACCGAGGACACCACGATCGCTGATCTCGCCGTCGCGACCAACGCCGGCCAGATCAAGACCGGTGCGCCTGCACGGTCCGAGCGTGTCGCAAAGTACAATCAGTTGCTGAGGATCGAGGAGGAGCTGGGCGAGGGCGCCGTCTACGCCGGCCGCTCCGCGTTCCCGCGCTTCACCGCGTAAGACTGTGACCGACGCTCCCGGCGCTGCGCAGAGGCGCGGTGCCGGGAGCGTCTGTATCAGATCAGGAGGATGCCGTGGCACGACGCCCCTCACGCACGCCGAGCTCCGCTCCGCGCTCGCGCCCGGGCACGCGTCGAGCTGACGATCCGACTGAGCGCAGCCGCTGGCTCGGCGGCATCCACTTCTCCGGCTTCTCGCTCATGATGATGGCGCTCATCGTTCTCGGCGTCGTCGTTCTCGCCCCGAACCTGAAAGCTCTCGTCGAGCAGCGTCAGCAGATCGCCGATCTGCGTCAGGCGGTCGCCGACCAGCGCGACGATGTCGAGGCGAAGCAGGAGCAGCGCCAGCGCTGGGACGATCCGAACTACATCCAGACGCAGGCTCGAGAGCGCTTCTTCTACGTGAAGCCGGGCGAGATCAGCTTCATCGTGATCAACGACCTCGACAAGACGTTCCTCCCCGACACGTCGGAGCCGATCAGCGACGAACTCACCACGACGGATGTGGACTGGGCATCGTCGATGCTCACCTCCATCCTGACCGCGGCGTTCACTCCCGTGTCAGAGGATGACGAGTCCGATTCGCCGAAGCCGTCGTCGACGCCGACTCCCACACCGACTAAGACCGCGGAGAAATGACCTCGTGACCACTCCACCGTTCGACCCCGTCTCGGAACACGACGTCGCCGTCGTCTCCGCCCAGCTCGGTCGTCCCGCACGGGACGTCGTCGGCATCGCCGCGCGCTGCGTCTGCGGAAACCCCACGGTCGTCTCGACGAAGCCGCGACTGTCCTCCGGCACTCCCTTCCCGACTTTCTACTACCTGACCCATCCCGGAGCCACGGCGGCTGCCAGTGCGCTCGAGGCGGAGCACGTCATGGTCGAGTTCAATCAGATGCTCACCGACGACGCGGAGCTTCGTGCCGCGTACGAGCGCGCGCACGAGGCTTATCTCGCCGATCGCGAGCAGTTCGGCCACGTCGACGAGATCGACGGCGTCTCAGCCGGAGGGATGCCGACGCGTGTGAAGTGCCTTCACGCGCTCATCGGCCATGCCCTCGCCGCGGGGCCCGGGGTGAATCCCATCGGCGACTTGGCGCTCGAACGCGCGCGCTGGTCGCCCGAGATCTGCACGTGCACACTCGAGGAATCAGCGAGAGAGGACTGACGATGTCGAGCAATCCGAAGCGGGGTGCGAGCTCCGGTCGCTACCGTCGATGGGCCCGTCGTGGGCTCGCAATCGTCGCCGCCGCGGGGGCTTTCCTCGCGATCGGTGTGGCTCCCGCCTCGGCGGACAGCGTGGACCGCAGCGATCAGTACTGGATCGACAGCGGGTACGGCATTCAGAAAGCGTGGGAAGTCACGAAAGGCAAGGGCGCCGTCATCGCTGTGATGGACACAGGCATCGGCAAGGGCCCGAAAGATTTCTCCGGCGTGACGGACGGCACTGACGTCTCAGGTGTGGGAAGCGCCGATGGCCGGACACCGCTCGGCGCAGATCAAGAGAAAAATCACGGCAGTTGGGTCGCATCTCTCGCCGCGGGTCGGGGAGATGGCACGTCTGACGGATTACTCGGCGTCGCGCCCGAAGCGTCTCTTCTCTCTGTCTCACTCGGGTTTCCCTCGAGCGGGAGCACGGTGTCATTCGTCGATCAGGTCGCCGAGGGCATTCACTGGGCGGTCGACAACGGCGCCGATGTGATCAACATGTCGTTTACGACGAACACGAAGGACTGGGATCCGTCGTGGGATGAAGCATTTCAGTACGCCTATGAGAACGATGTCGTCATCGTCGCGGCAGCTGGAAACCGCGGCAGCGGAACAGACATGGTGGGTGCCCCGGCGACCATTCCCGGAGTACTCGTCGTCGGCGGCGTAGACCGTCAAGGAGAGATCAGCCTCGGAGCATCCACAGAGGGGATCACGATCGCTGTGACCGCGCCGAGTGAGAAGCTGACCGGTGTCAGTGCTGATGGGTCGCACGTCGAATGGAATGGCACGAGTGGCGCGTCACCGATTGTCGCGGGCATGGTGGCGCTGCTTCGCGCAAAGTATCCCGACATGAACGTCGACAACATCATCAACCGGCTGATCAAGACAGCGAACCCGTCGGTGAATCAGGGGGACGAGGTTCCGTCGCCGGACTATGGGTACGGGTTCGCGAGCATCGGCGCCGCACTCACTGCTGATGTCGAGGAGGTCGACAGCAACCCCATGGGCAGCCTTGAGGAGTGGATCAAGGTGAACCGGCGGGCGCAGGCCGACAACGTCGAACCCCCGAAGGACACGTCCAAGGTGAAAGCACTGCCGCCGATTGAGAAAGCTGTGTCTCACGAGAATCCGCTCGTGCCGACCCGGACGACTCTTAAGTTCGTGAGCGTCCCGGCTGCGTTCGTGCTCGGAATGGGTACACTCCTGGCTCTCGGTATCCTCGCGTTCCGTCGCGATGCTCGGCGGGTCAAGGAGAATGAACACGAAACGCAGTCGTCGCAGTCTCCCGTACCCTGATCTCATATTTGATTCCCCACTTCGCAGCAGGCGTGGGAAGATGAAGCAGCCCGATCGCCAATCGGCGGCGTCCCTGTCCAGGTGCAAGTGAGTTGGGCACAGACGTCACGAGACGAAGGAGAGCAGAGTATGACCGAGCGCCAGGGAACACGAGGTCACACTGAAACGCACGCTTCCTGGTGGCGTCGCAGCTTCGCCGTCGTCGCTGCTGCCGGGACATTCCTTGCGCTTGGTGCCGCTCCTGCACAGGCGGACACGAATCACCGGAGTCTGCAGTACTGGCTAGACAGCGGGTACGGAGTGCAGGAGGCGTGGAAGACGACCAAGGGCGAGGGCGCCGTCATCGCCGTGATGGACACCGGCATCGGCAAAGGCCCCAAGGACTTCTCAGGAGTCGTCGGGGGCACGGATATGTCGGGCGTCGGCAGCGACGACGGTCGCACGCCGTTGGGCGCTGAAGAAGAGAAGAACCACGGAAGCTGGGTGGCTTCGCTCGCGGCGGGCCGCGGTGATGATCTTCAGGGTGTCGCACCGGCGGCCGACCTGTTAGCCATTTCGGTTGGTTTCCCATCGAGCGGGAGCACGGTGTCATTCGTCGATCAGGTCGCCGAGGGCATTCACTGGGCTGTCGATAATGGTTCCGATGTGATCAACATGTCGTTCACAACGAACACGAAGGACTGGGATCCGTCGTGGGATGAAGCATTCCAATACGCCTATGAGAACGACGTCATCATCGTCGCAGCAGCGGGAAACCGCGGCAGCGGAACCGAGATGGTCGGAGCCCCCTCGACGATCCCCGGTGTTCTGACGGTCGCGGGAGTCGACCGAAACACGAAAGTCAGTGAGGGAGCATCCACCGAGGGCATCACGATCGGTGTCTCTGCGCCGAGTGAGGAACTGACGGGCGTCTCTGCGAACGGCGAGCACATCATGTGGGCGGGCACGAGCGGGGCGTCGCCGATCGTTGCCGGCATGGTGGCGCTGCTCCGCTCCGCATATCCGGACATGGATGCGAACAACATCATCAACCGTCTGATCAAGACCGCGCACCCCACTGAGTACCA
Source organism: Paramicrobacterium salitolerans (assembly GCF_051513965.1). Taxonomy (GTDB): domain Bacteria; phylum Actinomycetota; class Actinomycetes; order Actinomycetales; family Microbacteriaceae; genus Paramicrobacterium. The sequence continues at coordinate 927,405 of NZ_CP195847.1, forward strand.
GGGAGACGAGATCCCTTCGTCAGACTACGGATGCGGATTGGCGAATGTCGGCGATGCCATAAACAAGGACGTGCCGACCGTGGACGCGAATCCGATGGGCAGCCTTGAGGAGTGGATCAAGGTGAACCGTCGGGCCGAGGCGGGCGACGTGGAAGCGCCGACCGACACGTCAAAGGTGAAGGCGCTGCCGCCCGTCGACGAGGCGAGCCCGCAGGAGAACCCGTTCTTGCCAACGTCGACCACCCTGCGTTTCGTTAGCGTCCCGGCCGCGTTCGTCCTCGGTGCGGGAACACTCATCGCTCTCGGCATCCTCGCGTTCCGTCGTGATGCTCGGCGTGTGAAGGAGAAGGAGCAGAAGACGCAGTCGCTGCACCCTCCGGCCACCTGATCGTCATGGGGAGTGGAGTCCTCCCCATGTGCGCGCGAGCTCTGCGCTGGAATCATGGACAGCGTCGCGAAGACGAGCACATCGTCACGATGATCTGCAGAGGAGAGCCGAGATGCGTGAGCGCCCCCGAACGGAGCACGGGACAGCAGGACGACGTCGGAGGGGAGCAGCGGTTGCTTCCACTCTCGCATCGGCATTTCTGCTCAGCTGTTTAGGCGCGGTCCCCGCGTCGGCAGCGCCCGCAACGACCGCGATCGATCGCTCCGACCAGTTCTGGCTCGACAGCGACTACGGCGTGCAGGAGGCCTGGAAGACCACGAAGGGCGAAGGCGCCGTCATCGCTGTCATGGACACCGGCATCGGCAAAGGGCCGAAGGACTTCTCGGGCGTGACCGATGGAACCGACGTGTCAGGTGCGGGTTCGCCAGATGGCCGTACGCCGCTCGGTCCGAAGGAAGAGCGCAATCACGGCAGCTGGGTCGCCTCGCTCGCTGCAGGCAGGGGAGACGGCACCTCCAGCGGACTGACGGGTGTGGCGCCGGAAGCGACGCTGCTGTCCGTCTCGATCGGCCTCGGCGGCAGCGGCAGCACGATTCCGATCGACCAGCAGGTCGCTGACGGCATCCATTGGGCTGTCGACAACGGCGCCGATGTGATCAATATGTCGTTCGGCTCCAACACGAAGGAATGGTCTCCGCTCTGGGATGAAGCGTTCCAGTACGCGTTCGACAATGACGTCGTGATCGTGGCTGCCGCAGGCAACCGGGGGAGCGGCTCGGAGCAGGTCGGTGCTCCAGCGACGATTCCCGGGGTTCTCGTCGTCGGCGGAGTCGATCGCGACCACAAGGTGAGCGGCGGTGCATCGACGGAGGGCATCACGATCGGAGTGTCAGCGACGAGTGAGGAGCTGACCGGTGTCAGCGCTGACGGGTCGCACGTCGAATGGAATGGCACAAGCGGTGCGTCGCCGATCGTCGCCGGCATGGTCGCACTGCTGCGTTCGGCATATCCGGACATGGATGCCAACAACATCATCAACCGCCTGATCAAGACCGCGCATCCCACGAAATACCAGGGAGATGAGATTCCGTCGTCGGACTACGGCTACGGTCTGGCCAACGTCGGTGACGCGATCAATGCGGACGTCGCGAGCGTGGATGCGAACCCGATGGGCAGCCTCGAAGAATGGATCACGGTGAATCGACGAGCCGACGCCGGCGACGTCGAGGCACCGACCGACACGTCAAAGGTCACAGTGCTGCCGCCTGTGACGGAGCAGGCATCCCACGCGAATCCGCTCCTGCCGACTCCGACGACTCTGCGCTGGGTCAGCATTCCCGCGGCCTTCCTTCTGGGGACCGGAACTCTCATCGCGTTGGGCATCACCGGGTTCCGGCGGAGCGCGCGACGCCTCCGCGAGAGCGAGCACCACTCCTCCTGGTCACAGCGCTGACGTGCGATCTGCAGGGCGGAAAAACTGCGTCAAAGTGGCGTAAAGTGCGCTGGTACACTGTTAAAGCTTGGTGCCATCGGCGCTGCCCGGCATGCAAAACGGGTGGCATACAAGAAGTAGTACGCTCGTTTGCTGTACTTGCGATTCTGTAGGAGATTATTTCACCGTGCCCAAGATTCTCGTTGTCGGCGGCGGATACGCCGGCTTTTACACCGCATGGAAGCTCGAGAAGCACCTGCGTTCTGGAGAGGCAGAGGTCACCGTCATCGACCCCCGTCCCTACATGACGTATCAGCCGTTCCTTCCGGAAGTCGCCGCGGGGTCGATTGAGCCGCGTCACGCCATAGTTCCGCTGCGCCGGCACCTGAAGCGCACCGAGATCATCACGGCGAAGGTGACGTACATCAACCACGCCGAGAAGAAGGTCACGGTCGAGCCCGACGTGGGCGAGCCCTACGAGCTTGAGTACGACCAGGTCGTCGTCACCGCGGGCGCTGTGTCGCGTACCTTCCCCATTCCGGGTCTGGCTGACGAGGGCATCGGCCTCAAGGCGATCGAAGAGGCGGTCGCCATTCGCGACCGCGTGCTCGACAACTTCGCCAAAGCCGCGAACCTTCCCGCAGGCCCCGAGCGTGACCGTCTGCTGACGTTCGTCGTCGTCGGCGGTGGCTTCGCGGGTATCGAGGTGTTCGCCGAACTGCGCTCGTTCGCGACGGCTCTGCTCAAGTTCTACCCGCAGATCGCGTTCGACGACATCCACTTCCACCTCGTCGAAGCGATGGGTAGGATCATGCCCGAGGTCTCGCTGAAGACGAGCCACTGGGTGCTGAAGGACCTCGCGAAGCGCGGAGCCCTCGTTCACCTCGACACTCAGTTCGCATCGTGCGTCGACGGAAACATCGAGCTCTCCACGGGCGAGAAGTTCGAGTCCGACCTCATCGTCTGGACCGCTGGCGTCATGGCCACGCCGCAGATCGTCCGTCACACCGACCTCCCGATCGAAGAGCGCGGCCGCGTCGTGACGCGTGCAGACCTCCGTGTCGGCACCGACGAGGAGCCCATCGAGGGCGCATGGGCCGCGGGCGACGTCTCGCGTGTTCCCGACCTGACCGGTGGCGGCGTCGGCGGCTACTGCGTTCCGAACGCTCAGCACGCGGTGCGTCAGGCGAAGCTCCTCGCGAAGAACATCGTCGCTGATCTGCGCGGTGAGCAGCCGAAGCAGTACATTCACAAGAACCTCGGTGCTGTCGCCGGTCTCGGCCTCGGCACCGGTGTCTTCCAGTCTGGAAAGATCGCGATCAAGGGCTTCTTCGCCTGGGTCGCACACCGTGGCTACCACGGTCTGGCCATGCCGACGTGGGAGCGCAAGTTCCGTGTCTTCGGTGACTGGATCGGTGGATTCTTCCTCGGTCGCGACATCGCGTCGCTCTCGGCCGTGCAGGAGCCGCGTGCGGTCTTCGAGGAGTTCGCAGCGCGTCCGAAGCCTCCGGCGCCGGCCGAGCCGAAGCCCGACGAGAAGCCCGCCGCGGACGCCACCTCGGCCTCTGAGAAGAAGGCTCCGGCAGACAAGGCTCCGGCGAAGAAGACGCCGACAAAGAAGCCTGCGGCCAAGAAGCCGGCCGCCAAGAAGGAGACCGCGAAGAAGGACTCCTCCAGCGCGAGCGAAGCAGCTGAGAAGGCCGCTGCGAACAAGTAGTCGCATCGAACGAGGCCCTGCCGGTCGGCAGGGCCTCGTCGCGTCTACGGCATCCTACGTCCCGTAAAGTAGGTGCGAAGCCCCTATAGCCCAACGGCAGAGGCAGGCGACTTAAAATCGCTTCAGTCTGGGTTCGAATCCCAGTGGGGGCACAGGTTCTAGACTGATCTGATGGCAGAACTCAGCGACGAGGAATTCACAAGGCTCTACGGGCCGTGGGCCGGAAACACTCCTCAGGAAGCCGCCGTCTTCTTCGCGGATTACGACGCGACGTGGTGGGTCGCTGGCGGCTGGGCGGTCGAAGCGTTCACAGGCATCCCCAGAGACCACGACGATATCGACGTCTCGGTGCTCTCGCGCGATCTACCGCGCCTGCGCCGTCACCTCGCTGGCCGTCTCGACGCGTGGGGCGCGCTCTCGGGCACCCTCGGCCCGATTCTTCCGGATGACGACCCTGACGGAAGCGCCGTCGATGTTCTTCCGGAACACTGCACCCAGCTGTGGACGCGTGCGAGCGGAACCGAGCCGTGGGAATTCGACATTCTGCTCTCACCGGGCGACGACACCACGTGGATGTACAAGAGAGACGAAAGCATCAGGATGCCGCTGAGCGATGCGCTCTGGGAGCATGACGGCGTCCGCTTTCTGCGACCCGAGATCCAACTGCTCTACAAAGCGCGCGGCAATCGGGAGAAGGACCGCATCGACCTGCGCAGCACGCTGCCCCTGCTTGACGATGCCCGCCGCGGGTGGTTCGCCGACGCGCTCGAACGCACGTCTCCGGGCCACCCCTGGCTGAGCATCATCACGGAGAGCTGACCCCGTGGTGGCCGCGCTCAGCGGTCACGGGTCAGCCGCAGAGGCTCCGCGAAGAACGCGCGCTCGTGTTCCGCCGAGATGCGGAACGCGCGCCACATGCGAGCGCGGGTGTGTTCGTCAGCTGCTGCAGCCGTCTCACTGACGATCTCGATCGCGCGGGTCGCAGCGTCGGCGAACGTCTGGTCTTCATACATCTGCAGCCACGGATAGTACGGGTTCTCAGCGGTCGCGCGAGGCAGCATGCGTGTGCCGGTGTCCACGTAGATCCAGTAGCACGGCAGAATGGCCGCGATCAGCACCGCGTAGGAGTCTCTCGCCGCAGCGGCCGCGAGATGGTCGGTGTATGCGACAGTCGCGGGTGCCTTCTCTGCGGCATCCACAATCGACAGGTCTCCGAGATACCGCGCGTGCAGCGTCGTCTCACCCGCGAGCGCCGACATCGCACCTGCCGCCCAGAGCTCCTGCTCCGCCACCGTGGGCGCCAACGCACTCGCCGCCGAAAGCGCGCGTGCGTAGTCACGCAGGTAGAGGGTGTCCTGAACGAGATAGTGACGGAACGCGGCCCCGTCGAGACTCCCGTCGACGAGACCGCTCACGAACTCGAGCGCGTCGATGTCATCGCGCACGTCTGCGATCTCCGTCCACCAGCGCTCCGCGATCTCGCCTGCGGTCGGGGCTGCTGAAGCACGGCGCCAGAGCGAGGCGAAGTGGTTGACGGGGCCGTTGCCTGAGCCGACGTCGAGGCGAGTGCCATGCCGGATGCTGTCAGCGAGCCAGCTCTTCGCACGCTCGAGCGCGCTCGCCCACTCGCCGGTCTGCGGCTGGAGCGTCGCAAGCGCGGACGACAGCGAGCAGCCGGTGCCGTGCGTGTTGCGGGTGTGGACGCGCGCGCCCGTGAACTCGGCGATGACTCCGGATGCCGAGACGAGAGCGTCGCGCACAGCATCACCGGCCGCGTGGCCGCCCTTCGCGAGCACCAGGGTGTCGAAGCGCTCGGCGACGCGGCGTGCCTGCGCGATCACCTCCGGCCAGGCGCGCTGAACCGGTTCGCCCGCAAGTACGGCGAGCTCCGGAACGTTCGGAGTCACGATGCTCGCGTGTCGAAGCATCCGCCCCAGGGCCTCCTCGGCGGAAGCGTCGAGCAGGCGATCGCCGCTCGTCGCCACCATCACCGGGTCGACCACGATGACGGGCGGAGCGACGCGCTCCAGCCACTCGTCGACGACCTCGATGATCTCGGTGTTGGCCAGCATCCCGATTTTGACCGCGTCGATCTCGACGTCGTCGCTCACCGCATCGAGCTGCTCCCTCAGAAACTCGGTGGGCGGAACGTGCACCGACCGGACTCCGTGCGTGTTCTGCGCGACGAGCGCGGTGACGACCGCCATGCCGTAACCGCCGTTCGCGGCGATCGACTTGAGGTCGGCCTGAACGCCGGCCCCGCCTGTCGGGTCGGTTCCGGCGATGCTGAGCACCCGCGGAACAGCGGTTGCGTCAGCGTCATCAGCCGTTGCGGCTGCAGCGGTGAGCCTGGATACGGACGGTTCTGGCGTACGCGACATTCGCGACATCCCTTCGCTAGTACGAGCTAGATCAGGTTCGACGGGTGTGTTCTCAGCCTGGACGGGCACCCCGTGTCACATGTGTCGGCCACTCTACCTGATCGGGCTCAGGGCTTGGCCTCTGCGTAGCTGCGCGTGATGGTCACACCGAGGGGGAAGTCGATCGGAAAGTCCCCGAAGAGACCGCGGCCCGCAGCATCCGCCGCCTTCTGAACGGCTGCGGCGGTCTCGTCAGCGTGCTCGGTCGGGGTGTGGATGATCACTTCATCGTGCAGAAAATAGACCAGGTGAGGTCTGGAGGATGCCTCGCCCATCGAGCGGAGTCGATGGCGAAGCTCAGCCAACCAGCACAGCGCCCATTCGGCGGCGGTTCCCTGCGCGACGAAGTTGCGGGTGAACCGGCCCCACTCTCGCCGGGCGCTTCTCGCCGCGCGCTCCTGCGCGGGAGTCGCCGACACCTGGGCGGCCGCTCGCATCATCGCCCGCCACGAATCCGCGGGCGGGGGAGAGCTGCGCCCGAGCCACGTCGTCACCTGCTCGCCCCGCTCACCGGCGCGTGCGGCGGCCTCGACGAGCCCAGTCGCACGCGGGTAGTCCCGCATCAGCCGCGGCATGAGCCGTGCGCTCTCGCCCGTCGTCGAACCGTACAGCGCTCCGAGCATGGCGACCTTCGCATGGGCGCGGGTATCGACGGTTCCGGCGTCGACGAGCCCCTGGTAGAGGTCCTTGCTGTGCCCAGCTTCCGCCATTCTGACGTCGCCGGCCATGGCGGCGACGATCCGCGGTTCGAGCTGCGCGGCGTCGGCGACGACGAACGTCCACCCGTCGTCCGCGATCACCGCAGGCCGCACCTGCTTCGGCAGCTGAAGAGCACCGCCGCCGTCCGTCGCCCAGCGCCCGGTGACGACACCCGCCACGATGTAGTCCGGGCGGAACCGGCCGTCGTGCACCCACTCGTCCAGCCACGCCCACCCGTTCGCGGTCATGAGCCGCGACAGCGATTTGTAGCGCAGCAGGGGCTCGATCACGGGATGCTCGATGCCGCGAAGCTCCCACTTGCTCGTGGAGTTCACCGACAGCCCTGCTGCCCGCAGAGCGCGCAGCAGCTCGGCAGGGGAGTCGGGGTTCAAAGCCGGTGCGGCGAGTGCGGCACGGATGCTGTTCGCGAGCTGCTCCAGCGTGGCTGGACGCCCTCCGAACACGGGGCGAGGCCCGAGCGCCTCGGTGAGCAGACGGTTGTGCACATCGCGCCTCCAGGGAAGCCCGTCGGCGTGGATCTCGCACGCGATCATCGCTCCGCACGACTCCGCAGCGAGCAGGCGACGCAGCCGCCACGGAGACGTCGCGCCCTGGATCGTCGCGAGCTGACGCTGCAGCTCTGCGACGGCATCCGCGCGGTCGCGCATCGACCCGGCGACGCCGAGCCCGCTGAGCAGTCCGTCGTCGCGCGGCGCCTCTCGAGGAGCATCCCACTCGTCGAGCGGTGCATCGTGCAGCGGCCCGCTCGTCGTCGTCGATCGGCGCAGGATGACACGACAGAGGGCGAGGTCGTGGCTTCTCCCGAGACGGATGCCGCGTGCGAGCAGTTGCGGATACAGCTCCGACGTGCGGGCGAAGACCCAGCGCGGCGACTCTGTTTCTCGTATCTGCACCGCACTCGAGGCATCCTCACGCTCGACCATCGTGTCTGCGAGGACGCCACCGGTCTCGTCGACGTCGACGAGACGGAGGCTGCCCGGCTCACTCCCGGGCTCGATGACGACGAACACGCTTCTATTCTCGTGGCTCCCACAGACACTCGATGTGAAGATGGAGGAATGAAGCAGATCACCGTGACAGACCTGGCCGCACGACGACAGAACGGCGACATCGTCGTGGTCGACGTTCGTGAGGACGAGGAGTGGGCCGGAGGGCACCTCGAGGGTGCCGTGCACATTCCGATGACGCAGTTCATGGAGCGTGAGGGCGAGCTTCCCGAGGCCGATGAACTCTACGTGATGTGCCACGTCGGCGGCCGCAGCGCCCGCGTGACGCAGTACCTCGAGCAGAAGGGCATCGACGCGGTGAACGTCGAGGGCGGCATCGCAGCTTGGCAGGAGGCCGACCTGCCCGTCGTGACCGACTGAGGCTACGAGCTCGTCAGCATCGGCTGCACGAACCGTCGCCACAGCCACAGCGTGATTCCGAGCGCGGCGAACGCGAGAACGAGCGCGAGTGCCGCGAGGATGTTGCCCGTCGTGCGCCACGATTCGATGGTCGGTCCGAGCATGACGAACAGCGCGGTGAGAATCGCGAGCACGGAGCCCAGCCACAGCGGTCGTGACCAGGCGAAGATCGCGCGACCGCTCAGCCGTCCGAGCGGCACCATCATGATGGCCGCCGAGCCGATGCCGACGAGCGCCGTGATGTTCGCCGTCTCGATGACGAGCTGGGTGAAGAACCCGCCTCCCTGAGGCACGAGCGCGGCGAGCATCCACGCCAGCATGCCGGTGGCGAAGACCCCGCCCATGCGCGTCAGTGCGAGTCTCGCAAGAACGGCGTCCGCGAGCACGCTCGGCACGCGAACGGTGGTGACGAGCCCGAAGAGCAGCGCGGGGTGCAGGTCGAACAGTCGGGTGGCCAGAACGGATGCCGCGACCAGCATCAGCCACCGCGGGTTGAAGCGAACCTCCGTGTAGCCGCACCGCCACACGTGCGAGAGGATGCGTGGAACCCACGCGGCGACCGCGTTGATGAGCGCGGCGGCGAGCACGGACGCGACGAGCAGCCGCAGGTAGGCCGGGCGCCCGTCGACGGGGTTCGCGAAAATCGCGAGGGCTCCGGTGCCGACGATTCCGATCACGATCATCGCCACACGGCTCGGCACGGCGAGTGACGGGGCGATCTCGAACTCCGACGACGAGCGGTTTCTTCCGGTGAAGGTGACAGCGGATGCCGCGACGCGACGACGCGCGAACGTGCCCGCGAGCATCCGTGCCGGAATCAGGATGAGCCCGACCGTCAACGCTGCCAGGAGGAGCGCGCGCGCCCAACCGGCGATCGCCTCGGCTCCGAGCGCGGGCGGAAGCGCATCGGTGAATGGCGTCGCGTGGTTCCACGGACCTCGCGGGTCTGCCGGTGCAGGCGGCGCCGCCTCGCTGCGGCTGTCATCGCTCTCCGATGGAGAAGGCTCCTCGGACTCTTCGTCCGGCGTGGTCTCTTCGTCGGACGGCGTGTCCGACGGGGTGTCCGTCGTCGGCGGATCGGTCGGAGATGACGAGGCGGAGCCGAACCTCACCGACACCGGGCTGCTGTCCTTGCTGGAGTTTCCTACGGCGTCGGTTGCAATCGCGACGATGCTGCCCTTGCCTGATTTATAGACCTCGGATGCCGTGCACGACCACGCTCCGCTCGACGACGCCGTGGTCTTGCAGATCGCCTGCGCTCCAACGAAGACGGTGATCTGCGCTCCCGGCTCTGCTGTGCCTGAGATCGTCGCGCCGGCCAGCGGCAGCGTCGTGCCCGCCGCGGGGGAGGAGAGCGCGGGTGGCTTCGGCGCCGTCAGATCAACGGTGATGGGGATGCTCCGACTGGCGTTCGACCCCTCCGGAGCCCACGATGTGGTCTGCGTCGCGGTTGCCGTGCCGCGGCTGACCTCGTGTGCGACGGTCACCGTCCACGAGCGGTCGCTTTTCACGGTCGTGGAGTAGGTCCGTTCCCCGACCGTGAGCGTCAGCTTCGCGCCTTTATACCCCGTGCCGGAGACCGTGTTCTCGCCGATCCCGGCGACGATCTCATTCTGAGTGATGGACGGCGCGAAGAGCACGTTCACGAATGCCTCCGCGGTTTTTGCGCCATCGACGGAGGCTGTGATCTTCTGCTTTTCGCCCGCAGCCACTTCGATGTCTGCGGAGAATGTGTGCGAGTCGGTCACCGACGTGTTCGTCGCCTGGCGGCCCTGGGATTTGACGGTGACCGTGCTGCCCGGCTTGATCGAATCGGGGACAGTTCCGGAGACCGTGACGCTGTCCTGTCTGATCAGTGACGGTAGCGGATCGAGCGCGACTGTGGCGTCGACCGGCGGCTCAGTCTCCGTCGGCGGGGGCGTCGTGCCGTCCGGGTCCTTCTTGCCGTCATCGTCCGTCTCGACCGGGGCGGTAGCGTCCTGCGTCCCGCCGTCAACGGCGTGAGCGGGCGCGGCGAGAAGGGCGGGGACCATCATGGTGGCGGCCGCGACGAGCGAGAGAAGGAGCAAACGCCAACGACGGTGTGCTCTTGCCGGTTCATCCGGCGAGATGCTGTGTCTGTGTATAGATAAAGTCCGCCCCACTTCATCACCCATTCACGGTGATTCCTACTGCGAAGTCAAGCAACCACGGGCCCTTTTCTGGACGCTCTCAGCGGACGTGCAGGAGACGAGCGTTCGCTGTCCGGTTGGCCGGGCTCACGGCATCCCCGATATCGTTTCAAAGGACGAAAGGCGCTCAATGACGATTTCCTTGACATCTCACGAACGCGTCGGACCCGATCCCACTCCCTGGCGCACCCCCTCCCACTACTGGCCCGCGCTCGATCGCGCGACGGAAGCTGACGATCCTCCGTTCGGCGTCATCCACCTCGGGGCGCTCAGATTCAACGCGCACGACATGGTGCGTCGCGCGGCTGGCACGCCGATTCGCCTGGCGAGCAAGTCCGTTCGAGTGCGGGCGGTGTTGGATGCCGCGCTCGCGCTGCCCGGTTATGCGGGAGTTCTCGCGTACACGCTCCCCGAAGCGCTCTGGCTCGCCGAGACCATCGATGACGTGGTGGTCGGCTACCCGACGGCGAACCGATCCGCGATCGCGCAGCTCGCCGCGTCCGAGAAGCTCGCGAGCCGCGTGACGTTGATGATCGACAGTCCGGAGCAGCTCGACATCGTCGACGCTGTCGTGGCGCCCGAGAAGCGCGCACTCATCCGCGTGTGCATCGAACTGGATGCCTCGTGGGACGCCCCGGCGCTCGGACGACTCGGCGCCTGGCGTTCTCCGCTGCACACGCCCGAGGCGGTCCGCTCCTTGGCCGAGCACGTTCTGGAGCGCCCGGGCTTCACCCTCGTCGGTCTCATGGCGTATGAGGGACAGATCGCCGGAGTGCCGGACGCCGTACCGGGGCAGGCTGCGATGAACGCCGCGCTTCGCGTGATCAAGGGGCGCTCGAACGCTGAGCTGCAGGAACGGCGCTCCGAGACCGTTCGACTCGTGCGTGAGGTCGCCGATCTCGAGTTCGTGAACGGCGGCGGTACCGGCTCGCTCGAGACGACGTCGGCCGATGACTCCGTCACGGAGATCGCGGCGGGGAGCGGACTCTTCGCGGGGCATCGCTTCGATGGCTTCGCGGGCTTCGAACCGGCTCCCGCGGCATCCTTCGCTCTCTCGGTCGTGCGAAAGCCACGCAGCGATATGGCGACGGTGCTCGGCGGCGGCTGGATCGCCTCGGGACCTCCCGAACGTGGCGCCCTCCCGGCGGCCGTCTGGCCGGAGGGGATGCACATGCTGCCGCGCGAGATGGCGGGTGAGGTGCAGACCCCGTTCCGCGGGGGAGGAGCCGCGGATCTGCGCATCGGCGATCGGGTGTGGCTGCGGCACTCGAAATCGGGTGAACTGAGCGAGCACCTCGACGAGTTCATCATCGTCGATGGGGAGAGCGTTGTCGATCGGGTCCCCACTTACCGGGGTGAAGGAAAGGTGTTTCTGTGACAGCGACGGGCGCAGCGTGGCGCAACTGGGGTCGGACGGAGACGTCGAAGCCCATCAGAGTGGAGCGACCGGACAGCGCGGGAGCGGTGCAGCGTGCCGTCTCCGCGGCTGCGGGCAGCGGCATCCCGATCAAGGCTGTCGGCGCGAGCCACAGCTTCAGCGGAATCGCCGTACCGGTGGGTGTGCTGCTCGAGCTCGACGATCTCACCGGTGTGATCGACGTCGATGCGGAACGTGGCCGCGTGACGCTGTCTGCGGGAACACGACTGCGCGACATACCTCGACTGCTCGCCCCGCACGGGCTCGCGATGGAGAACCTCGGAGACATCGACAGTCAGTCGATCGCCGGGGCCGTCTCCACCGGAACGCACGGCACCGGGGCGAGATTCCGAGGCCTCACCGCGCAGGTGGTCGGGGCGACGCTCGTGACGGGAAGCGGTGAGCTTCTGCACGTGGACGACGACGAGAACTCCGACCTGCTTCCGGCCGTTCGACTCGGGCTCGGCGCTCTCGGCATCCTCGTCGACGTCACCGTGCAGTGCGTCCCCGCATTCGACCTGCACGCGCTGGAGAAGCCCGTGCCTCTGTGGGATGTCCTCGACACCCTCGAGAGCCGCGTCGCCGAGACCGACCACTTCGAGTTCTACTGGTTCCCCCACACCGAGACCGCTCTCACGAAGTCGAATACGAGGATGCCGGCGGACACCGCGCGTGATCCGCTGAACCCCGTCGGCCGCTGGATCGACGACGTCTTCGTCTCCAACGGGCTGCTGCAGGCGATGTGCAGCGTCGGCAAGGCGATCCCGCGGGTGATCCCACCGCTCAATCGCACGGCCGACAAGCTCACCGGAAATCGTGAGTTCACCGATGCCTCCCACCGGGTGTTCACAACCCAGCGTTCGGTGCGGTTCAAAGAGATGGAATACGCGATTCCCGCGGCGCTCGTCCCTGACGCGCTCCGCGAGGTGAAGGCGCTCATCGAACGGAAGGGCTGGCGGATCTCATTCCCGGTGGAGGTCCGCTTCGCGGCATCCGACGACATCTGGCTCTCGACCGCTTACGGGCGCGAGACCGGCTACATCGCCGTGCACCGCTACGCGGGGGAGGACCCGACCGAGTACTTCAGAGCGGTCGAAGAGATCATGCGCGGCTTCGAAGGGCGTCCGCACTGGGGCAAGATGCATTGGCGGGATGCCGAGGGGCTCCGCGCCGTCTATGAGCGGTTCGACGACTTCATCTCCGTGCGCGATCGGCTCGATCCGGCCCGACTTTTCCGCAACCCGTACCTGTCGCGCGTGCTCGGGGAGTGAGAAACCCCAGGGAAAACTGACAAAAGGGGGCGTTGTCCAGGTGATTATGACCCTCAGCCCCGTAGACTGAACGAACACGGCGTGGAAGTCGCCGTACGCAGCACAAGAGGGAGTACTCAAAGCATGGAATGGCTCATTCCCGTACTGATCGTCGTGGCGCTCGTCGTCATCGCGGGCATTTACCTGTGGGCGACGTACAACTCGCTCGTGACACTCGGTGTGCGAGTGAACGAGGCGTGGAGCGACATCACGGTGCAGCTCAAACGGCGCGCTGACCTGATTCCGAACCTCATCGAGGCGGTGAAAGGCTACGCCGCACACGAGAAGGCCGTGTTCGAGAACGTCACCCAGGCGCGTGCGGAGACGCTCAACGCCCAGGGGCCGGCAGACGCATCCGTCGCCGAGAACCACATGCAGCAGGCTCTGAAGTCGATCTTCGCGGTCGCTGAAGCCTACCCGCAGCTGCAGGCCAGCCAGAACTTCCTCCAGCTCCAGGGTGAGCTCGTCGACACCGAAGACAAGATTCAGGCGTCGCGTCGCTTCTACAACGGCGGCGTTCGCGAGCTCAACACCAAGATCCGTGTCTTCCCGAACAACCTCTTCGCGAAGAACCTCGGTTTCGAACCGAAGGAGTTCTTCGAGGTCTCAGACACCGCAGCCATCTCGGAACCTCCGCGAATTCAGTTCTGATCGAGCGCTCAAGGGTCTGGTTTCGATCAGGCCCTTTGCTCATCCTCTGTCGACCTCACTCCTGAAGGGGCGCCATGTATCGCGCAATCCGAAAGAACAAGATCAACACCATTGTGATCATCATCGGATTCCTTGTGATCATCGGCGGTCTCGGCTGGCTCGCCGGCTACGTCTACCAGAGCTGGACCATCACGATTGTGACGCTCGTCGTGGCGACCGGCTACGCGTTTCTGCAGTACTTCCTCGCGTCCTCCCAAGCGATCGCCATCAGCGGTGGACGACAGATTCAGAAGGCCGACAACCCGCGCCTGTACCGCATCGTCGAGAATCTCAGCATCACAACGGGCACTCCCATGCCGAAGGTCTACATCATCGATGATCCGGCGCCCAACGCGTTCGCGACCGGTCGTGACCCCGCGCACGCCTCCGTGGCGGCGACGACGGGGCTTCTGGAGATCCTGACGGACTCCGAACTCGAGGGCGTCATGGCACATGAGCTCGGTCACGTGCGCAACTACGACATCCGCGTGAACATGATCGTGTTCGGACTCGTCGTCGCGATCGGGTTCATCGCCGATCTGTTCCTGCGGATGATGTGGTTCGGCGGCGGCAACCGGGGCGGCAATCGCGGCGGTGGGGGAGGAAACCCCATCATCATGATCTTCGGCATCGTCGCCATGCTGATCGCACCGATCGTGGCTACGCTCGTCCAGCTCGCCGTCTCCCGTCAGCGCGAGTACCTCGCCGATGCGACCGGCGCGCTGACGACGCGGCATCCCGATGCTCTTGCCAGCGCTCTGCTGAAGCTCGAACAGAACTCGCGCCCGCTGAAGCGCCAGAACAGCTCGATGGCTCATCTGTGGATCAACGACCCGCAGAAGAAGCCGGGCATGGCCAAGCGCCTGATGAGCACACACCCGCCGATCGCTGACCGTGTGAAGCGGCTGCGCGAGATCGGCGGCGGCTTCTAATCCGGCTGGCGGTGGTTGGAGGCTTGGGCGTCGCTCAAGATGCGAGCAGCAGCCACCGCTTGGAGCCGCACGCACTGTCAGCCTCACGAGCGCGGGCAGCGAGAGCGTGAACGCACTCATCGATCGGGATGGATGGGGAGTTCTTCTCGGCATCGTGCTTTCCGCTGAGTGCAGATTCTTAAACGAACGTGGGGCCGATTCCGAAGAATCGGCCCCACGTTCGTGGATACGGCGGTTTACCAGAAGGTCAGCTCGACCTTGTCGCCGTCGATGGTGATCTCACCGTAGAATGACCAGGTCGAGTACGACGTGATCGGACCAGAGATCGGGTCGCCGGAATAGTCCTTACCCGTCGCGATCTCCTCAAGGTCGCCCTCCTCAGTCTCGAAGCTGCGACCGTCGTCGTTCACCGTGACCTCGGGGTACTCGATGATCTTGCGCTCGATCTTGTCAATCTCGCTCATCCCGATCACGCTGCTTCGGCTCATTCTGCAGTCGTCGTTGTCGAGTTCGGGCTCGGTCGACTTTGCGCACTCATCGAGCATCGCGTTCAGCTGGTTCTGAACTTCGTCGGTGAGAGCGTCCGTGGCCTTGAGCTTCAGCTCACCCGACTCGTAGCCGGCCTTGCTGCCGGTTGCGGCGACAAGCGTCTGCTCCTCAGCGGAGAACCACTTGTTGTCCGGAGCACCGATCTTGTAGACGCCGGGGTATGCCTTGAGAGACATCTCCTCGCCGAAGTCGACGTTGACGCCGTTCACGGTCGCCTCGGTTCCCATGGAGATGTAAACCGCGACGTCGACCAGCAGAGGCTTGTCAATCGCCCAGTCGTCGAAGAACACGGCCTGCTTGCCCTGCTTGCTCAGCGTGAGCGTGCCGTCGTACGTGGTGCCGTCGAGCTTGTAGCTGAAGGCTACCTGCGCGCTGTCACCCTCCGTCCGGGCCTTGGTGACCTTCGGGTTCTGGATTCGAGTGTTCTTGTCCTTCAGCACCTTGTCGCTGACCAGAGCGGCCTGACCCTTCTTAAGGCCCGTGCTGACCTGCTTGTTGGCTTCCTTGAGGTTGCCGGATGCGATGGTCGTGAGGTACTTCTCGACGACAGCCTGCGGGCTGTACTTCGAGCCGTTGATCACATTGACGACGATGATGCCGATGATCAGGAGCAGAACGACGCCACCGGCGATCGAGCTGAGAAGAATGATCTTCTTCCGCTTGGCCGGGTCGCTCTGCTTCGGGGCGGTTGCGGCATATGCGCCAGCGGGGTAGGCGCCGCCCTGCGGTGCATACTGACCCTGCTGTCCCTGAGGAGCGTACTGTCCCTGAGGAGCGTACTGTCCCTGAGGTGTGTACTGGCCCTGAGGAGTGTAGGAGCCCTGCGGGGTGTACTGCCCCTGCGGCTGCTGCTGTCCCTGGGGGCTGTACTGTCCCGGCTGCTGGCCCTGCGGTGAGTACTGTCCCTGAGGTGAGTACTGCCCCTGCGGCTGCTGCTGCGGAGTGTACGAGGCACCCTGGTCCCCCTGGGGAGGCTGGGCGCCACCGGTGTTATCGGCCGGGTTGCCGCCCTGACCGCCCGGTGCGTTCTCATCGGTTGCCATGTGGTGTCACTTCCCCTTCAGAATGAATGTGATATATCAAAAAGCTACCAGTGCCTAGACCGCCGAGCACTGGGGAGAACTGCCCATGTTGCGGCGCGTCGTCACTCAGTCTCATGGCGTGGTGCTCCGAGAGCGTCCGCCACGGCGTCGGAAAAGTCCCCCCGGATCCCCACACTGATCTGCTCGTTGCCCTGCCACTCTGCTGTTGCTCTGAGCAGGGTTGTGAGCCTTTCTACAGTATCAGCACCGATATTGGCCTGTTTCCACGCCGATTGCACGCGTAACACACCCGCGGCACGGTCGTTCTTGAGGTCGACGCGGGCGACAAGCTGATCGCCGATGAGCACGGGCAGAACGTAATAGCCGTGCACGCGTTTATGACGAGGCGTGTAGATCTCGATGCGGTAGTGGAAGTCGAAGAGCCGCTCGGCACGGTCGCGCGTCCACACGACGGGATCGAACGGCGACAGAATCGCGTGTGCGTCGACTGCTCGGGGAACCCGCTGTTCTGACGGCATCCATGCTGCCAGCGGGCGCCCGCCTCGCCTCCAACCGTCGACGTGGACGCGATTCAGCTCACCGGCCTCCTCTAACTCATGGATGGCCGTCATCGTGAGCGCGGTGGGCAGCCGGTGGTAGTCAGCGAGATCGGATGCCGTCGCCACACCCGTTCTCACGGCGGCGCGCCTCACCAGCTCGCGCACCGCATCGCTCTCGGACACATCTCGTTCACGAACCTCGCGTGGCACGACCTGCTCAGCGAGTGCGTAGCGTCGCTGAAAGGTGGAGGTGCGGCCGGCGGTCGCGACCTCGCCCCAACGGAACAGCGTCTCAAGCGCGCGCTTGACGTCCGACCACTCCCACCAGCCGGAACGTCCGCGTTCGGCATCCGTCTCTATCTCCTGCGCGACCGACGGTCCGCGTTCCGCGAGCTCCGACCGGACCCACTCGATCACTCCTGCGTGCGTGTTCGCCCACGAATCTTCATCGGCGAGATCGCGCTGCTGAAGGCGTGCCATCTTCCACCGCCAGAGCGGCAGGTCCGCTGTGCGCATGAAGGTGGCCTCGTGCCCCCACCACTCGGTGACCGAGGCGGGTCGCGCGTGCATCAGTGCATCGAGATCACCAGGGGAGTATGAGCCGAGGCGCGCGAACACCGGAAGGTAGTGGCTGCGCGCGAAGACGTTGACGGAGTCGATCTGCAGAATGCCCAGGCGGTCGAGGAGCCCGCCGAAATGACGGGTGCCGGGCGAGGGTGGCTGCGAGCGCGTGAAGCCCTGCGCTGCGAGAGCGATGCGTCGCGCGGCATCCGTGGAAAGAGTCGTCGACATTCTTCGGACGCTAGCAGCATCCGGTGACACGATCGAAGCCAGGCGGTACATGCGAGGAACGTGAAGCGTGGAGCCTTAGACTGTCTGGCGTGACGCAGACCCGCAGACCCAGCTGGTGGACGCGACTTTTTGCGCGTCCCGCTGCTCCGAGCGAGCCCGTCGAGCCGCAGCCCGAACGCCACGTCACATCGGAGGAGATCGTCGACACGATTCCGCCGGGCGTTCGCATCGCCGCAGCCTGGAGCTGGCGACTTCTGCTGATCGCGGCCGCCACCGCTGTTCTCGTATTCATCATCGTTCAGCTGCGGCTCATCGTGATTCCGGTACTCGTCGCTGTGCTCGTGTCAGCACTCGTGCTTCCGCTCGTCAAGACCCTCGTGCGGTGGCGCTGGCCTCGAGGGCTGGCCGTGGCAACGGCGATGGTCGCGGCCGTGGGCGTCGTGAGTGCGCTCGTGTGGCTCGTGATCTGGCAGATCGTCGCCGAAGCTGGAGAGGTCCGGGCGCGCACGATGCAGTCCATCGAGGATTTCAAAGCCTTTCTGCTGCACTCGCCGCTGCATCTGACCGACAACAAGCTCGTCACGATCTTCGAGGACATCTGGGACAGCGTCCAAGCTGACACGAGCGCGATTCTGTCGGGTGCGCTGTCGCTCGGAACCACCTTCAGTCACGTGGCTGCGGGCGTGCTGCTCACGCTCTTCGCGCTGCTGTTCATCCTGATCGACGGTAAGAACATATGGAAGTGGCTACTGACGTTCGTGCCGCGACGCGCGCGTCCCGCCGTCGATGGGGCCGGCCAGGCCGGGTGGACGACTCTCGAGAACTACACGCGGACGCAGATCCTCGTCGCATCGATCGACGCGCTCGGCATCGGCGTCGGAGCCTTTGTGCTGGGGCTGCCGTTGGCCATTCCGATCGGTGTGCTCGTCTTCCTCGGCGCTTTCGTCCCCATCATCGGCGCCATCGTGACGGGAGCCGTCGCCGTCTTCATCGCGCTCGTCTACAACGGCCCGATCAGCGCCGTGATCATGCTCGGCGTCGTCCTGCTCGTCCAGCAGGTCGAGGGGCACGTGCTTCAACCGCTTCTCATGGGAACAGCCGTCAAGGTCCACCCGCTTGGCGTCGTGCTCGTGGTCACCGCGGGCACTCTCGTCGCCGGAATCCCCGGTGCGCTGTTCGCTGTTCCCATCGCCGCTGTCGTCAACGTCGTCATCGGCTATGTCGGCTCAGGAGCGTGGAAAGATCCCACCGCCTCCTACGAGTCCGACCTCATCTGGCGCACCGTTCCCGCACAGGGCAAGCTGCGCCGCGATACGACACCAACAGACAAGGACTAGTGCATGGTTCAGAACATCCCGTCGCTCGAATCTCTCGAGAAGGCTCAGCAGCTCGTCGGCCGCGTCGCGCAGCACACGCCCATGGAGAGCTCGCGGTATCTCGCGGAGGTGCTCGGTCAGCCCGTGTACCTGAAGTGCGAGAACCTGCAGCGGACGGGGTCGTACAAGATCCGCGGCGCCTACAATCGCCTCGCGCAGCTGAGCGAGGAGGAGAAGCAGAAGGGCGTCGTCGCGGCATCCGCGGGAAACCACGCGCAGGGTGTCGCCTTCGCAGCGCGCGAGCTCGGGATCAAAGCGACGATCTTCATGCCCGTCGGTGTGCCGCTGCCGAAGCTGCAGGCGACCCGCCGCTACGGCGCAGATGTCGTGCTGCGCGGACATACCGTCACCGAGCCGCTGCGCGCGGCCGCGGAGTACGCCGAGGAGACCGGCGCAGTGCTCATTCCGCCATTCGATCACATCGACATCGTCACCGGGCAGGGCACCCTCGGCCTCGAGATCCTCGACGATGTGCCGGATGCCTCCACGATCGTCGTTCCGATCGGCGGTGGAGGGCTCATCGCCGGAGTCGCCGCCGCAGCGAAGCAGCGCGCAGAGCGCGAGGGTCGGAGCATCCGAGTCGTCGGAGTGCAGTCGCAGAACGCCGCAGCCTACCCGCCGTCGCTCGCGGAGGGGCACCCTGTCGACATCGAGATCCAGCCCACCATCGCGGACGGCATCGCCGTCAGTCGACCGGGAGCGCTCAACTTCGACCTGATCAGAGAGCTCGTCGATGATGTCGTAACGGTCAGTGAGGACGAGATCGCGAAGGCCCTCCTGATGCTGCTTGAGCGGGCCAAGCTGGTCGTCGAACCCGCCGGTGCCGTCACGGTCGCGGCGATCATCGAGGGGCGCGTGAACGCGACCGGCCCTACGGTCGCGATCCTGTCCGGCGGCAACATCGATCCGCTGCTGATGCAGCGCGTGGTCGCCCACGGTCTGTCTGCGGCAGACCGCTACATGACGCTCAGGATTCCGCTGCCCGACCGTCCGGGTCAGCTCGCGCGCATCGCTGAGCTGCTCGCGCAAGCCAACGCGAACGTGGTCGAGGTGCTCCACACGCGCCATGGACAGGGCATGCAGATCAGCGAGGTCATGATCGACCTCAGTGTCGAGACGCGGGGCGCCGACCACAAGACGAGCGTCGTCGAGACGCTTCGTGCGGCCGGCTACGACCCCGCGATCGTGGAAGGCTGACTCAGCCCGTGTAGGCCTCGACGCCGGTGATCTCGACGTCGATCTTCTTGCCGTTCGGGGCCTCGTAGCTGGTCTTGTCGCCGACCTTGAGGCCGATGATCGCGCCGCCAAGCGGGCTCTGCTCGCTGTAGACGTCCAGGTCGGAGTCGCCGGCGATCTCGCGGCTGCCGAGGAGGAACTTCTCGTCGCCCCCTGCGACGACAGCGCTGATCACGGTTCCGGGCTGCACGGTTCCGTCAGCCTCGGGAGCCTCGCTCACCGTCGCGGTGCGAAGCAGCTCGGTGAGGGTGCGGATGCGGGCCTCCTGTTTGCCCTGTTCATCCTTCGCGGCGTGGTAGCCGCCGTTCTCCTTGAGGTCTCCCTCTTCGCGCGCCGCCTCGATGCGCTTGGCGATCTCTTCGCGCCCGACCGTCGACAGGTGCTCAAGTTCAGCCTGGAGGCGGTCGTACGCCTCCTGGGTGAGGAACGTGACCTGTGAAGCATCAGTCATTGGGAACTCCCTACACAAGAACAGGCGCCCTGACGTCCGTCAGGGCGCGTTGAACCAACCCACAGCGTGGGTATCAGAAGAGCTTAAGGCAGCCAGCAGCGGTAAATCAAACCTGTTGTGGCCTCGTCGACGGTGCGAACCGTGTCGGTGTACTGGGTGGTTCGAGTCTCGGATGCCGGAATCGTCACGATCTTCCAGCCCACGATCGAGTGCTGTTCGTCCTGCGCCTGGAGTGCGCACATCGTGGTCGTGTCGTGGTCGACAGTGATCTGGTAAGTGATCTCAACCGTCTGTTCGTCGACGATCGTGTGTGCGATGTCCTTGGCCTCGAGCTGGGCACCGGGAACGAGCAGCCCGGCCCAAACGGCCCACGCGACGAAGACGACCGTGATGAAAGCGGCCAGAGCCCACAGCGTCACCTTCAGGCGGACGCGGCTCGTGCGCGTGTTGCCGTACCTTTCGTCAAGCCGCTGAGACGGCGAAGAGGCTGCCGCCGAGGCATCCTGACGGTCAGTCATCTGCTCCACCTGCACCTGCCACTGAAACGATTAGTCTTGTACAAGGTTATTCGCTCCTACCTGAAAGCAGGCCCCGTGACGTATCGCCTCCTGACTGTCCATGCGCATCCCGACGACGAGTCGTCGAAGGGCTCAGCGACCCTGGCGTATTACGCCGACCGGGGCGTGGAGACGATGGTGGTCAGCTGCACCGGCGGCGAAGGCGGAGACCTCCTCAACCCGGCCCTCGCGGACGTCGCGCAGATCGAGCGCGACATGGCCGGATTCCGGCGTCGCGAGATGGCCGCCGCGCAGGAGATCCTCGGCTGCCAGCACCGGTGGCTCGGCTACCACGACTCTGGAATGGCCCGTGAAGACGGCACGCTTCCTCCCGGCTCGTTCGCTTCGATCCCCGTTCGGATCTCGGCGGAGCCCCTCGTGCGCATCATCCGCGAATTCCGTCCACACGTGCTCATCACCTATGACGAGAACGGCGGGTACCCGCATCCTGATCACATTCGCTGCCACGAGGTTTCGATGGCGGCGTTCGACGCCGCCGCCGACCCGGCCGAGTATCCCGATGCGGGGGAGCCGTGGAGCGTCTCGAAGGTCTACTACGACCACATCTTCAACTATCCGCGGGTCAAGGCCAACTACGACATGCTCATGGCGGAGACGCCGGAGGACCCTCTCGCCGAGCGTCTGGGCGAGATGCTCAGCTGGCGCAAGGGGAAGGAAGACCGCTCGACCACTCATATTCCGTGCGGTGATTTCTTTGAGGTGAGGGATGCCGCGCTGCGCGCCCACGCTTCGCAGGTGCCCGACGACAGCCCGTTCTTCTTCTGGTCCAATGATCTGCAGCGTCGTGCCTGGCCGTACGAAGACTACGAGCTGGCTCGCTCGCGCGTGGATGCGCCCGAGGACGAACACGACTTCTTCGCAGGAATCGAGGACAACGAATGAGCCCCATCGAGGTGCTGCTGGCCGAGACGTCGACGCCGTCTCCGACTCCGACGCCCGGGTTCGACCCGAACTCGGTCACGCCGGGCGTGATCGGCTTCGTCGCGATCTTCGTGGTCGCCCTCGTGGTGGTACTGCTCATCTTCGACATGGTTCGTCGCGTTCGCCGCGTGAACTACCGTGCACAGGTGAACGAGGAGCTCGACGCGGAAGAGCGTCGCCGGGCGAACGGCGAAGACGGGCCGCAGAACCCTCAGGGGTAGAGCGGCTTCAGCGCGATCAGCAGGATCGCCGTCCAGTGGCACAGGAACGCGAGGACCGTGCACACGTGGAAGATCTCGTGGAAACCGAACGTTCCCGGCCACGGGTTCGGTCGCTTGAAGCCGTACACAACGGCACCGACCGTGTAGAGAAGACCGCCGCAGATCACGAGCACCATCGTTGCGATGTTGGCGTTCGCGATATCGACGAGATAGGCGACTGCTGCCCAGCCGAGAGCGACGTACAGCGGCACATACAGCCAACGTGGCGCGCCCGTCCAGAACACACGGAATCCGATGCCGAGCAGTGCCCCAGCCCAGACGATGATGAGAAGCAGGATGCCTTTGTTGGGCGGCAGCGCCACGACGGCGATGGGCGTGTAGGTTCCCGCGATCAGCAGGAAGATGTTGGCGTGGTCGAGGCGACGGAAGATGATCTTCGTCTTCGGTTTCCACGGGATGCGGTGATAGAGCGCGGAGATGCCGAACAGCAGGAGGGACGAGGCCATGAACACGGCGCTCGCCCATTTTGCCGGTGTCGAACCGGCGAGAACGATCAGCACGATTCCTGCAGCGACAGCGACGGGGAAGGTGCCGGCATGGATCCACCCACGCCAGCGCGGTTTGGGCTCCTGCGGGTGGGCCGCGGCATCCTCGATGAGGGGGATGTTAGGGAGGTCGTATCCGGCAGTGTCTGTGGATTCGACGGGAGGGCGACGCGTCATGAGCCAAGAATACGGCAGGCGCCTGTGAAGCCGTTCGCGAACGTGCACTAACGTATCTGTGTGAAGAACACCCAGCAACGGATAGGGCGAGGACTTCTCTATAACCTCTATCAGAAGCGTCTGCGGCGCGATCTCAGCCCGGAGATGATGCCCCACCACGTGGCGATGATCATCGATGGCAACCGCCGCTGGGCGAAGCAGCTCGGGCTGGCGACGGCCGCCCACGGGCACCGTGCGGGCGCCGCGAAGATGCGGGAGTTCCTGACCTGGTGCGATGACCTCGGCATCGAGGTCGTGACGCTGTATCTACTGTCGAGCGACAACCTGCAGAATCGCTCTGATGCTGAGATCAGCGACCTCATCGAGATCATCGCCGACCTCGCCGATGACCTCTCCCGTTATCGAGACTGGCGCATCAAGCACGTCGGCAACAGCTCGTGTCTTCCCGATCAGCTGACGGCGGTGCTGGATGCCGCGGAGCATCGCACCGCGGGCAAGAAGGGGCTGCACATCAATCTCGCCGTCGGCTATGGCGGACGCACCGAGATCGTGGACGCGATGCGGGAGATCGTGCGCGAGCATCAGAACGACGGCAGGAGCCTCGAAGAACTCGCCGACACTCTGACGCCCGACATGATCGGTGAGCACCTTTACACAGGGGGACAGCCCGATCCGGATCTCGTGATCCGCACGTCGGGGGAGCAGCGCCTGTCGGACTTCATGCTGT